>JAUIKZ010000019.1 GCA_030433125.1 Alphaproteobacteria bacterium
TGGACGGAGACCGAGTGAAATGTATAATGAAGCGAAGTATAAAAATGCCGCGTAATTGACCAAATAAACGGTGACCTTTTCCCCTATCGCAAGCGGCTTTTTGGTCTACACTACCAGGACCATCTATGTTCTTAAACAAATTCTTGATGCCTGCGTCCATGAGGTGTCCTTGCTTTCCCCGCATTTGCCCATGCCTTTAGATGCGTCAGACCTGAAAGGCGCGGCCGTATCTCATTGATTCAACGCCTAAAACGTGCTACATATTTTTATAGTAAAAAATATTGTTATGCACCATTTTCATATAGCTTCCACATATGCGAAAGCGCTTTTTAGCCTGGCTGAAGAGGCAAAAGCATTAATAGAGGTTCGCCAAGCTTTTTTCGACTTTATGCCGGTGGCGACCAGTCACGCTTGGAAGCAATTTAGCTTGGCACCCCATATATCTAAACCCACTAAAATTGCGATTTTGCAGCAAGAACTACTTGATGAGAACACCCCTCCCCTTTTTAGGGACTTCTTAGCGCAGCTTCTGGTAAATAACCGGTTAAAACATCTGCCCTCTATATACAAACGCTTTTCACATTTGACAGACAATTATGATGGCGTTGTGCACACCACTGTACGCAGTGCGCATGCGTTAGATGAAGAAAATATCCATAAGCTAAAAAAGTATCTTCAAAAAACACTGCACAAAAAACCAACCATCAAAAACATTACCGACCCCCGTCTTGTGGGGGGCTTTCGCCTCAATATAGGCAGCCTCTCCCTGGACTGGACCGTTAAAACACAACTAGAAACACTACAACAAAAAGTAGAAGGCTTTGAATATGACGAAAAATCCCGCTGAGATTGTTGATATCCTAAAACAAAAAATTGCTGCCTTTTCCTACCAGCCCCGCTTGCAAGAAGTTGGTAAGGTGCTATCTGTAGGCGACGGCGTGGCCATGGTATGGGGCCTGGAAAACATTGTGGCCGGTGAAACGGTGCAGTTTCAACGGGGCGTTAAGGGTATGGCCATGAACCTAGAAGAAGAGGTTGTAGGCGTGGTGATTTTAGGCTCTGACCGCGATGTGTTAGAGGGCGACGATGTGTATCGCGAGAACGATGTGATGAAAGTGCCCGCCGGGTTAGGGCTACTGGGCCGCGTAGTTAATGGCTTAGGCGAGCCTATTGATGGCAAAGGCGCCATAGAAGCCAGCACCTCTATTGCTGTGGAGCGTGAAGCACCGGGCATCATTACCCGTCAGTCTGTGTGTGAGCCTCTACAAACCGGTATCAAATCAATCGACAGTCTTATCCCTATTGGGCGGGGCCAGCGTGAGCTTATTATTGGGGATCGCCAAACAGGTAAGTCAGCTATCGCCATTGACACCATCATCAACCAAAAGTCCATTAACAACAGTACAGAAGACCCGAAAAAGAAAATGTACTGTATTTATGTGGCGATTGGGCAGAAGCGCTCTACTGTGGCACAAATTGTGAAAAAGCTCGAGGAGTCAGGAGCAATGGAATACACCATTGTTGTGTCTGCCAGCGCCTCTGACCCGGCGCCGCTTCAGGCCTACGCGCCATATGTAGGGTGCGCTATGGGGGAATATTTCCGCGATAATGGCATGCACGCCCTCGTGATTTATGATGACCTCTCTAAGCAGGCTGTGGCTTATAGGCAGATGTCATTATTGCTGCGTCGCCCGCCAGGGCGTGAGGCCTTTCCCGGCGACATCTTCTATCTGCACTCACGGTTGCTTGAGCGCTCGGCTAAACTGAATGAAGCCCATGGAGGGGGCTCCTTAACGGCCCTACCTATTGTGGAAACGCAAGCCGGTGACGTGTCTGCTTACATTCCCACAAACGTTATTTCCATTACTGATGGTCAGATATTTTTAGAAACGGACTTGTTTTATAAGGGCGTTCGCCCGGCCATTAACGTGGGTATTTCCGTAAGCCGTGTGGGATCGGCCGCACAAACCAAAGCCATGAAGCAAGTGAGCGGGTCTATTAAATTAGAGCTGGCGCAGTTCCGCGAGGTTGAGTCATTCTCGCAGTTTTCGGCTGATTTAGATGCGGCCACCAAAAAGCAACTCGATCGGGGGTATATGCTAACGGAAATGCTTAAGCAACCCCAGTACTCCCCGCTTCAAATGGAGGAGCAAGTGGTGGTGATTTATGCAGCCACTCATGGTGTTCTAGAGGGCATACCCACAAAACTTATTGGGGTTTTTGAGCAAGAGCTCCTCGCGGACGTGAAGCTTCGCTCGCCCGATATTTTACATAAAATTAAGGATCAAGGGAAACTCACTACCGATATTGAAAACAGCCTTAACTACTATCTTAAAACCTTCAAAGATCTGTTTGTGGAGAAATACTTAGGCACAGAGGCTGATTTATGATAGTGAGGCCGCATGACAAGTCTTAAGGAACTCAAAAAACGCATCTCCGTGGCGCAGGCTACCTTAAAAATTACCTCAGCCATGAAGCTAATCGCCACCTCTAAGTTTCGCAAGGTGCAAAAAACCTTGGCGCCGGCCAAGTTTGCCCTCACAAGCTTAGAAAGCCCTATCAACATTCTCTATTCCAGTGAACCAGATCTGTTTGATGGTGGGCTTTGGCAAAGCGAGCCCACCGAAAAAGACCTCGTTATTGTGGGCACCAGTTTTAAGGGCATGTGCGGGGGCTTTAATCAGGGCCTTATCAAGCGCCTCCACGCTTTTAGCCAAGCGGAAGAACGTATGCACCGCCACCTTGATTATATGTTCATTGGGGCCAAGGGCTATGATATCTTTAAAAAAGAGGCGGAAACGGGCCATACGGTGCGTCTCAAAACCTTTTTCAAAAATGAGAAAGATCTGGAAGGTAGCATTCAAAAACTAACTGACTATATGTTTGAGCAAATTGAGGGGCAGAGTTACCAACGTGTTTATTTTGCGATGAACAAATATGTGTCGGCTATCAGCCAACAGCCTATGGTGTTGCCCATTTACCCTTTGCGCAAAGTGTATGTGCCCCAACCCGTGGAAGTTGAATACATCCCCTTGTTGGAGCCGCACTTGGCTAACTTTCAAAAACAATATTTTGAGCAGCTCTTGCGCACACGCTTAAGGGCCCTTATTATTGAAAACAAATTGAGCGAGCACGCCTCGCGGATGAACGCCATGGATAGCGCGCAAACAAACGCTGAGGACATTATTGAGAGCCTCAACATCGTTTACAACAAATCACGTCAAAGCACCATCACACGGGAGCTTATTGAAATTATTGCTGGAAAAGAAGCACTATAGGAGTTTTACATGACCACAACAGGACACATTAAACAAATTATTGGCGCGGTGATTGATATTACATTTCCCCCGGAAACGCCCGTGCCCCCTATTATGAACGCCCTTAAAACCACCGAAAAAGAGAACCCCCACGTGTTAGAGGTGGTGCAGCACCTTGGCGAAAACACCGTGCGCACCATTTCTATGCACACCACCGATGGCCTGAAGCGGGGCCAAGAAGTGATCGACACCGGCGAGCCCATTTCGGTGCCGGTGGGCACAGAGGTGTTGGGGCGCATTATGAATGTGGTGGGTGACCCCATTGACGACCGCGGTGACTTCAAAACAAAAGACACACGCTCCATTCACCAAGAGGCTCCCTCGTTCGCCAACCAGTCTACGGAACAAGAAATTCTTGTGACGGGCATTAAGGTAATTGACCTGTTAGCGCCTTACCTCAAAGGGGGCAAGATTGGCTTGTTTGGAGGGGCCGGTGTAGGTAAAACCGTGTTGATTATGGAGCTCATTAACAACATCGCCAAGGCGCACGGTGGGTATTCGGTGTTTGCCGGTGTGGGAGAACGTACCCGTGAAGGGAACGACCTCTACGAAGAAATGCAGGCTTCAAAAGTTATCGACTATGAAAACAACCAAGCCAAGGTGGCGTTGGTGTATGGCCAAATGAATGAGCCGCCTGGTGCTCGTGCCCGCGTGGCGCTCACCGGGCTAACCATTGCGGAGCACTTCCGCGATGTGGAACAACAAGATGTATTGTTCTTCGTGGATAACATTTTCCGTTTTACGCAAGCGGGCTCAGAGGTGTCGGCCTTGTTGGGGCGCATTCCCTCAGCGGTGGGCTATCAACCTACCCTCGCCTCAGAAATGGGCAGCTTGCAAGAACGTATTACCAGCACAGACCGCGGGTCTATTACCAGTGTGCAGGCGATTTATGTACCGGCAGATGACCTCACTGACCCTAGCCCTGCCACCTCCTTTACACACCTTGACGCCACTACGGTGTTGAGCCGCAAAATTTCGGAGATGGGCATTTACCCGGCTGTGGACCCGCTGGATTCCACCTCTCGTATCTTAAGCCCCGACGTTGTATCGCGGGAGCATTATGAGGTAGCCCGCGAGGTGCAGCGAGTGTTACAAACCTATAAATCATTGCAGGACATTATTGCCATTTTGGGGATGGATGAGTTGTCGGAAGAAGATAAGCGCGTGGTGTCTCGGGCCCGTAAGATACAGCGCTTCCTCTCCCAGCCATTTTTTGCCGCCGAGGTGTTTACCGGTATGCCAGGTCGTTTTGTGGAACTGGCCGACACCATAAAAGGCTTTAAGGAAATTGTTGATGGCAAACATGACCACCTGCCAGAAGCAGCTTTTTATATGGTGGGCAGCATTGAAGAGGCCATTCAGAAAGCCGATAAATTGCGCCAGGAGAGCTAAGAATGAGCGAATACTTTGATTGCAAAATATTCAACGTGCATGAAACGCTTTATGAGGGGGCCGCCTTGTCGGCTACCTTCTCTATTACTGGCGGCGATGTCACCCTGCTAAAAGACCACACCCCCTTCTTTGCCTGCGCAGAAGAAGGGGTTTTAAACTGCAATACATCGGAGGGTAAGAAAGACATTTCCTACACGAGTGCAAATGTACAATTTGTAGATAACAAGCTTCTTTTTTTTGTGGAGCAGGAATAGCTTCCCCAAAATCAAGCTAACCACAAAGTGACACTTTGTCTCCAAAGCTACGAACAATGCGCCCCGTTAACTCCAGCTCCACCAGAGCCTCGTGAAAGATGTAGGGGGGCAAGTTAGATGTGTGAATAAGCTCTTCCACCATAACGGGTGTGTGCGACAATAACCCCAAAATATTTTGTTTCGCTTCGTGAACTTGCTCCACAGTTGCAAAAACCTTTGGTGGCTCATAGCTCTCGTAGGTGTCTTCGTGCAAGATATATTTTATCACCCGCTCATCTAATATGTCTAAGGCGTCTTCAGGAGTTTCTACCAGATGCGCCCCCTCTTTAATGAGATGATTCCCTCCTCGGGAGCGAACATCTAAAGGGGAACCCGGGATAGCCATTACATAGCGGCCCATTTCATTGGCGTATTCAGCGGTAATGAGCGATCCCGATTTAAGCGCGGCCTCCACTACCAAGGTGCCTTTACAGATGCCAGCAATTAGGCGATTACGCATAGGAAAATTGTGCGCCGAGGGAGCCGTGTTAAAAGGCAGTTCGCTTATGAGAAGCCCGTTCTCTTTAATGGCGTTGTAAAGCTCTTGATTTTCCTCGGGGTAGCAAACGTTCAGGCCACAGCCAAGTATGGCTATTGTACCTGTTTTAAGTGACGCCTCATGAACGCAGCTATCCACACCGCGCGCTAAACCCGAAACGGTAATATAACGTGCTTGCCCCAACTTGTGAGCAAACTCTTTAGTGAGCTTGGTGCCCGCTAAGGACACTTTTCGGCTGCCTACAATCGCTACATGTTTGTCGCTTTGCAGGAGCTCTGTGTTACCTAAAACACTTATGATGGGAGGCGGATTGTTAATGGCTTTCAGGGCCGTCGGGTATGCGGGGCAGTGAAGCGTTATAAAGCGCCCCCCGAATTCTTGCAGGTTTTTCCATTCCTCCTCGGCTTTTTTGGGCGAGCATAACTTAAGCTGCCGCCCCCCTTTAAGGGTAATACTTTCCAAAGCTAACAGGGCTTCTGTTACCGAGCCATATTTTTTGATTAGGTGAAAGAAAACCGCGGGGCCAACATTCTCAGAACGGTAGAGTTGTAACCATTTTAATTTTTCGGTGTCATGCATCATCAGGATACTCTCATCTCAGTTATTAATGAGAGTATCTTAACGTATATTCGCTAATAACTCTTTAAGCTGTCGGCGTATTTTGCCGTAACGGCTGCCGCTAAAATAATCATAATGATCATGGGGTCGCGGGTTTGTGTGGCTGCAAAACACACGCTTATGACCGCCGCCCAAATGGTGACGAGCTCTGATAAAACTCTTCTTTTAGTGGCATAGTAGGTAGCGCCGCCCGTCAAAGCCGCTGCAAAGGCCACAACAGGGCTGGCCACGGTTATTGCCCCCAAAAACAGCCAAAAGTTTTTTGTGCCTATAAAGTTATTATAAATAGGAAACAGCGCCCCCATAGTGACCCAAAAGGCCGCCCAATAGTAGGTGTCTGGTGTTATAACATCTATAAGGTTCATCTTTTTGAAGATAAATACTGAGGCGGTGGCCGAAGCACCCAACAAAAACTCCAAAATGTATGGTGATGATAAATCAGCAGTTGGATTTTTAGCCCGCAACCAGCTGCCAAGCCGTGTAACTGGCAATGTACCCAATACATAAAACAACAAGTAAATTCTAGCGTCCCACATGGTTAACTCCTTTATACCATTCATGTAATATTATAGCGGTCGCGTTAGATACATTTAAAGTACTAAACGAGGTGGAGGTGTTTATTTTTATAAGGCCATCGCACCTTTTTTTTGTTAAAGGCCGCAACCCCTTGCCCTCGGCGCCCATCACGAAGGCTACATTCTTAGTTCCGCCCACAGCACTAGACGTGTCTTGCCCTTGTTCATCTAACCCAAACACCCAAAAGTTAAGGGCTTGTAAATCCTTTATAGCGGCGGCTATATTTGCCACCGTCATAATAGGCACATGCTCCAGCGCGCCTGAGGCAATTTTACCGATCAGCCCAAAACTGTCTGGCATATGCCGTTCTTGTGTGATGAGTGCTTTTACATTAAAGGCTGCACAACTGCGCAAAATAGCCCCTACATTATGGGGGTCTGTTATTTGATCTAAAATCACCACACAGCCTGCTGCGCCGCCACCAGCTATGTCTTCTAGTCTGGGCTCTTCTAAAGGCTTTACTTCTGCCACTAACCCTTGGTGGACAGCCCCTGGCGGCAGGATTTTATTGAAATACTCTTTTTCCACTTGCTTAGTAGGGATGTCGCGGCAGTCCAAATCGTTCAGTGGTTTTGTGTGTAATATCCGTTTGCAAATACGGTGAGGGTTGTGGAGCGCGGCTTTAACAGCGTGGAGCCCATATAAATAGTAGCTTTTCATTATGTTTCATCATTTATAGGTAGTTTTACCACGATTGTGGTGCCATCTTGAATGTTATTTTCAATTGTTAATGTGCCCCCTTGCATCTCAACATACCGCCTTACGAGTGAGTACCCCACACCCAATAGGTCGTAATCAAGTCCACGCTTTAGCCCACGCGACTTGCGCCCCACGTCTGTGAATGGAATGATTCCTTTTCCCTCAATGGCGAACACGGCTTTACCTTTACTGGCCGTAACGTTAAAAACCACATCCCCGCCCTTATTGTAGTGGGCAGCATTGCCCAACAAACTATAAAAAGCCTGTACAATTTTAGGTTTGTCTACTCTTAACGTGAGGCTATCTTGTTCTGGTAAATTCAAACTAAAGCGAATGCCCGCTTTTTGCATTTCTGTTTTAAGCTGTTTAAAAATGTCTTCCGCTAACCGCGAAACTTTTATTGTTGAGTATTTAGGAAGCATTTCTAATGTAGAAACATTCGCAAGTTCATAAAACTCTTGTAGCTTTCGGTTAATAGACTCTAACGTGTGAAATAGCTCCGTGAGTTTATCTGATTTGTTCTCTTGTGCTAACCTTTCCGCTTCAGTGCCTAAGGCTTCAAGGGGGTTTTTAATATTATCATAGAGGTTGCGCACAAAATCAGACTTTATGCGGTTGATGGTTTCTAGTGCTTCATTACGCTCGAGAAGTGCTTTTTCAATTTTTATCTGATCACTCACATCCAAAAACGTTAACAAGTGAGACCCGTCAGGCAAGGGCGTTTGCGAGAACTCATAAGCGCGATCATCCTTTAAGTTAACACGCCCTTCCTTAATAGGGACGCGGCTTGTTACCTTGCTAATAATCTTTTCCTTAAACTGTTCCCAATCCCCAGGAATGCTAAGAGCATCTTTAATTTTATCAATAACGTCTAATAAGTGAGGTCCTTTTTCAAGCTCGTTTTGATCTAGTTCCCACATATTAGCAAAGGCAGAGTTATAAAGGGTGAGCCTGTTGTTAGACGCATAAACGCTGGCGCCTTCAAACAAGTTATCCAGGATATGTTTATGCACGGCCAGCAAGGTATTGTAGCGCCGCTCAAGGGAAAGCCATTCTGACACGTCATGGAAAAGCACCATCAGCCCCCCTGTATGATAGGGGGCTGTCACCATGCGCAAAGATCGTCCATCTGGCATATAGAGCATTTCTTCCACGGGCTCCATAATAGATGTAAACAGCTCTAACCTTGTTTGTTTAAACTGTTTAAAGTCCATTATGTCGGGAAGCTTGTGCCTGGCGCGCAAGTCTTCAAGCACATCTGAAAAAGTGGGGCCAGTTAATAGCCAATCGTAGTCATGCTCAAATGTTTTTACATAACTTTTGTTAAAAAACTCAACGCGCATGTCAGAATTATAGGTGATGATCGGGTTGGGTATGTGCTCAAGCGATTCTTGAATAGAGGTCACAATTTGTTGCTTTTCTTTTCTGAGCTGCTCTTTTGCTGTTAAGTCTTGCGCATAACCAATTATGTGGTTTGTATCGCAGGGTTGTTCGGTGATGCTTAGCAAGCGACGCTCCCCCCCAACAACCGTGTGGCATAAATGGGAAACCTTCGTTTTTTCTTTCAGAACTCTTTCTGTCACATCATGCCCGAGGTGGCTGTCATTCCATGTCATGATAGCACGCTTTTCGGTGACGACAAGTTCTGGCGTGGTCTCTAAAACGTCCGCATAGGCTTTGTTACAAAAAATGATGTCAGCGTTTTCATTTTTTATCCATACAGAAGTGGGAATAGCGTCTAATAACTTTTGAAGACTTTCTCGCTCGGCTTGTAGTTGGTAGTTTACCTCTGTTTGCGCCTGCTCGTTTCGGGTGGCGGTGGTTATGTCGTGGAACCAGAGGGCAAAAGAAATGTTGCCGTTGTAACTAATGCAATTTCCGTGGACGAGAAAGATATCCTGTTCGTTTTCGTGGGCTGCAATGCGTGAAAAGTTTTGGCGTTTGGTGACGAGGGTATTTACAAGGCTGGTTAAGTCCCCGTCCTCCAGCGCGAGTGTTTTGCAAATATTTTGGACATCGATGGGGCCTTTCAATTGCAAAAACCCCCGAAGGCGCGAGGCAAAAGTTGGGCTGTCTATAGCTCCGTCTTCCCAGCTAACCCAAGCGATGGGTGAAGAATCAAGCACATGTTTCAAACTAAATAAGCTGGAATTTTTAACGTGAATGACACGGCTTAGCTTTCGGATTTTTAAAAGCAAAACCAAGATTATGAACGCTGCAAAAATATGGAAAAATGCAGTGTTTGTTTTTAGTATTTCAGCCAGTTCAAGTTGCAGTGAAATCACCCATAAATTTAGTTTTTCCAGCATGGTTTTTGAGGCATTATGTACTGTATTCATAAAATATGCAACGATGATTGTTAGTGGCACCAGGCCCGACGTACGAAGTGTGGGTTGGGGCCTCAAAGGATGTCCCCCCCCCCCCCGACGTCCTACTTCTTGTTATGTTGGTTATGCTCATAAGTATCCCTCGACACAAACGTCACACAAAACTTGTTTAGGCGTCTCATGACATAAAGAATGGCGGGGCTTTTGCACAAATATCTTGAAACAAGTTCAGGAAGACGTGGGAAGGAGGAAGACGTTAGAGGGCTGCTCTCGGGGGGGGGATTCTGGGGTGTCTGTAACAGTATGCATGCCAAGGGCAATGTAAGGCCCGCCCTTGCATTTAACAAGGGCGATAGCGAACAAAAGCTAGCTGCCTTCGCCCGTTTTGTAATTAAAAGTCATAACCGATTTACCTTTTAAAACACCCGTCTCTGAATACTCGCACACTTCACAAGTTTCTTCTTCAAAAGAGAATGACACTTCAATATCACCGTCCATAGTGTTTTTAAACGAGGTAATACGACACCCTTTGTAGGTATATGCCTCATAGGCTACAAGCTCGCCATTCACTTTGCTGAGCTTACAAACCACTATCTCTTTAAAGCTCTCGCCTTGGGCATGATTCTTTTTAATAGCAGCTGTGTGCAAGCCAGACCTTAAAACAACCGTGACATTAGACGTAAGCACGGCATCCTGTGCGCGAACGGGCGACCCATGGTTGCCTGCAGCGCCATGGCGATTGCTTTCAACTTCCCAACGCAACAACTTAGAAAACTCTTCAAAGCCCTTTATTTCTGAATGCAAATGTTGATCAATCTTAATGACCTTATCAGGTATTTGAGGGCTGTTATCCGAAACATTACTCATTGTTATTCTCCGCAATATTATTCATTATTATTCTTTCCAAATGCCGCCTACTTTGCTGGTGCTGGCAGTTTGGCCACAAGCCTTACAGAGGCATCGAACTCTTCAAGCTGGAAGTGCGGTTTAAGATAAATAACCGAACTATACGACCCAGGCTTTCCAGGCTGCTCGAACACATCCACACGTGATTCGCGCAAGGGGTAGCGGGCTTTCAAGCTGTGGGGCGCATCATCGTTCAGCAACACATAATTACCGAGCCAGTTGTTGAGGTAATTCGCGATTTCATCCCCTGTCATGAAGCTGCCAATTTTATCGCGCATCATAACCTTAATGTAATGAGCAAAACGAGAGGCTGCCATCACATAGGTGATACGCGCTGAAAGTTGAGCGTTGGCACTGATATCTGCCAAGTTAAACTTCTTCGGTTTTTGCGCCGTTTGAGACCCAAAGAAACAAGCGTAGTCGGTTCCTTTACAATGGCACAACGCTAAGAAGCCTAGGTCAGATAGCTCTTTTTCACGACGATCTGTAATAGTTACTTCGGTGGGGCATTTCAATGCTACATCACCTTCATTTGTTTTAAAGGTGTAAGCCGGCAAGCCTTCCACTAAGCCACCGCCCTCAACGCCCCGTATAGCGGCTGTCCAGCCATACTCGGCAAAGGCATCGTTAATACGTTGCGCCAACACATAGCCTGCATTGCCCCAACAAAAGTGCCTATTATCCCGGCCATCCACATATTCTTCAAAAGCCATACCTTCGACGGGCAGAGTTTTCTCGCCGTAAGGCAAACGCATCAACACATGCGGTAGGGTTAAACACACATAGCGAGACTCTTCCATATCACGGAAAGAGCGCCATTTTGCCATGTCTGAGCTTTCGAAAATCTTTGATAGATCACGCGGTGTGCCAATTTCATTAAAGTTCTTGAGGTCGAACAAGTTAGGCGACGCGGCTGAAATGAAGGGTGCATGGGCAGCGGCGGCCACTTGTGAAATCTTCATCAGAAGCTCCACATCTTGTGGGCTGCGGCCAAATTCGTAATCACCGACTAAGCATGAGAAGGGGTTTCCACCAAAGGTACCATATTCTTCTTCATAAACCTTTTTAAACAGGGCGCTCTGATCAAACTCAACCGCTTTCACTAAATCATTCAACAACTCTTTTTTAGTTACATTTAGCAACCTAATTTTTAGCTTGCTGCCCGTGGCTGTGTTGCTTACCAGATAATCCAACCCACGCCAAGCCGACTCTAGTTGTTGAAAGTCCGGGTGGTGCATAATCTCATTAAGCTGCGCTTGCAGTTTCTCATCTTCCGTGCGCATAGCATGGTTAATAAAAGCGAGAGGGTCTTTGATGCCTGCCTCTTTATTCTGTTCAGCCTGCTTTACAAATTCACCCAAAAGTGCTTTAAAGTGTGGGCGTTGCTCTTCGTTGTCGGCTTTACCCGCCACAAAAAGTTGATCCAACAAGCCTAGCTTTGTGCCTACGTTGCTTTCTTTTTTATCTTTTGCCATTGTCTCTCTCCTCTACGCTTTTGCTAGCTCTTGCTTAAGCTCGTTGAGCATACTTTCGTTTGATAAAATCTGCTCGAGTAAGTCTCCAAGCTCATCGTTGCCATCAAGCTTGGCCACCAAGTCTTTTAAGCGTGTGCGGGCTTGCAGTTTTTCATTTAGCGGTGCTACCCTCTTTGTGATTTCCAAGGGGTTAAAATCATCCATATTATTGAATGTTAGCTCCACTGAAAGAGCGTCATTTGCTTTGCTTGTAAGGTGGTTCTCTACATTAAATTTCACACGGGGATTAATAGACTTCATGATGTCAGCAAAGTTCCCCCGGTTAACTTCTGTGAACTTCCGCTCCTTTAGTTTGGGCAACGGCTTAGCAGGTTGGCCCGACAAATCAGCCAGAACCCCCATAACCCAGGGAAGTTCTTTCATTTCAACGGCATCACCCTTTTCAAGATTATATGTGATGTGGACGCGTGGTTTTCTGATGTTTTCTAATTTTTTATATATTGTATCCATGTCTATAACCAATTCTATTCTTAGCTTATTAAAGCGCAATATTCTTAAGATAACGTAAAAAACCAAACAATAGTTTGCCTAGCCATAATATCTCTGCCTTTTCAACTAGCACAAATAGCGAAAACATCCGCTTTCAGCTCTATTGTCTTGCGAATTTTGACAAAATGCTATATATGTAAAATGAAGCAGAAAGCTATATTATATGCCAGAAACAGTTATAAACGGACCGGTTGGCCGTCTTGAAGTTAGGTATTCTCAAGCTAAGGAGGCAAGTGCACCCTTGGCTCTTATTTTGCATCCCCATCCTGAGCAGGGGGGCACCATGCATAACAAGGTTGTTTATACAATGTATAAAGTCTTCGCAAGTCTTGGGTTTCACGTTGCCCGCTTTAATTTTCGGGGCGTCGGAAAGTCTGAGGGCAAGTTCGACTTTGGCGAAGGCGAGCTGGCTGATGCCATTCATGTGCTTGACTGGTTTCAAAAACAAAACCCTAAACATGGCCCCATTTGGTTGTCTGGGTTTTCTTTCGGTTCGTGGATTGCCATGCAACTGCTTATGCGGCGTCCTGACATTAAAGCCTTTATTGCAGCGGGCCCGCCCGTGAATATATATGACTTCACCTTTTTAGCGCCCTGCCCACGGGACGGCTTTATTATTCAGGGTAATGAAGATGAAATAGTGAGCCCTAAAGCCTCACAAGAGCTAGCTGCACGCTTAAAAAAACAACACACCATTGATGTTGATTTTAAAATGATAGAAGGCGCGGATCACTTTTTCACAAATAAACTTGATATGTTTGCAGCCCATATGCTTAATTACATTCAACGAAAACAGTCGTAATTAAACAATTTTGGAGGCCACATGCAGTTTCATTCCGCTTGCTTGCAGGAGTTACATGATCGCGGATTTATTTATCAATGCACCGATTATGAAAAGTTAGATGCTGCCATGGCGGAAGGGTCCATCACGGGCTATGTAGGGTTTGACCCAACTGCTAAAAGCCTGCACGTGGGCAACCTCGTTACCATCATGATGTTACGCGTTTTTCAGCGTCATGGCCATACGCCAATTGTTATTGTAGGCGGTGGCACAGCTAAAATAGCCGATCCAAGCGGCAAAGATGCTATGCGCCGCGAGCTAAGTGATGACGAAATTCAAGAAAATGTTGAGTCTATTCTTTCCATATACGCGCAGTACATTCGCTTTGGAGAGAGCCCCTCCGACGCCTTTGTGTTAAACAATGATGATTGGCTTAAGAGCCTGGGGTATATCGAGTTCCTTCGTGACTATGGCTCTTTGTTTACCATAAATCGCATGCTGAGCTTTGATAGCGTGAAGTCTCGCCTTGACCGTGAGCAATCCCTTACGTTTCTTGAGTTCAACTACATGCTGCTGCAAGCCTATGATTATTGGCTCCTCAACCGTGAGCACAACTGCACGTTGCAAATGGGCGGCTCTGATCAATGGGGAAACATTGTGAACGGTGTGGAGCTTATTCGCAAACTCAATAAACGTGAGGCTTTTGGCTTAACCGCACCATTAGTAACAACCGCTAGTGGCGAGAAAATGGGCAAAAGCGCGGGTAATGCCATATGGCTCAACGAAGCCCAGCTGCCAAGCTATGATTACTGGCAGTTTTGGCGCAACACAGACGATAAAGACGTCGGGCGCTTTTTACGCATGTTTACAGATCTTCCGCTTGCGGAAATTGCCGAGCTGGAAAAGCTTGAGGGGGCAGAGCTTAACAAAGCCAAAGCCATTCTAGCAGACGAAGCCACTAAGCTTGCGCGTGGGGAAAAAGCGTTGCCTGCCATTCACGAAACCGTGGCATCCCTTTTTAAAAGCAAGGACACAGGCTACTCATTAAAAGGCCAGGACGATAATGGCAACCCGATTGTCGAAACATCGCTACCTGTAGCCCATGTGCCAACGAGCTCCTTTCCTATTGTTGTTGCAGAACTGCTTGTTACCGCTGGCTTAGCAGGCTCTAAAAGTGAGGCACGCCGCCATATTCAAGCTGGCGCTGTTAAGGTTGATGACGCGAAGGTGAGCGATATCGCAGAAACAGCTACCCTACCCGAAAATCATGTGTTAAAGTTATCAGTAGGTAAGAAGAAACACGCTATTCTTATAGCAACACAACATTAGGAGGTTCTCCATGCAAATCCCAGAAGTCGGCGCAAAAGCCCCACATTTTAGTGGCCCAGATGAAAACGGCGCAACCATATCTCTCGATCAGTTTAAAGGCCAAAAGCTGGTGTTATACTTTTACCCGAAAGATAACACGCCTGGTTGCACAACCGAAGCCTGCGACTTTCAGGAGAACATGACACAGTTTAATAACTTAAATGCCGCCGTGGTGGGGGTATCGCGTGATAGCCAAGCAAAACACCAAAAGTTTAAAGAGCGCTATGGGTTGAACTTCCCGCTCATTGCTGATGAAGAAGGCGAGGTGTGCCAAGCTTATGGTGTGTGGGTAGAAAAATCTATGTTTGGTAAGAAATATTTTGGCATCCAGCGCGCCACCTTTCTGATTAACGAGGAAGGTGTTATTACCCATGTGTGGCCGAAGGTTAAAGTTTCAAGCCACACTCAAGAGGTTTTGAGCGCATTAAACGCTTAACAGATTTGATCGGCGGAGCTGCCTATGAAAACACTTAAGCTTCAGCACCCCCCATGGAGCGGGAATCAAGCATTAGAAAATTTGTTTAGCATTTTTCAGAAGCACCGCGCCAAACTCTATATTGTAGGGGGTGCCGTACGAGATGCAGCGGCTCGCTTGAATAACGCCTCTACCGATTATGACCTAACCACCGACTTGCCACCCAACCGCGTGCAAAAAATTCTGGAAGAGACAAATATAAAAGTCATTCCAACGGGCTTAAAACATGGAACCGTAACTGCCGTTGTTAATAACACCCAGTTTCAAATCACGACGTTTCGTAAGGACGTGAAAGCGGACGGCCGTTACGCTGAGGTAGAGTATACGTGTGATATCGCAGAAGACGCCTCCCGCCGAGACTTTACCGTTAATGCATTATACGCTGACATGGTGGGTAAGGTTTTTGATCCGTTAAAACAAGGATTAAAAGACTTAAAGACTAAAACACTCCGCTTTATTGGTGAGCCCGCAAAAAGAATCCGAGAAGACTACTTACGCATTTTACGCTTTTTCCGCTTTCTAGGCACATGCGATTTCACACCCTGTGAGGATTCCATGAAAGCATGCGCGCATCATCAACGGGGGTTATCTAAGCTTTCTAGAGAGCGTGTTTTACAAGAGCTTCTTAAAATGCTTATGGGGCGAAATGTGGTAGAAGCCCTAGGCCTAATGCACAAGCATAAAGCATGGCCAGCTGTGCTGCCAGCCATAAACCCAAAAATCCTCACGGTGCTACAAGACACCAAGGGGCTCCAATATTTTGCAGCCATAGAAAGGCTGTATGCTATAACAGCACTCAACAACGAAGCAGCTACCGAACTTAAGAAGTGGCCTGTAAGCAAACAGCAAAAAAAGCAAATCGAGATGCTGGAAAAAGTGCACCAAGAGCAAAAATGTAGCTATGCAAACTTATATTATTATGGCAATGACAATTATTTAAAGATACGCTTTTTAAGCTTTGCGCTCGGGTATTGTGAAGAGGCTCATTACCCAGCAGATAAATTGTTTGCTGAAGCGCAGGCTATTAAAAGCTGGCAGCAGCCAGTGTTCCCTCTGCAGCCACTACACCTTATTGAGTCTGGCGTGAAACAGGGTAAAGAAA
>JAUIKZ010000020.1 GCA_030433125.1 Alphaproteobacteria bacterium
ACCTCACGGAAAGACAAACCTTCTGTTAAGTCAGCAAACCTAACGAAACCTGACACCTCCGAGATAATAGGAAGGGTGTGCGGGTCCCACTCAGCAAGTTTTTGGTTAGAACTCACCTTTTCACCTTCACGTACAAACAACTGGGCACCATATGGCACTTTGTGGTTTGCTTTTTCACGGCCTAATTTATCGAGCATCACTAATTCCATGTAACGGCCCGTAACAATTTGCGCACCGTCTTTACGCTCAATGGTTTGGGCATTTTTAAAGGTAACGGTTCCTTCTAATGGGGCCAGAATATTGGATTCCTCGGCCGAGCCCTGCGCAGTTCCTCCAATGTGGAAGGTGTTCATGGTTAGCTGCGTGCCGGGCTCACCAATAGATTGTGCCGCAATCACACCCACCGCTTCGCCTACACTTACTTGCTTCGAGCGGGCCAAATCACGGCCATAACACTTAGCACACACCCCCCGTTGGGTTTCACATTTAAGAGGCGAGCGAATGAAAACGGTATCAACACCAGAGTTATTGATGCGCTCTACAATTTTTTCATCCAACATTTGGTTTTTAGAGGCCAATTTTTCTTCCGTAAGTGGGTCAATAATGTCTTCGGAAGCCACACGGCCCACAATACGCTCACCCAAGGAGGAAATAACTTCGCCCCCTTCAATGATAGCTTTTACCGAAATACCAAGGTCTGTGCCACAATCATCTTCCACAACGATGCAGTCTTGTGCCACGTCTACCAAACGGCGTGTGAGGTACCCAGAGTTGGCTGTTTTAAGGGCCGTGTCCACCAAGCCTTTACGGGCCCCGTGTGTGGACGTAAAGTACTCAAGGACGGTTAGGCCCTCTTTGAAGTTTGAAATAATTGGTGTTTCCAAAATTTCACCGGAGGAGCGGGCCATCAACCCACGCATACCAGCCAGCTGGCGCATCTGTGCAGAAGAACCACGGGCACCCGAGTTAGACATCATGTAAATGGAGTTCAGCTCTTTACCTGGCTCATCTTTCGCGATACCCCCAATCATGGCGTCCGCTACTTTATCCACACAAGCCGTCCAAGCGTCGATAACCTTGTTATATTTTTCACCGGTGGTGATCAAGCCATCAAGATATTGACGTTCAAAGTTTTGCACAAGCTTTTGCGTTTCTGCCACAAGGGCGGCTTTTTCTTCCGGAATAACCAACTCATCACGCCCAAAGGAAAGGCCAGATACCGTTGAATATTTAAAGCCAAGGCGCATGATGCGGTCAGAGAACAAGGCCGTCTCTTTTTGTCCACAGTTGCGATACACCTCATCCACAAGGTTTGAAAGCTCTTTGTTAGTAATAACACGGTTTACCAAATCGAAGGGCATGTTGTGGTGTTGAGGCAACGCATTATACAAAATGAAACGCCCTGCCGATGTTTCGTAGCGCTTGTAGATTACACTGCCATCTGCTTGATATATGGGCACACGAATGTGCACCTTAGAATGCAGAGTGATGAGTTTCTCATCCAGCGCACGCTCTACCTCCCCAAGGTCGGTAAAGCACATACCCTCCCCTTTTTCTTGCTCGCGCATGAGGCTTAAATAATACACACCTACAACGATGTCTTGCGACAACCCAATAACCGGCTTACCACTGGCCGGGCTAAGAATATTGTTGGTAGACATCATAAGAACGCGGGCTTCAAGTTGCGCTTCTACTGATAAGGGAACGTGCACCGCCATTTGGTCGCCGTCAAAGTCGGCGTTAAAGGCCGTACACACAAGCGGGTGCAAGCGAATAGCTTTACCCTCAACCAACACAGGTTCGAAGGCTTGAATACCTAAACGGTGAAGGGTCGGCGCACGGTTCAGCAATACGGGGTGCTCGCGAATCACCTCTTCTAAAATATCCCACACTTCAATGCGTTCTTTTTCCACCAGGCGTTTTGCAGCCTTAATGGTGGTGGCATAACCATATTTTTCAAGCTTCGCATAGATGAATGGCTTAAACAGCTCGAGTGCCATTTTTTTAGGCAAACCACATTGGTGCAGTTTCAAGTTTGGCCCAACAGAAATCACAGAACGACCAGAATAATCTACACGCTTACCGAGAAGGTTCTGCCTAAAGCGACCTTGCTTACCCTTAAGCATTTCAGATAATGACTTAAGCGGGCGCTTGTTAGTACCCGTTATCGCACGGCCGCGTCGGCCATTATCAAACAAGGCATCTACTGATTCTTGAAGCATACGCTTTTCGTTACGAACGATAATGCTTGGCGCACGCAGTTCCACCAAGCGCTTCAAACGATTGTTACGGTTAATCACACGACGATAGAGGTCATTTAAGTCAGAGGAGGCAAAGCGGCCACCATCAAGCGGCACTAACGGACGCAACTCTGGCGGAATCACCGGTACCACCTTCAGCACCATCCACTCGGGGCGCGCACCAGAATGAAGAAAGCCGTCTACGATCTTAAGGGTTTTGATAATCTTCTTACGACGCACCTCTGACCCGCAAGTAGAAAGCTCTTCGCGGAGGTCCGTTTGCATTTCTTCTAAGTCAAGAGCTGCTAACAGCTCACGCAAGGCTTCCGCACCAATACCCGCTTTGAAGGTATCTTCACCGTATTCATCTTGCGCATCAATATATTCTTCTTCGGTTAGAAGCTGCCCTTTTGCAAATGGTGTTAGCCCCGGGTCAATCACAATGTAGCTTTCAAAATAAAGCACACGATCGAGCTCTTTGGTGTTAAGGCTCAGGAGCAACCCCACACGGCTCGGCAATGACTTTGTAAACCAAATGTGTGCCACAGGCGTAACAAGGTCAATGTGCCCCATCCGTTCACGCCGCACCTTGGTTAGGGTTACTTCTACGCCACATTTTTCACAAATGATGCCGCGGAACTTCATGCGCTTGTACTTACCACAAAGGCACTCATAATCCTTCACGGGGCCAAAGATGCGGGCACAAAACAACCCGTCTTTCTCTGGCTTAAATGTACGATAGTTAATGGTTTCTGGCTTTTTCACTTCACCAAAAGACCAGGACCGAATTTTTTCTGGGCTCGCCAAGCCAATACGAATGGCGTCAAACGTGTCACCCTCTTGAATTGAGTTAAATACGCGTTGTAACTCTGTCATTTTATTCTCCAAAAATATTTACTACTCAGATTGCCCAAAATCTACATTCAGCCCCAAGGCTTGAAGCTCTTTCACAAGTACGTTAAATGACTCTGGCACACCTGCTTCAAAGTTATCATCACCCCGGATAATGGATTCATAAACTTTGGTACGACCCGCCACGTCATCTGACTTCAGTGTGAGCATTTCTTGTAGTGTATAAGCTGCACCATAAGCTTGCAAGGCCCAAACTTCCATTTCTCCAAAACGTTGCCCACCAAACTGTGCCTTACCGCCAAGAGGCTGTTGTGTCACCAAGCTATAAGGCCCAATAGAACGGGCGTGGATCTTTTCATCTACCAGGTGGTGAAGCTTTAGCATGTAAATACAACCAACAGTAACTTCACGATCGAAATACTCGCCGGAACGGCCATCGATAAGGCGCACTTGGCCCGACGTTGGCAGACCCGCTTTTTCCATCACACGGTTAATGTCAGCCTCTTTTGCGCCGTCAAACACAGGCGTGGCCATGGGCACACCTTTGCGAAGGTTGGCGCCAAGCTCAAGAATCTCGGCATCACTCATAGCCTTCAACTCTCTCACATGATCCTCTGACTCATAAATGTCAGCCAACTTTTCGCGTAGGGCTTTTACATTACTGTTCTTGGCCTGAATCTCATCAACCATACGGCCCACTTGCTTACCTAACTCCATACCGGCCCAACCAAGGTTGGTTTCAAGGATCTGCCCTACGTTCATACGTGAAGGAAGACCATGAGGGTTTAGAATAATATCCAACGGCGTACCGTCTTCCAGGTGAGGCATATCCTCGAGGGGGACCACTGTGGCCACCACACCCTTGTTACCGTGACGACCCGCCATTTTATCACCCGGTTGAATTTTACGTTTTACGGCTACGAACACCTTCACGGTTTTCAACACGCCTGGCGCTAGCTCATCCCCACGACGCACCTTCTCTACTTTTTCATCAAGCTTCTCACGGATAGCTTTTAGGTTTTGTTCGTGGTTTGTTTTAAGGGTAGCCACCTCATCCATAAGCTTCGCGTTATCAACCACAATGTGGCGTAGCTGGGGGTGCGTGCATTTAGATAAGAATTTTTTATCCAACGCCATTCCCTTTTTAGAGGCACTCACCCCTTTAATGGGTTGTGCCAGCTCTTGACCCTCAAAGCCTTCGCGCAACCGCATGTAGAAGCTTTTATCCAAAATCTCACGCTCAATTTCGTAATCTTTACGCAAGCGGTCAACTTCACCTTGCTCAATAGCTAAAGCACGCTCGTCTTTTTCCACACCCCGACGCGAGAACACACGCACATCAACCACCGTACCGTGACACCCAGGGGGCACACGCAAAGAGGTGTCACGCACATCAGATGCCTTCTCCCCAAAGATAGCGCGAAGCAGCTTTTCTTCTGGTGTAATTGGCGACTCACCCTTTGGCGTTACGCGCCCTACCAAAATGTCACCCGGCTTAACTTCCGCACCAAGCGCCACGATACCCGCCTCGTCAAGATGCTTCAACACTTCATCGCTCACATTTGGAATATCACGCGTTACTTCTTCGTTACCTAGCTTAGTATCACGTGACATAATTTCAAATTCTTCAATATGGATAGATGTGTACACATCATCACGGGAAATACGCTCTGATAGAATAACAGAGTCTTCATATCCATACCCATGCCACGGCATAAACCCAACAAGC
Organism: Alphaproteobacteria bacterium; assembly: GCA_030433125.1. GTDB lineage: Bacteria > Pseudomonadota > Alphaproteobacteria > UBA6184 > UBA6184 > JAUIKZ01. The sequence continues at coordinate 4,822 of JAUIKZ010000020.1, forward strand.
ACGTTTTTACCTAAGCCCAACTCACCTGTATCTACCGCCGGGCCATCCGCGATGATGTCGCCTTTTTTAACGTGGTCGCCTACTTTTACAAGAGGTGTTTGGTTGATACACGTGTTGTGGTTAGAGCGCTTAAATTTTTGTAGCGTGTAAATATCAACGATAGATTGGGAATCCATATCAGCATTCGTCACACGCACTACAATGCGGTCACCATCTGCTTGGTCCACCACACCATCGCGCGCCGCTACAATCACCGCGCCAGAGTCAGCGGCTACAATGCGCTCCATACCCGTGCCTACAAGAGGCGCCTCAGACTTTAAGAGAGGTAAGGCCTGACGTTGCATGTTCGCGCCCATCAATACACGCTTGGCATCGTCGTTCTCCAAAAACGGAATAAGCGCTGAGGCCACGGACACAAGCTGCTTCGGTGAAACGTCCATGCTGGTAATCTCAGTTGCTGGTGCTGTCACGAACTCGCCACGGCGACGAGCACTCACAAACTCATCCGCAAAAGAGCCGTCGGCCTTCAGGCGCACGTTTGCCTGGGCAATCGTGTGGTTGGCCTCTTCAATGGCAGACATATATACCACTTCATCACCCACCTTATTATCTTTTACCAAACGGTAAGGTGTTTCAATGAAGCCATACTCGTTCACTTTCGCGTAGGTAGAAAGAGAGTTAATCAAACCAATGTTCGGGCCCTCTGGTGTTTCAATGGGGCATATACGGCCATAATGGGTAGGGTGTACATCACGCACCTCAAAACTAGCCCGATCACGGGTTAACCCGCCTGGGCCCAAAGCGGACAAACGGCGCTTGTGAGTGATTTCAGACAATGGGTTGGTTTGATCCATAAACTGTGACAACTGAGAGGTTCCGAAGAACTCTTTTACGGCTGCCGACGCAGGACGCGCGTTGATAAGGTCATTCGGCATGGCTGAGTCAAGGTCAAGGGTCCCCATACGTTCTTTGATAACCTTTTCCATCTTCAACAAACCCCCGCGGTATTGGTTTTCAATCAATTCACCCACGGAACGCACACGACGGTTAGCCAGGTTATCAATATCGTCAACTTCGCCAAAACCATCCTTAATGTTAAGGAGCATGCGCACCATTTCAAGCACATCGCGAGAGGTTAACACACGGTTCTCCAAGGGTTCATCCCCCCCCAAACGGGAGTTGATTTTCAGGCGCCCAACTGTAGAAAGGTCATAACGGTTGAAATCAAAAAATAGGCTGCGGAACAGGGCATCAGAGCCTTCTAGTGTTGCCGGCTCACCAGGGCGTAAAATGCGGTAAATATCTTCAAGGGCCTCTTGACGTGTGGCGTTTTTATCGGCTTGCAATGTGTTGCGTAAATAAGCCCCGCGCTGCATGAAGTTGATATCTAACAACTCTACCTTTTTAATACCCGCATCAACCAATTGATTAAGCAGGTCTTCCGTCACCTCGTCACCGGCATGAGCCAAAACCTCACCTGTTTCGGGTGACATAATGTCTTTCGCTACAAAGTCTTCGAGGCAGTCTTCCGCGCGAAGGAGAATGTAATCAAGGCCCTCTTCTTTTAGTTTGCTGGCTGCACGAATAGTAAGTTTCTTACCAGCTTCTGCCGCTACATCACCAGTTTTGGCATTTATAAGGTCGCTTTCTAACCGCACCCCCTTATAAGCCTCTGGCACAAATGGCGCCCGCCATGCTTTTTTATAACGCTCGATGATTTTGGTGTTATAAAAATAATTAAGCAACTCTTCACGTGTATATCCTTCCGCGGCAGAGAGATCAAACTCGGTGCCCTCTTTTTCGGCCTTGGCGCGTGCTTCAGCGGTGGTTGGATTATCCAACGCCATTAAAAAGGTAGTGGCAGGCAATTTACGTTTGCGGTCGATACGCACATGAAGTAAGTCTTTGGGGTCAAATTCAAAATCGAGCCATGACCCACGGTATGGGATCACACGTGCAGAGAAGAGATACTTCCCAGACGCATGGGTTTTACCCCCATCATGATCAAAAAACACGCCTGGTGAACGGTGCACTTGTGACACAATCACACGCTCTGTCCCATTCACAATGAAGGTGCCCTTATCGGTCATGAGCGGCATATCACCCATGTACACCTCTTGCTCTTTAATGTCTTTGATGGTTTTTGAGTCAGCGTCTTCGTCAACATCCCAAACAATCAAACGGAATGTGACACGTAAAGGGGCAGCATATGTGATGTTACGTGTAATACACTCTTCCGGGTCGAACACAGGTTCTTCAAAACGGTAAGACACATAGTCGAGCTGTGCCTTACCAGAATAATCAACAACGGGAAATACAGATTTAAAAACGTCCGTTAAGCCACTCTTAACTGGATCTGCATCGGCTTCCCAGGCCAAAAAATTATTATAGGACTTTTTTTGCAACTGAATTAGTTCTGGCATTAAATCTAAATTTTCAATGCGACCAAAATTTTTGCGAATTCGTTTCTTTTCAGTGAAAGATAAGCTCATCTATGCCCCTCAGGTTTGCTCATTAGTATAAACGTAAAAAAAGGGGGTTGTTAGCGTACCCCCCAAAACGCATATTGAAATGCTTATTTAAGCTCAACTTTGGCGCCAGCGCCTTCAAGCTTTTTCTTCATTTCTTCGGCTTCATCTTTAGACACGCCGCTCTTAAGTGACTTAGGTGCACCATCAACCATTTCTTTGGCTTCTTTCAAACCAAGACCTGTAATGGCACGCACTTCTTTAATCACAGAGATTTTGTTAGAACCAGCATCAGCAAGAACAACCTCAAACTCAGTTTGCTCTTCAGCCGCAGCAGCAGCGCCACCAGCAGCAGGAGCTGCAGCCATAGCTACAGGTGCCGCCGCAGATACGCCCCACTTATCTTCTAACATTTTGCTTAGTTCAGCAGCTTCAAGAACAGAAAGCTCTGAAAGTTGATCAACGATTTTTTCTAATTTCTCAGACATTTTTTAACTCCAATTAAATTTTGTTCAAATACAGTTTAGCAATAACTATTTTTCGGAATAAGCTTTTACTACGCGGCCCAATTGGGTGGCTGGTTCTTTTAACAAACGAGCCATTTTTGTAGCCGGCGCAGAGATAACACCCACAAGCATACCGCGAAGTTGGTCCATAGATGGCAACTTAGCGAGAGCTTCGATGGATTGCTTATTCATCACCTTTCCATCAAGGACACCACCGATGATTTCTATTTTTTCGTTGCCCTTTGCAAACTCTACCAGCGTTTTGGCCAGGCTTACTGGCTCAACGGCAGTTGATAAAGATGTAGGTCCAACGAAGTGCTCGGCAAGCCCCTCGAAAGGTGTGTCGTTTACTGCTAAACGGGCTAATGTATTTTTAGTGACCTTGTGGTATGCACCCACTTCTCTGATTTTAGCGCGAAGTTCGCTAACCTCAGATACGGTTAAGCCACTCTGCCGTGTGATAATCGCGATGCTTTTGTCCTGCAAGTTTTCTTTCAGTGCAGCAACGAAAGCTTGTTTTTCTTCACGGTTCACTAGCTTTTCCTTTCACTTAGCAATGGTTATAACAAGAAAGCCAAAGGCTTTCGACTATGTTCCTGCCCCGGAGTTCGCTCCGGTCTATGAAGGCGATTAAGTTGCAACGCAACTCCTTCAGTCTCTGACAGGGAAAGGGCATGTCGAAACACACCCTTTCATGAACTCCCCTAACGGGGGCTCATTCATTAATCGCGTACTGATGCGATGTCTATTTTTAAGCCAGCACCTTGGGTGCTTGATACCGCCATCTTTTTGATGAATGTACCCTTCACACCACTTGGGCGAGACTTTTCAACTACGTTAAAAAAGGCTTTAATGTTTTCAACAAGTTTCGCCTCATCAAAACTAGCCTTACCAGCTGGCACGTGCAAAATACCTGCTTTGTCGGTACGGAACTCAATTTGCCCAGCTTTTGCTGATTTAACAGCCGCCGCTACATCCATTGTAACAGAGCCAAGCTTGGGGTTTGGCATTAAGCCACGCGGACCAAGAACACGCGCCACACGACCAATCACACCCATCATGTCAGGTGTAGCGATCATTTTATCAAAGTCAATCTTACCCGCTTGAATTTGATCTACGATGTCTTCGGCGCCCACAAGATCAGCGCCTGCTTTTGTCGCTTCATCCGCCTTAGGGCCTTTGGCTACTACACATACGCGAACCGTACGTCCTGTTCCGTGCGGCAACTCTGTTACGCCGCGCACAAGCTGGTCTGCTTTACGGGCATCCACATTTAAGTTTAACGCCACTTCAATTGTTTCATCAAATTTAGCTTTGGCGTTTGCTTTAACTTGCGCTACAGCCTCTGTAAGTGCATGTAACTTTTGACGATCAGCGCCTTTATAAATATCTTGTAATCTTTTACCTATCTTCGCCATAATCTTACTCCGCTACCTCTAAGCCCATTGACTTTGCAGAACCAACCAAAATGTTCATAGCTGCCTCAACGGTGGTGCAGTTCATGTCAGCCATTTTAGTTTCTGCGATCTCTTTAATTTGCGCCATTGTTAGCTTACCCACTGGGGCACGACCTGGCGTTTGGCTGCCTGATTTAATACCAGCCGCCTTTTTAAGGTAGTAAGAGTTTGGCGGTAATTTTGTAATAAACGTGAACGAACGGTCAGAGTAAACAGTGATCACAACCGGGGTTGGCGTGCCTGGCTCTAACTTGCTTGTTGCCGCGTTAAACGCTTTACAAAACTCCATAATGTTAAGGCCTTTAGGACCTAACGCCGTGGCTACAGGTGGGGCAGGTGTTGCTTTACCGGCACCAACTTGTAACTTAATATAGCTATCAATTTTCTTTGCCATAATATCCTCAATTTAATTGTTAACACGAGGCCGGGGTGATGAAGGGTGGCTCCCTCCCCCGGGTTTCTCTTATATTTTTTCCACCTGCGAGAACTCTAGGTCTACAGGGGTTGATCGGCCAAAAATGGTGACCGATACTTTAAGACGCGTCTTCTCAGCGTCTACCTCTTCTACAACACCGTTAAACGTCGCGAACGGGCCATCGTTGACCTTAACTTGCTCACCCACCTCAAATGATACAGAGGTTTTGGGACGCTCAGCACTTTCCCGCATTTGATCTTTAATGCGATCAACCTCGGCGCGAGAAATAGGCGCTGGCTTGTTTTTAGAGCCAAGCAGGCGGGACACCTTTGGCACCGTACGCACCAAGTGCCACGAATCATCCGTCAGCTGCATTTCAATAATAATATAACCAGGAAAGAATTTCTTCTCAGTGGTTACCTTCTGCCCACGCTTAACTTCGATCACCTCTTCGGTGGGCACAAGCACCTCACCAAAATGGCTATCCAAGCCTTTTTTTATAGCTTGCTCTTTAATCGTTTCGGCCACTCGTTTTTCGGAGCCTGCATAAACGTCTACAACATACCAACGTTTTTTAGGTGCTGCCGCTGTTTCTGTGCTCACACTTAATAATCCTTTGTTTAATCAAATAATGACGTGAGAATAACCTGAATAAGCTTATCCACCCCAAAAAAGAAAGCGGCCATAATCGCGCCCATTATAAGCACCATTACAGTTGTTAAATACACCTCTTTGCGGGTAGCCCAGGTTACCTTGTTTGCTTCTTGGCGAACTTGTCTTAAATATTTAAATGGGTTCATCTTACTACAACTTTTTTATGTGGCAGGAGCGAAAGGAATCGAACCTTCAACCCCCGGTTTTGGAGACCGGTGCTCTACCAATTGAGCTACACTCCTATATAAAAAGCCCTTACATTAGGTTTTGTGTTACCACATATTCCACACTAAGACAAGGGCTTTGTGTCTAAGTGTCAGGGCTATTCTCTCTACCCAGAAGGAGTCAGCCCCTAAGCTAACGATCCCAGGTTGTAGCAATAATCACGCCGACATGTAAGTGTACCTTTTATTAAGGTTAACTGAAATTAATCTTTACAAGATGAAAGAGACAGTTTAAAACCCCTCACAAAAATGGTGATAAATATGACGTTAATTAAATATTTTATTTCTACTAGTGCCCTTGTGGGATGTTGCATGGCCGCTGAACTAGCCCCGGATACTACACCTATCGCTGGGATTGTGGATGTGTCGGGGTTCTCCCAAAAAAAACTTAAGCCCCAAATGGACGCATTAATTTATAAGAACGACCATGACACGCTTGCTAAACTCATAGCTAAGACAAAAACCGAAATTGAAGATAGATCTACATTTAATTCTATTCTCAAAGAGGCCTTACATACAGCTACCGCACGAAACGCACCTGCTTCATTAAAAGCAATATTAAGCCATTCGATAGGGATAGACGAGACGTTTTTGTGCCTTAAAGAATGTGTTGTTAAAGCTTGTGAAAACAACCACCGCGAAGTGGTAGATCTTTTTGTGCGTTACCCATGGCAGGACTTGACCCCTATTATAGCTGGCTTTTCATCTGCATGTGAGAAACAACACCTAACTATAGTTAAAATGCTAAGAGATAGGGTGCCACGATTGTTTCTTGCATGCAAAATAATTAACGCAGTAAAAGAAGGGGCACTGCCTTTGGTTGCATGTCTTATACCCTCTCACTCTATTGATCCAATCCTTTTTCTACTAGCTGTTACTCATGCAATTGAAACAAATAATTTACCCATGATAGAGTTGCTAAAAGATGCCGTAGAGTGGGATGAGCAACTGCTAACCCAGATAATGTGCACAGTTGTTATGAGTGAAAATGAAGACATCTATAACCACTTCAAAGACCTCCCCGCCTTCAATTCGCAGGTCATACGCAAAGCAGTCGTTTTTGGGTTTTTAAACCAAAAGGTTGCTCTTTATTCTAAGCTAATATTACATCCAGCGGTTGATAAAGATTCCCTTTTGGTCATGACGCCACGAGCTCTTGAATTGGAGGATGATGCCTTAGCACATCAAATTATTCATCACGCAGCAGCAACCACTGACACTAGAACTTTTATGTTTGTGCTTGCCCTGGGCAAAGAAAGATTTGATCTTGCAGAAGAGTCTCTCAACCTTTTAGGTGAAGACCAACCAATAGTTCTAAATAAGTGCTTGCTGGTCTTTGCTCAAAAAAACTTTGAAGAGCAAACACTCCATCTTCTCAACAAAGGAAGCAACATTCATGCGCAAGATGAAGAGGGTAATACAGCACTTCATTATGCCGTTATTAATAACAATGTTGCACTAGCTAACGCTTTAATCTACACCTGGGGCGCAAATACTCAGATTGAGAATGACGAAGGTATAAAGCCAGCAGACTTGGCCGCAAGTAACAATATGCAACAACTGTTTAATCAGCATGGCGATTAAACCATTTCGCCTGATAAATGAGAGCTCTTATAGGGCTCTCTCTGGCCCCGCTCCTTGGTTGCGCCTATTTTTTATGCATGCAAGCCTTATGATACACTCAAGCGGGCCTTATGACGCGTGATGGTGCGCACACGTTTTTGAGCTTCCACAACTTGGCTCTCATTTGCTTCTCGAGTCGCTTTATATTTAGTCTCTGCCAGTGTTCTTAGCATCAGGGAGTTTTGGGAAGAGATACTAGCATACAAGCGCTTCCCTAACTTGGATAAGGTATCGAGACTTACAATTTTTGTGCTGACGGCTGGCCTTTTAGGCTGCGGCTTATTGTTAACAGCTAATCTGACAGACGAACCCACAAGGTCTGCGAAGTCACCCTTGCGAATTTTATCGTAATACGCCAATACTTTTTTGCGATAAGGCACCTGATAAAGAGGGTTGCTTGAATTGTAATAAGCTATCGCCTCGCGCCAATTTGGTTTCTTCTTAATCACTTTCGCCAAATAGGCGGCTGCATACGAGACATTTTTTTGTGGCTCGAACATGTCCGCAACTGATTTAAATTTGTCACCATGGTGACGATAGTTAATTTGCATGCACCCAAAATCTAAATTACGGTGCCCCTGTCGAATAAACTGCTGCGCAGCTTTCACAGCTTCCGCGCGGGTTTTGTAATAATATGTTTTACCCTCTTTACATATAGTCCACGGGTGGGGGCGCAGCTTACCATTGCTTGAATAGCCCGATTCCGTAAGAGCCACCGCTAACAAGGAATGCTTTGGCAAGCTATGCTTTTTCTCTGCTCCGACCAGATGCACCTCACATTTATCGTGGGGGGCCACAACGTTTGCATGACATAAACCAACTGTTAAAAATAAAAGACTGGCCTTAGTGTAAAAAAAATGATATTTTTTTTCCAATATTTAACTCTTTGTTTTGTTTTTTATTATACCCTTAAATCATAACAAAGAGTTTATAAAGGTAGATTTTATGGAGAAGGCTAAAAAAACACTTTCAATAAGCAAGGGGCTTAAGCCAATATGGCTTAAGGTCAAGTGGTTTGATGCAGTTAAAGGATATGGTTTCTTAAAAGATGAAAAATATCCCTCTGATATATTTTTGCATTACTCTATGCTCGCGCCTTGCGATTTTGTGGTGCCCGATAAAGATGATCAATATTTATGCGAGGTGGCTTTTGAAAAAGGAGAGCTTGCGGTAAAAAAGATTTTGCAGCACAAGCCCTTTAACCCCTTTAAAACAAAACGTCGCATCACAGACATAAACCCTGTTGACCCAAAAGACGTAAAGCCGGCTCGGTTTATGCAACTTGATGACAATGCCGTCATCACGGAAGAGCTTGGTCACATTAAATGGTACAACCCCCTAAAAGGGTTTGGTTTTGCGCGGCTCGATAAGGGGGGGCAAGATGTATTTATTCATGGCTCACTGGTAGAAAGCCAAGGGCTCCGCGATAAGCTTGTGCCTGGAAAACGCCTGAAATTAAAAGTGACCCTCTCTCAAAGAGGCCCAGAAGCACGCGATATAGAACTAACGAACGACTAACTAGCCGGCGTGAAGGTTTGCCACCTCAAATAATCATGGCTAGGCTTTTTGCGCTAAACGCCCCCCCAAAGCAACCCACACCAACTCTACACCTGGGAATTACCCATCTCTTCTGGGCCTACGCCTAAAAAACATTAGAGCGCTAAAAAGTGTTGAAGGGCTATTGTTTTTCCTGTACCCAAATGCTTTTCATGCGTAGGCCCTGCAAGTACCAAGCTGTGCCTGTTACTGATTTGCAACAACCATGTATCGATTTGGTTCGAGATCACATTTTCTAAAACAAAATTGTTTTTTGAGATGTTAAGTATGTATTAATAAACGTTACCTATAATGGTGTTAACACGAGTAAAGTTATGACAGAATCTGACAAGAAGTATCAACCTTTAGCTTTAATGGCACAAGACCTGGAAGACTTGGAGGCCTTGTCGGCGCATTTGCAAGATGCTGTTATGACACTCTCAAATGTCGATTATGATCCTAAAGACAAAGCGTTTACTATTATTGCAAACCGCTTTTGCTGGGAGACCTTAAGCCAAAACCCTCAAGATGAAATCTTACAACGGGTGAATGCAGGACTTAAATTTACGAACGTCAAGAAGGTGATGAAAAAAAACATCCCGGCAGACGCCACTGATCATGTTTTATCTCTCTTAGCTATAAAGCCTATTGATCACCAAACGGTTAATTTGATTTTTTCGGGCGGGGCGGAAATTCGCCTGATCGTCGACAGCGTTCAATGCTTTATGGCAGATTTATCAGAGCCTTATGGCGCCAGCGGCAAGCCAGCTCATAAGCCGGCAGAAGCTCGGAGTATTTAGCCCACGCTAAAATTGAAATCCTATACCCATCGTGAAGTAAAAATTGTGTAGGCCTTGTTTAAATAGTATTTTATCCAGCCACCATATGCCTCTAAAACTTGTGTAAACGTTGGGCGTTAACAAATAGCGGTGCTCTAATGTGAGACCCCATAAATAGGTGGACCCCAGTATAAACTTATGGTTTGGGGCGGCTTGGGGGATGTAACCAAAATTGAGGTTTATAATGGGAATCAAAAATGGATAAACTTTGATATTAGGGCCGAGAATTGTAACGGTGTTTTTAGAGAGTGAATCAGGATAAAACAAATTGAAAAGTGTGTTAACGCCAAAGTAATAATTTTTGTTTTTACCCCAATACCATCCGTATTCATAACCGGCTTCGGCGGCGTAATTTACTTTCAGGGCGTTCCCTTCAAAGTAACCATATAAGCCTAGGGGGTTAAATGAAAACTGATGTTTTTTCCACGAGTGGCCCGAATGGGCGGGCTGGGTGACTTTATGATCCTCCTTTATTGCGCAGCACACGTTCAAGCTCAAACACCAGCTGAGTATTTTGGTAACATTCACAACACGTCTCAAGAAAAATCTAGTCCAACGTCAATTCAATGAAAAGCTGCTCAAGATCTCCATCATGTCGGCGGTCAATCACAGCTGGGTTTCTCATGTGTTCTGTTAGCAACGGCTGGAGTAGGACCTGTAAAATATCATGGGGGTTGATTTCTTCTGAAGAAAATTCAACGCTTTGTGGATCACAAATCAGTTGCAAATCACGCTCTTTCAACACCATGCGAGGGCCACTCAATTTTAGTTTTACATGAATTCCCTTTTCAGCACTTTTTTGGATGTGCACGCACACCTCGCCTTTTTTGGTGAGGCTTGCGCTTAAAATGTTGATAAGACAAAGCAAAAGTCGCGAATACTCCCCCTCTCGTTCGAGCTGTTCTTCAAGGGCGTTAGTCCACGTGAGGTTCAGCCCCTCATGCGCTAAGTAATTTTGGGCGAACTGTTTTCCTTCTACTAGGCTAGGAGTGTCTTTTGCTTTTCCAAAGCCACAGGCGCCGCGAAAAAAGTTCAGCTTCGCAACTAAGCGCCTCACGCTATCTGCTAGAAGCTTAATGGTCTCTTCGTCAGTTATACCATCTTCTATAAGAGAAAGTCCTATTTCCGCTGCGCCGGCAGGGGCAATGAGGTCGTGACATAGGCGCGAGTTAAAGGCGCCAATCAGCTTTAGTGTTTCTTTGTGTACCATATTATATTGATATCAAATCCTGTGGGATTTTGGAACTAAAATTTTAGCCGGCGGCCATCATCACATCCGTGCAGCAATCCCTGTTCAGTCAAAAGGCATTAGCTAGTGGGCAAGTTCTGGCCAAGATCTGCGGGGGCTGGCGTTTCGGACACAAGCGGTGCCACCTGAACGAGGGGCCACGGGGGGGGACAGACGTGGAAACTATGCAGCGTTGCCCATGAGAGACGATTACTCTCTGCCGCCACCCCCACCACCGCGTTGAGAAACAGGAGCGTCTTGTGTGGCAGCAATATCCCTTTTTAACTCTTCGGTTAAACCCGGGTAAATCTCGTCTAGTTTTCCTTTAATGGCAGAAAGTTTTTCTAATGTTACACCTGGCACTTTTTTTAATATTATCTCAACGCTACGGCCCTTCCTCTTATAATGTTTAATCAGCCCTAGAATCTCTCCCTTTTCGAGGCCGATTTGTTCACCCTTTTTAAGGCCGATTTGTTCACCCTCAGCTTTAGCTTTATCTTCCAACGCTCTCATATTATGATTATATAGAGTCAGCTGGCGCTCATATATTTGCAGCTCTTTTTCGCCCACA
>JAUIKZ010000021.1 GCA_030433125.1 Alphaproteobacteria bacterium
CTGCATTGTCGCTTAAAGCGCTTGTTTGTAAAGGTTGCCCTTTCCCTTCGATTTTATGTGCATAAAATCTGCAGGGGCCCGGGGCGCTCTTGACAAACGCGCTATGCTTTAAGCTTAGAATTCAGCCATGAGCCAAAAGAAATATTATATCTTGTGCAAGATAGGGGCTGTGAAGTGGGGAGGTAGAGATAAACCGCACACTCTCAACAAATAGCCTTAGTCCAGTTTCCCTTTCCAGCCTGGCGGGGTCTTTCGGTATTCTATCTTTATTTTTTCTTTTCCATCAGGCCCATAGCTAGGTTTCAGAGAGTTATTCATTATAGTGGAGCGGTTATCGTTAATTGAATTGTTTGAGTTGTCTTCATACTTATTTTCGGGTTGTTTTGATAGTTCTGTTCTCTCGTTCTGGATGTTTCCTATAAGGTCGCCTTCTTTTACCTCTTTAGTCGTTCTTGCGGGGCCCAGTTCTAGTAGGGGCTTGCCCCCTTTTTGTTTTGCAGGAGGTGCCACCCAAAGAGTTGTTCTCTGAGGTTGATTAAAGGGAGAGTTTTTAGCAGCCTCTTGTTTACTCTTTAGATGTCCCGTCTTCTTTGGTTGTGGGTTGGTAGCATTTGGTTGTGCAAAAGCCACTAGTGCTGAAACGGCTACATACAAACTTTTCATATCTAACTCGCTATATTAATAACTTGGTTGTCACGCAGGAGTTTGATGCGATTAATACCATTGCTTTGAAGGGCTTTAATAAGACCTTCTACATTTTCAATGCGTTCACCGCCTACCTCCAAAATAACGTCCCCCGGCTTGAAGGCAATAAAAATAGGGCTGGTTTCTTTAACGCTCTCTATCACCACCCCCTCTTGGTTGATGTCTAAGCCAAGCTCAGCCTCTAACCCAGGTGAAAGATTGGCTACCGTAACCCCTGATAGGATATGGTTCCCCCGTAGCAACTTGCGGTTAGGGGCTGGTGTGTAAACAGGGTGCTTAAGGTTGAAAGCGATATCCATTTTTTTTCCTTGGCGCATCACCGTAAAGGTTACTTTTTCGTTTTGTGGAAAACCCCACATACGGTAGTTGAACGAGCGCTCATCATGAATAGGGCGGTGGTTCAAGGCGAGGATGACATCGCCTTCCATTAACCCACCATCGCGTGCTGGGCTTTTGGCATGAATGCGGTTAATAATAACACCGCGCGGCACCGCTAGACCCAAGGATTTAGCAATTTTTTGGCTAACAGATTGCACCGTTAAACCTGCCCAGCCCCGTTCCACGTTGGGAGATTTGCTTTTATCCCCTTTCGCCATATGTTCCAGGGCAGGGCGCGCCATATCGATGGGAATCGCAAAACCAAGGCCGTTACTCGTGCCTGTTTTACTGATGATAAAGTTGTTAATCCCAACCAGCTCACCCGCTGTGTTCACCAAGGCCCCACCAGAGTTACCAGGGTTAATAGCCACATCGCTTTGAATGAACCCCCAGCGGCCTAGCGCAGACACGATGCCGGTGGTTACGGTGTGCTCTAAGCCAAATGGGTTACCCACGGCTACAACCCAGTCGCCCACTTCAAGCTTGTTGGGGTTGCCTACTTTTATGGCGGGGAGTTTTTCGTCTTTTTCTGGTTTAATGTTTAACAAGGCCAAGTCAAGTTTGTCGTCTTTAACAGCAAGAGTTGCTTCGAACTCACGGCCATCAGCTAACACCACTTTAATTTCACTAGCGTCTTTCACCACATGGGAGTTGGTAATAATTACCCCGCTTTCATCAAGAATCACCCCCGATCCTAATGACTGCTGAATAGCTTCGCGCGGCATAGAAAAACGTGGGTCAATCAAATCAAAAAAACCACGTCCAAAAAAAAATGACTCCATAGGGTTTTGCTTTACCACGCGCTGGCTATAAATATTCACAATAGACGGTGTAACTTTTTTAGCCACGGGCGCAAAGGAAAAAAGCTGATGTTGGCCCACCGTTTTAGATATATTTTCAGGTGTAGTTGATGCATCATTAGCTTTAGGGGTCTCATTTTTTTCAGTGTGTTCTGCATAGTTAAACCAAGATTTCACACGGTCCAGAAGGGTGGCGTTGGCACTACTTAAGGTTAAAAGCCCGACAGTAGTTAGGCTGAAAAATGTTTTCATCATATCCTCATCAGTTGTATAGCTGTAGTATATAAGAAATTAAGCGCTCATGAAAAGCGTTTTTAATCTGCGGATTTTAGGTGAGCCGCCCCATGGCAAAGTATTAAACGTTTTAAGCTGCGTCGGAAAAAGTCCTGCGACTAACGTGGAAGCAGCAAAAAAGTCACCTCTGCGTAAGCTTCGCTTTCACCTTGAGCGTTTTCAATTAAACGGTCTTCCAGCAGAACACGGTAAAGGCTGGCCGATTCATTCAGCTCAATAGTCGTGCGGATCAACTCAAGAATATTTACGTCAAGGTTGCTTCGCAAAATATAGGTGATGGCTTTACCCTGTTTTAACACCTTAGCCCGCGGGTTGTTTATCTCCTTCGTTGAGATGTTGTATTTTTTAGCGAGCGTGCTAACCGTTTTGCGCAACGAGTCAGTGGGGTTTTGGATGTTTGTTTCTTTTGCAGGGGGGGTGTTTTTGTTTTGGTTGGCCACTTGTTGTTCAACAAGGAAGTACATCCCCATTACACTAAATAGTAGCAATAAAGAAAAAAGCGTGCGTTTATGATAATTGGTCATGATGTGTAACTTTAAATTTGAAGTTGTATTTTGAGCCGCTATAGTCGGCGCCACTTATTTCCCAACCGGTGAATGTGGCGGATAAGCTTTGGGCTAGGCTATCTTTTGTGTAATCAGCTGTTTTTACATAGAGTGTGAGGGTTTGAGAAGGTCCTTCATCAACCCACTCAAAGCTGAAAGCTGTTTCTGGTTTCAGGAGTTTATTGAGCTTTTCTACTACGTCAAACATTTCGAGGCGGCCAAGCTGAGTAAATTCCTTTGTAGTGGACGTTTGAGGGGGATTATCTTCCCCAGCTCTAACCTGACTAAGGTGTAGTAAGCTTAAGCTTGAAAGAGAAATCGTCGCTAAAAAAGAAAAGGCTCTCAATGTTTTACTCACTTTTATCATGACCGTATTTTTCCATAACTGGGTTAAATTTTTCTTAACATATACCAAACACTTAGCGTTTTGTATAAGCTTTGCGCGACTTATGTTGTGGAGAATGTTTTTAAAGCTTTCTTCTATTTTTTGAGGAGGTGAGCTTGTGTAAGTGACGCGCCAATCATCGCTGATGTGAATCGTATACCCTTTTAAGGTGATCGTGCCGGCGTTTAGCAGCCTGGGGGATATGAGCTCTACGGGCTTGGGGGTGCGCAGCATGTCATGCAAAAAGTTTTTTTGCGCCTCGCTTAAACACAAGTAGAGGGGTTTGTGCCCGTCCCAAAATGAGAGGGGGCTTATGAGGGCCACATCGTATGCTTGGGGGGGAGCTGTAGATATAGAAGACGGTAGCAATAAAACCTTGTAGGTTTCTGGAAAGGGGGCAGCATCTAAGTCTGCTACCCCTAACAATACCTTGGGCTCATTGCCTTCTTGAAGTAAGTAACGAACATTATCTTCTAAAACGATTAACTGCATTTCAGAAGTATACGTATTATGTATTAAAAAGTGGCTAACCTAACCGTTGGTTTTCTTGAGAATCGTCTTTTAATTCAACGCTCTCCTTTTGCTGATTTTCTAATTCAGCTGCGCGATACTTGAGAAGCACGTAAATTAAGGGTATGCAAATAATTGAAATGCTTAATGGCCACACGGCTGGTAACAGATATTTAGGCAAAGATTGAATGAAAGGGTTATTAGAAGAGTAGGCGGTTTTACAAAGTTTTGTAAGAATATAACTTGAGGAGCCGCCAACCAAGCTCATCCCAATCGAAAAGCCCAAAGAAATCCCCCTATACCTGAAGTTAATCGGAAACATTTTGTAGAGCATGAGGTGTTGGGTGGCCCCAATAAATGCTCCAGAAACCCCTAGGAGAGCAAGCGCGAACATGATGCTAGAATGGCTTGCCTCTTCCAAACTATAAAATACGGGAAAGATAATCGCCAGTAAAAAGAGACTGGCTCCCTTGAATTGACGCCAAGGAGCCACGCCGTTATCCATGAGATAGCCCGGCACAAATGAAGCCGCAAAGCACACAATTAACCCAAAAGCTGTATACACTTGAGCGCTGTTCAAACTAAGGCCTTTGAATTTCTCGAGGAAAGCTAAAACATACCCAAACAATATATACATTACTAAGCCGTTAATTGCGCCGAGTATTATAGATAGAGAAAAGTTTTTGGGGACTTCAGACACCATTTGCAAAAGAGTTTTAGGGGGTGTTTTTCTGAGAAGCTCTTTTTTGCGCGTTTCGTAAATACTAAACTCAGGCGTTTCCGCCAGTTCTCTTCTAATATAAAAACCTATAAAGCTAATAAGGGCGCCCATTAACACTGGAATTCTCCACGTCCAATGCGGCAGTGCGAAACCGAACAATGAACTTTTCGTAAATGTCCACGCCACTAATGTTGCAAACAAGGCGCCTAATAAACATGAGGCAAAGCTCAAGCTGCTCACAAAGCCTTGGCGGTTATCAGGGGTGTGTTCTAAAGCAAAAATAGCAGCTCCATTATATTCTCCACCTGTACAAAAACCCTGCATCATGCGGGAGAGCATTAACAACAAAGGGGCCCAAAAGCCTATCTGGTTGTAGGTGGGGAGCAACCCAAATATAATAGTCGGGAAGGTGATCAGCACAATCGATAGACTTAAGGCGGCTTTACGCCCTCTCGTGTCTCCGATATGGCCAAAGTAAAGGGCGCCCAATGGCCGCACAAAAAACCCAATCGCAAATATTGCAAATGTTTTTATTAAGGAGATATATGGTTCGTCTGAAGGGAAAAATTCTTGAGCCACAATGGGGCTTAACGCCCCGAATAAAGTAAAGTCATAGAATTCTAAGGCGTTTCCCATAAATGAGGCTGCGATAACGCGTTTGTTTATAAAGGACATGTTTTCTAATTACCTGTATCTTTTTCAATTATATTTGTAAAATGGAAAGTTTCAAGTGCGTTTATTACATATGAGGGTCACAAATTTGCAAACCGAAGAGCTTTCAGTCTTCGTGAGGGAGGCGCTTTTGAGGGCGCGTGGTGGCTGGAGGCAGAATCGAACTGCCGACACAGGGATTTTCAGTCCCTTGCTCTACCAACTGAGCTATCCAGCCAAGTGAGTATTATCTAACCCGTTTTTGCACGAAAGTCCAGTTTAATTTGTCATCATATATGAAAATAACTCAAAAATGCAGAAATCCGCTTCATCAAAAAAAATGTAAAAAAATTTACTTTTTTCCTTGAAATGGTTTCAAGCCTTACTACACCACCTCTAAGATGGAATATATGTGAGGAAATTTTTAACTTTAGTTACGACGATTATATTCGGTTTTGCTCATTTTTCTCAAGCCGCTGAAAAGGTGCCTTATGAATGGTCTTGGACAACCAACTTTAATTTTGATGCCGCGGATTACTTGGCTTGCCAACCAGATGCGTCTAATAAGATTGTGGATTTATCCCCACTACACCAGAAGCTTTCGGAAGAGGTGGCTAAGATTGATAGGGCGAACAAGGACGCTGTACCATTGTTAGAAGAGATGGATAAAAATGATGCTTTCGGGGAAAGTCGTAACATTGCCTTAGCACATGTCGGCTGTTTTGTGCTGACTTCACAGGGTGTGGAATATAAGCATGTACCATTAGCAGATAAAGACGGTAACCCACTCATTTTTTTAAGTGGGCTTTACGAGCATGATAGGACTCTTCAGGTAAATGGCAAACGTTACACAACGGCTACTGTCTTTTCCCATGGCCCGGATCATTTTGTAGACACGCAACATAAACATACGGGCTCACCCGAAAAATGCAAGCAAGTATCACGGCTTGCGTCACTTAAACAAAGCGCGATGAAAATGAAAGAATCAGGCAGTCACGCTCTATCGCGCACCTATGCCCATAGTGAGCAAGCCATAATCGCTCACCTATCAAAGAACCTCGTGTTCTTGGCAGATAGCATTGAAATGCTTGTGGGCTTAGACAAGTTGTTGGGTGTTGGTATAAACGTTCACACCATAAGGTCAATGTGCACCTGCTGTATATTCGGTTTTCATAGAGAGTCGCAACGTAGCGTTGGGTTCCATACGTTACTCAAACAGCGCTTAGAAAAAAAAGGCTTAAGCTGTCCTTTTGTGAAACTTCTTGTTTCAGCCAACGAAAATTATCAGGGGTCATTTAACAAAGCGGGTGATGCGTTTATTGCCACACCAACGCTTCCTTTGAAAGAGTTAACATCTCCAAATACATTTATGTTGCAGATGCTAATGGATAAAAAAGAAACAACAAAAAAGCGCCTCTTGCTCAGAAATATAAACGAGGCAAGAACAAGTGGAGTGCTACTTGGTTCAGCAATGAGGGGGGCGTTTTGGGCACAAAGCATTTTAGAAAAGTTTCGCAACTCAGCTTCTCTTTCCCCTCGAGAGATGTCAAGTTTTAGTAAGGCGCAGCAGTATAAAAAACGGTATGCCGCCAAACAAGCTAAAGCAAAAAAAGAGCAAGTTCTCACGAGCAAAAGCTTATTGGGAAAGCGCCCTCTTGCTGAATTTTTCAACCCCAACAAAAGAAACAAACAAGAGGCTATACCGGCGCAGTTATAAAAGATTCCTCCCTCTATCTAAAACCTAAGAGGCCAGGTACAGGCCTCTTTTTTTGTTTTGCGGTGACGTGAGATTGGTGTGTTGGTCAGCTTTTGTGGTTGGGGCATGTGGGTTAATAGTAGCAGATCGTCTTAAGGCTAGTTAAAAGCGAGTAATGTTAAAGACAACCCGTCGGGCTCGTAAACCCTTCCCACCTATTCATTGGCATGCGACATAAAGTCAGTAATTGATTGATTTTTAAGCAATTATTTAATACTCTCCAGCTAGTATAAATATAGGATTAACCATGACAAATTACGTAGTTGCAGCACTCTATAAATTTGTAGACTTCAAGCGCTTTAAGAATTTTCGCGTACCTCTTTTGCGCGAGTGCAACCGCAACGGCATTAAGGGTACACTGCTTATCGCCCACGAGGGTATTAATGGCACTATCGCTGGTACCCGCGAAGGCATCGATAACGTGTTAGCATTTTTACGCGCCCAACCCGAATTTAATGACCTGGAGCACAAAGAATCACCCGCCAACAAAATGCCTTTCTTGCGGATGAAGGTACGCCTAAAAAAAGAAATTGTTACCATTGGTATTCCGAATGTGAGCCCCACAAAGAAAGTGGGTACATATGTTACCCCGGAAGAGTGGAACAATCTGATTAATAGAAATGATGTGCTTTTAATCGACACCCGTAACACCTATGAAGTTGAGGTGGGCACTTTTAAAGGGGCCGTTAACCCAAATACAGAAAGCTTTCGGGAGTTTCCAGAGTATGTGAAAAAGCATTACGACCCACAAAAGCACAAGCATGTGGCCATGTTCTGCACAGGCGGTATTCGCTGTGAGAAAGCAAGCTCCTATATGCTAGAAGAAGGGTTTGAAAATGTGTATCACCTTAAGGGCGGGATATTAAAATATCTTGAAGAAGTGCCGCAAGAAAAAAGCACCTGGGAAGGTGACTGCTTTGTGTTTGACGGCCGCGTGGCTGTGACGCATGGCTTAAAACAAAGCGACTATGACCAATGCCATGGATGCCGCTACCCCATAAAAGAAGAAGACAAGGAACACCCTCATTATAAAGCTGGGGTTCATTGTCACCGTTGTTATAACAAACGATCGCAAGAGCAACACGCCCGCGCCGCCGAACGTCAACGCCAAATCGAGCTCGCCAAAAAACGTAACCAACAGCACATGGGTGTGCCCCAATAGGAGACAGAATGTTTATAAAAAAATTAACCTCAATCGTCATTATGAGTGCCGCCTTTATGTTGTGGGGCTGCAGCAAACAAAAGGAAGCAAAAGCACCGCTAAAGGTGGCAGTGAGCGCTGATTGGCCGCCTCATGAGTTTTTCGACATTGAGAAAAATGAAATTGTAGGGTTTGATATTGATTTGGTTAAGTTGATCGGTAAAGAACTGGGCTACAAAGTAGAAATCGTCGATATGGACTTTGCCGGCATCATTCCTGCCCTCAGCGCCAACAAAGTTGATCTTGCTATTTCGGGCATCACGCGCTCTAAAGAACGGGAGGAAGTGTTAGACTTAACGCAAGATTATTATGTACCAGAGTTCGCCTTTGTCTCAAAAACACCCGTTGATTATGCCGATCCTAAAAACCTAGTGGGTTTTACGGTTGGCGCTCAAATGGGCACCACCCACGAAATGCAGTTGAAAGCCTTGCAAAAAGAAATGGAAACAGAATACAAGGTAGAACCGTTTACTTATAAATCATTCGCCAAAGCCCCCGACATGGTGCGTGAGTTATCAGATGATCGCATTAACGCTATATTGATTGACCTGCCCCTTGCTAAAAAGGTGCAAGCACAACACTCGACGTTTGTTATATCGCCATATCTCACACAAGACCTGCAGGGTTTAACAATTGCGCTTCCCAAGGGTAGTAAACTTACACCCAGAGTGAATGCGGCGATTGCTAAAATTAAACGCAACCAAAAACTTTACAGTAACTTAAAGAAAAAATGGGGTCTTAAAGCTGGTTAATGCTGGCCAAGGTGCCCGCCCGGATCTTTTTAGCTTCTCCTGTTTTGCCGGGCGCGGGCGCCTGTGCACATATACACCGTTTCAATTAAGCCAAGAGTTGCGCCTTTAGGTATGGGGATATATACTCAATCCAACACAAAAATAAGGGACCATATATGGAAAATGAAAAAACAGTTTCAATTGAATCCGAATTAGCTGATGTTAGCAACCAGCAATTCACTACCAAGCGCGCGACTGTGCCTGCCCTTGAAGACATTCTCTATACTCCGCACAAGGTATTAGACCATGGGTTTATCCGGGTGGTGGACTACATGGGAGACGACAATGCCGTTGTGCAGGCTGCCCGGGTGTCCTACGGAAAAGGCACCAAAAAGGTGAGCCAAGACAGAGGGCTCTTGCGCTACCTTTTGAGGCATCGCCACACCACGCCTTTTGAGATGTGCGAAATAAAATTCCACATTAAGCTCCCTATTTTCATTGCACGGCAGTGGATCCGGCACCGTACCGCCAATGTAAATGAGTATTCAGCACGATATTCTATTCTCGATAAAGAGTTCTACCTCCCCTCGCCCGAGCATTTAGCCGCACAGTCAGCAACCAACAAACAGTGCCGTGGAGATACTGTTACGCCCGAGGAAGCTCAAAAAGTGTTGGAGATCTTGAAAGAAGATAGTGAACGTTGTTACGCTAACTATAAATATATGTTGAATCAAGATGAAAACGGCGAACCCCAAGATGAAACCCGTGCGGGGGTAGCGCGTGAACTTGCCCGCATGAATCTTAACCTCAATTACTACACGCAGTGGTATTGGAAAATTGATCTTCACAACCTGATGCACTTTGTGGCTTTGCGGGCCGATAGCCACGCTCAATATGAAATTCGGGTGTATGCCGAGATTATGAAAGAAATCCTCAAGCGATGGGTGCCTAACACATATGAGGCCTTTCAAGATTATCGCGAGGGCGGTGTTAACCTATCCCGTATTGGCCTCGAAATTGTGCAAAAACTCATCCGCGGCGAACAGGTGGATCAAGGCAACTCCGGCCTAAGCAAACGCGAATGGAAAGAATTAATGGAAAGCTTGGGGCTGGATATATAGTTCCCTCTCCAAAATCATCATAAAATATGATATATAAACAACGATAAAAATAGGATATGAAATGACTGAAAGAACATTCTCAATGATCAAACCAAATGCTACAAAAAAAAATGTAACAGGTGGTATTAACGCATTGCTTGAACAAGGTGGCCTTAAAATTGTGGCACAAAAGCGTATGCAGCTTACCCGTGAGCAAGCAGAAAAATTCTACGAAGTGCACAAAGAGCGCCCTTTCTATGACGAGCTATGCGAGTTTATGTGCTCTGGCCCTATCGTGGCACAAGTTCTTGAAGGTGAAAACGCCGTCATGCGCAACCGCGAAATTATGGGCGACACAAACCCAGAGAAAGCAGACGCCGGCACCATCCGTAAAGAGTTTGGTGACTCAATAGGTGAAAACTCAATTCATGGGTCTGACTCAGCAGAAAACGCGGCTAAGGAAATTGCTTTCTTCTTTAGCGAAATGGAAATCCTTCCTGCCTAAATTTTACGGGGGGCTTGCCCCCTTTTTACGGATTCCCCAAAAATTAACTAAAAATTAACGTCTTCACGCCTAACATCATCTAACAGGTGTTAATTATATGGATATCTCTAAAGTACAGGCGTATGCCGCTAATGCATTGCGTCGTTTGAATCGCAAAAAAACAAACTCTAAAACCTATGTCTCTGACGAAAGTCCTGAGACTACGGAATCGAATGAGGCACACCCTACCGACGAAGTAAGCATCACTACTGCCTCCAACCTATTTGTTTTGCAAGACCAAATTTTGAGCAAAATGAATAAGGGCACTGCGTATGCGCACCGGCTTTTAAGCGATCTCGAAGAACTCCAACATAAAATATTAGATAACGCATTAACCCAAGATGATATTGATAGCGCGCGTCAACATTTGGCTGAGCACCCTCATTTAGAAGGCGTAGAAGAGCTCAACAGAATAATCGATGACATAGAGCTCAGGCTAAAAGTAGAGTTGGCTAAATTAGAATATGCATAATGTTTAAGTGCCTATCTTTGTATTCAAAAGTTTACTTCATATATACCCTCATAACGTGGGGGATATAAGGCTTTAACCCTAAACTCCCCGGAAAAAACATCTAATAGGATTCTGCCTCCCGTGGAGGAGAGCTGTGCCTATTAAAATTCAATCTTGCTTTACCAGAAGCGCTATTATACTTTGTAGCAAAATTAAGGATTAATAGTGGTTAATAAATTTAAGCTGTTACTTATAGCTTTTTTGAGCAGTTTTACATGGGCTGTGGATATAGGGCCGGCAAGGCGCGTCGATGATTCTTTAGAAGGTATTTTCTCTCACGAAATAGGGCTAGCAAATAATGATGTTAGGGCTGTTATTCACCAGCCTCCCTATCGAAAGCCAGCTTTAAACCCACATAATATAGTGAAAGTGTATAAGGATTTATTGTTGGGATCTGCAGCCAAAGATTATATGTCGCGCCTCGTGTTGTTTAATCTGGTTTGGCGTTATGTATCTGGTAAAGATCATCCAAAGTTAGCATTAGATACACCGGTAGAACATTTGTCATTAAGACACAAAGAAACCTACAAAAGCTATATGGAGGCGAAGCTAAATGCTTTTCCTTATGCGGCGGTAGCTTGCAAAATGCCAATGTTGATGAATGAGCTTGGTGTGTTAAACTTAAGGGGAGTTTCAGACTTTAAACTAAAGATGTGGCTGCGCTTTATGAGAACGAAACGCCTGTTTAATATGCCGATGTTTTTGTTGTTAAGTGAAGCGGTGAAAAATGACGAAATGTTGGGGGTAATCGCAAAAACAAGAGCCGCATGGAGCAACAAACTTAAAGTAAGCAAGTCTGAGCAAAATGTGTTAACACTTATTAGCATCAATTATGCACTTGATGAATATTTTCAACGGCAGATGTTAATTGGTTGGGCTATGCGGGCACCTAAACGATCTTATGTAGAAGAAAAACCCTGTGGGGTTGAGCTAAGGTCTAGAACGAGTCAGTTCGATGCCAGTTTCTTATATGAATTTATCAAAGTCGGCTACTTTATGTTATTGGGGCTCGACAATGAGCTTATGGAACAAATGGGGGCTGATGCCTATTATGCATGGCTTGAAAAGTTTGAACACCTTATAGAAGAGCCGAGAGGTAAATAAACTACCTTTTAGTTGGTAGTGACAGCAAATCTTAAAATGTCCTCCGCATTCGCCAGTTTTCGTTTTGCGATGAGAAGGCTTTTTTTAGGGAGGGCTATCTTTTTTGAGGAGTTGTCAGCATGGTTCGTGACTTTTACAATACTTCCATCATCAAATGCCTCCCAAAAAGCTGGGTCGGTGAAGTCCGCTACAATGTCGGGCAGATCCCACGGGGAATAAGATATAGTAACACACTCTTCGCGGTGGGGTAGGTCGGCGCACTGACCGCAATAATGGGGCATGCAAGTTATTCCAGCTGCCTCTAGCGTTTTATAGGGAAGCTGCTTCCCGCATCCTAAAATCAAATGGTTTGGTGCGGGGGAGTGTTTCAGCATTCTTGTGATGGCTGCAGGGGATGAAAACCCTTCCTCTATTTCTAACCAGCCGGCCTTTGCCCATTCTTCCACAACAGTTTGTTTTTTTCGATCTGACAAGCTTAATACACAAGCGACAGAAGGGGTGATGTCTAACACTTCACACACAATGCTCAGCAGGGCTGTTTGAAAACGGCCTTCTTCTATTTGTTTTAAAACTGCGTGCTTTAACGTCCGCGCTTCTTCATTTACATCTCGTTTATAGGCTCGATAAGCTCTTATTTTTTCGTGCTCTGCATATGAGGCCTCATGTCTGGCTTTAGCGTCAAACCCAACATAGTTGATTAAGATATAGTTGGTAATCGTTTTATCAAGGTGTTCAATGTATTTACCGTGAAGGGGAATAGATGTGCCGGGTGACCTTATTTTTAGTGCGTATTCTTTTAGCTTATTAGCAACGTAGGTTCCTCGCAAACCCTCTATGGCATAGGCTTTTTGGTCTTTGAGGGTTTTATACAGGGCTGGCGCTAACTGGATGCTTTCTAACGTCTCTTCAAAGGCACCTTCATCCGCACAAGGTACTTCAAAATGAAAACAGCCTGGTTGAGCTGCTTTGTAAGTGCTGACAGGGGCCTCAAGCGTGGCAGCATTTATAAAATGCATGCAGGTAAATATTAAAGCCATGATGTGTTTCATAGTGGCGCCCTTGTTGATTACTATAGTTATATAGTGAGAGGGCTTAAAATGAGGTTAACGAGTGTGAAGTCTAGCGGGAGCGGGTGGGGCGCTTGCCGCGCCCCTTATGCTTAATCCGATTCGGGTAGCATGCCTAGCGCATGTTGATAGGTCTCAAGCAGCTCTTGCTCTTCTTGAAAATCTTCGGGGTCTTTTTTGCGTAAGCGAATAACTTGGCGCATAATCTTAGGGTCAAACCCAAAATCCTTGGCTTCTCTGTACACATCTGAAATATGTTCATTAAGTTGGCGTTTTTCGTTTTCGAGTGTTTCAATTCGCTCAATGAGTTTCTTTAAAGCATCACGGGTAGATGTCGACTCTAACATTAAGACTCCTTTATATTTTATATTTTGTTAATTATATAGCATTATTTTTACAGTAAGTATTGCAATTTTGTCAGAAAGCACTACATATATATCAACAAAAGGTCTGTTCATGAATAGTAAAATCGCTTTTAGAGATGGTGATTATGTCGTGTATCCAGCGCACGGCGTGGGCGAAATAGTGCAAACGGAACAACACCAGTTTTCCGGTGTGAGCATAGCTGTCTATGTGATTAAGTTTGCGGTAGATAATATGATGATACGGTTGCCGGTAGTGAAAGCTAAATCTTCTGGCTTACGGCCTTTAACGGACTGTAGTGCTATTGAAGCTATTTTAGATGAGCTAGCAAAACCCTTAAAGTCAGAAAAAATGATATGGAAAAGAAAAGCTGCCGAATACGAAAAGAAATTAAACTCCGGTGATTTAAGTTCCATAGCAGAAGTTTTAAGAGACTTAAATGCAGACGGTTATGACAACCTGTCTTATGCGAAAAAGGAATATTATGAAACGGCCCTCAAAAGAATAAGTGAAGAAGTTGCTGTTGTTAAAAATATGGATAGCGTTGAAGCAAATGCGTTGGTTAAAGCTAAACTGCAGGCAGTGGCGTTACACGCGTAGGGTTGCCGCTGGACTGTTAGCTTTATGCCTGTCTAAAGCGCATGGGAGATCATTTTATTATGACGCCCCTACTGATGAGTTGTTTTTGCATCAAGTTCGTTTGAGTAAAGGGCTTGAAGAAGAGTGGTGTTTTGAGAAGCCAGCGCTGTTGCCGGCCGCCATACCAGTACAGCCTATAGGTGAAGATGACTTAGATGACGTTGACTCTCTAGAGGAATCCCCGCAGGGGCCCTCTGAGACTAATGCTGCCGTGGTCCTACCACACTCCCCCATCAGAATAGCAGAACCACCCTCAGATGCACGTGTGGCTCCAGATGTGGTTGAGCCTGCTCAGCGGGATGAACAAGAAGTGCCCGCGGCACCCCAAGTCGTTGAGGCGCCGACGCCTGTTGAGAATTCAACTGAGCTGGGGCCTAGCGTTCTGCCCTTACCACAAAATGAGGTGGAGCGTCTTATTCTCCATTTTGTGCAGGGGCAACAGCTTTCACCTGATATTTTAACGAGCCTGCTTTACCCTGTATTTACAACGCAAAGTGCCTTGCAAGCTTTAAGCGCTATTGATGGTTTCCTGCAACAACTAGAAGCTTCGAAACATTTTGGTGAGGAAGTCGCCGGACAACCATATGTTGGGGTGGTGGGCCGACTCTTTAGCGAGCACTTTTGTTTGTTGCCTTTAACGACCATTGAATGTGCGCATGTGGGAGTAGACACCCGTTTGGATGAAGATCTCCATGGCACGAATTTTCTGGCTGAAATTGAATACATGGAAACCAAATTCCAGCGAGCCGGTTGGGTGCTATGCAAACTGTATGAAGCACACCTAGTGAGTGAGGGTGTGTGTCATCAGCTCATGTTTAGATGGGTAAAGGATTACGCTCATATGTTTTTGGACACGCCGCCATACATTAGAAGAAACAGGGGGGTGAGGTTTTTCTACGATGTTAAAGTGTTGGTAAAGGCAGCAGAGGCCAGTGTGCCAACTCACGAGGCGCTCTCGGTAAAGCAAATGTTACTCACCTTGGCGGCTACGGCCACACACTTAGCAGTAGTTACAGAAGCGCTCGATACATTTACCTCTGTCGAGTATCGCGCTCTATGGACCGCAGACATAACGGCATTTGTACTGGACCACTATGCTGCGTTGTTAAGTTTCTATGAAGAGGCGGACAACACTAGCAGCTTTAAGGAGTTGCTGAGTGCTTATGCGTTTTTGTTAAAATTCCAAAACGTTTCCACAGACTCTAGCCTTGAAGCAGCTAAGGTGTTCCTTAACGGCTGCGTGGTGATAAAAAATAAGGTGGCGAATATGGCCCTTCTGCAATTTGAATTAGATGCTACAAGAAAAAATCTTATCTCAGCCATTCTCAACCATAGTTTTACCCCCCGTGAGAGAGCAGCGCTGAACGCTTTTATCCAAAAAGCGAAGCGCGTTGACGTATTGGCGCGAGCGGGTGCTCATGATGTAATCGAAGATCCTGAAGGTTGTGGTGGGATCAAGGTGAACAGGTTGAAGTTAGAAGAAGTAAGACGCTTGGTAGATGAAGGTATGCTTTATTTGTTTTGTAAACATGTGACGGACGCATTGCTGTTGTCGTCTTGGCATGAGGCTGACTTCGAAGCGAAGAAAGATTATGTGGAAGAGCTCATTCATCACACAGGTTTAGTGTTAACGCGCGATCAATACTTTCAAGCGAAAGACTTCCTGCAGCGCTTGCATGCTACGGGTCCATTTGTGTGTTATAGCAAAAGTTCCCACCAGGCAGTGGAGAAAGCCTTGCGGCGGCTGGTGGTGGCGCATTCCCAGCGCCCCTGCTGAGTAAGCAAACGCAAGGTCGGCCCCCCCCTTCCCGATCTGACTGGTCTTCTTTTCGCTCAGCTGCATTGTCGCTTAAAGCGCTTGTTTGTAAAGGTTGCCCTTTCCCTTCGATTTTATATGCATAAAATCTGCAGGGGCCCGGGGCGCTCTTGACAAACGGCGCTTCGCTTTAAGCTTTAAATTCAGCCATGAGCCAAAAGAAATATTATATCTTGTGCAAGATAGGGGCTTGTGCAGGGCTGACGCATCTAAATTTTTTGCAGGAGAGAGAGGAGTGTTTCAGGCGAACGGGAAAGCTTAGTGATCATGCGTTTCACTGACAGGGAGCCTTTATGCTGATTGATGAGATTGAGGCT
>JAUIKZ010000022.1 GCA_030433125.1 Alphaproteobacteria bacterium
CCCCACCATTTGAAATGCTAAACGTGCCCCCTTGCAAATCCGCAATTTCAAGCTTTCCATCACGCGCTAAGGCCCCCAAGCGCCCAATCTCGCGTTCAATGTCGGCTAAGCTAAGCTGCTCAGCATGGCGCACCACGGGCACCACCAACCCCCGATCGGTGCCCACCGCCACACCAATATGATAGTTCTTTTTAAACACAATGTCGGTGCCATCAATCGCGGCATTCACCGCCGGAAACTCTTGCAATGCCTTCACGCATGCCTTCACAAAAAACGACATAAAGCCCAGCTTCACGCCATGCACCTTTGCAAATTCATCCTTATATTTGGCGCGCAACCCCATCACCGCCGACATATCCACCTCGTTAAACGTGGTAAGGATAGCCGCTGTGTTTTGCGCTGCCTTCAATCGTTCCGCAATTTTCTGCCGCAACCGCGACATAGGCACCCGCTCTTCAGCTTCACTGGCATGGGCCACCTGTGTGGTTTTCTCACGCATGTGACGATGCACATCCTCCGGGGTAATGCGCCCACCTCTGCCCGAAGGCGCCTTAATGTCCGTAGGCTTCAGGCCTTGTTCCGCAAGCTGTTTCGTTACAGCTGGCCCCGAGAAAGCCCGGTTATCCACCGCCGCCTTAGGTGTCGCCGCCTCTTGTGTGGCCTCAGCTTTTGGGGGTTCATCTGCCTCTTTTGCTTCTTGTGGAGTTGGGGCTGTCGCCGTTTCATCCACAGCGCCAATCACGTCACCTATTTTCACCACGGCACCTTCCTCTGCGGAAATATCTTGCAACACACCCGCCGCCGGCGCGTTCACCTCCACTGTAACCTTGTCCGTCTCCAACTCAACCAACGCCTCGTCCATGGCCACAGCCTCGCCAGGCTTTTTAAACCAAGTCAAAACGGTGGCCTCAGAAATCGATTCACCCAACTCGGGAACAACTATATTTTTCATTTTAAAACCTTTTTATTTTTAAACACCTGCGTAAAAATGTCCGCCACTTCTTGCTTATGAGCCTGCGGATAACCCGTGGCTGTCGAAGCAGCTAATTCGCGGCCAATATACCTCAAATCATACGCGGTCAGCTGCTCACGCATATAGCGCCACGCCCCCATATTTTGCGGCTCCTCTTGGCACCAACAAACATCCGCGTTGCCGGCTGCCGCCATAACAGCCTCCATTTCCGCCAAAGGCAGCGGGTAAAGCTGCTCCACCGCCACAAGCGCCACACGATCATCGCCGCGGTTTTGTTGCTCTTGCAGCAAATCAATGTACATCTTACCACTACAAAAAATGAGCTTTTCTGCCCGCTTCAGCTGTTGTTCATCTGGCACCCGCAAGGCCCTAAAGCCAGTCTCGTCACTAAAATCGTGCACGGGCGAATACACCAACCCGTGCCGCAGCAACGACTTGGGGCTCATAATAATCAACGGTTTTTTCGTTTCACACCGCGCCTGATGCCGCAACAAATGAAACAGGTTCGCCGGCAACGTTAAATTCACAACCCGCATATTGTCTTGCGCACACAACTCTAAAAAGCGCTCCAGCCGGGCGGAGGAATGCTCTGGCCCCTGCCCCTCATACCCGTGTGGCAACTGCAAAACCACATTCGATGTCTGGCCCCACTTCACTTCTGCCGACACTATAAACTGGTCAACAATCGTTTGCGCGCCATTTGCAAAATCACCAAACTGCGCCTCCCAAATCACCAGCTGCTGCGGCTTTGGAAGGCTCACGCCATATTCAAACCCCAGCACCCCAAACTCAGATAATATCGAGTTATAAGCACTTAGCTTGGCCTGCGTCGGCGCCACATCATTCAGCGGAAAATAACGCTCACCCGTTTTCTGGTCCACAACCCCCACATGCCTGTGCGAAAACGTACCCCGCACCACGTCCTGCCCACTCAAGCGCACGGCCGTTCCTTCTACCAAAAGCGTGGCATAGGCCAGCTGCTCTGCGCCTGCCCAATCCACAACGCCCTCTTCCTCAAACCGACTTAAACGCTGTTCAAACAATTTCGCCAACCGTTTATGCAACGCAAAACCCGCCGGCGTTTTAACAAGCTTGGGGAACAGCTCTTTTATCCCATCCAACGCCCAACCTGTTTTATCAGGCGCGGCAATGGCCGGCACCTTATCATGCAGGCCGTCATCCGTATGTTTATGCTCAAACCTCTCTTGCAGCAACGCCCCATATTCAGCACTCAATTTATTCGCCATCTCCCCGGTTGTGTTGCCCTTTTCAACCTGCTGCCGCACAAACGTATCAACAATCGATGGCATCTTTTTTATGGCGCTATACATGTTTGGCTGCGTAAATGCCGGCTCATCCGATTCATTATGGCCGTTTTTGCGATACCCCACCAAATCAATATAAACGTCTTTTCCAAAAACCTTACGATACTCATAGGCCAGCCATGTGGCTTCCATCACCTTGCTTATATCGCGTGCATTCACATGCAAAACCGGGGCCCCAATAGCCTTCGCCACATCCGTGCAATAATGCGCCGTACGCCCCTCCTGGGCACTGGCTGTAAATCCAACCTGGTTGTTCAGCACCAGGTGCACAATCCCTTGCGTGGCGTACCCTTCAAGCTGGCTAAGTTGCTGCGTTTCCGCCACCACTCCTTGCCCAATAACCGACGCATCCCCATGCACACATACCCCCAAAGCCTTTGGCGACTGCTGTTGCAACTTATACAAATAGCCCGCCATCACCGGGTAAACCGCCTCCAAATGGGAAGGGTTATGCATCAAATGCGCCCGCAGTGCATGGCCTTTTAGGTCTAACCTATTCTCAAACCCAAGGTGATACTTCACATCTCCGTTAGCCGTGTGGGGGTTGTACTCCCCTTTAAACTGCTGAAACAGCGCCTCAAACGGAAAGCCCAACACATTGCACAGCACATTCAAGCGCCCCCGATGCGCCATGCCAATAACCGCATGCTCTGCCTCATCCCGCGCGGCGCGGGCCAACAAATTAAACATCACCGGAATGAGCGCCTCGCACCCCTCAAGGCCAAAGCGCTTCGCCGCCGGAAACTTCTTCGCTAAAAAGGCCTCAAACTGCTCGGCCTTAATGAGGTGCTGCAACACAATTTCAACCCTGTCAGGTGCCAAACTAAAAGGCGCCTGCTCAATGCGGCGCTCCCACCAAGCCACCTCCGCAGGGTCATCCACGTGCATATATTCATACCCAATCGATCCACAATACATTCGCTCTAATTGGTCCACAATCCCCGCAATTGTGTTTTGGCGTCCCAACTTAATTTTTTTCAAAGGCTGCTGCAGATCATCTTCATTCAGGCTTTTCCGCCACTCTTGCAGGGCGGCATGCCCAGCTGGCTCATTCAAACCCAAAGGGTCTAAGGCGGCAGCAAAATGCCCATACCGCCTGTAGTTATCAATAATATTTGTGGCCCAAAGCTCAAGCGTGCTTAGGCCCTTTTCATTATTTGCGCGAGGCTTAGTAGTGGATTTTTCAGCCCCGCTAATTTTCGTGCTTGCGCCACCACTCGCCAACGGATTAGGCAACCCGCCACGGGGCTGCGGCTTCGCCAACGCCAGCTCTTGCTGCAACGCCCGCATTTCCTTAGAGGCAGACGCCCCCATCTCAGCAAAAAAAGCCTGCCAACTTTGGGGCACAGAAGAGGCATCCGCCAAATAGCGCTCATACATATCCAAAATATAAAGGGTGCTTTCGCTGTCCCAAAAGGCTGAATGTTCGCTCATTATGCTCCTATAAGCTCATACATGGTTTGCCCAATCAGGGCAGGGGTTTCCGCAATATAAACACCGGCGTTTTTCAACGCCTTCATTTTACCCTCGGCAGTATCATCCCCCGAACTAATGATGGCGCCGGCATGCCCCATCTTGCGCCCCTTGGGCGCCGACTTCCCCGCAATAAATGAAACCACCGGCTTCGCATTCTTATGATAACGAATGTACTCCGCAGCCTTCACCTCCGAATCACCGCCAATTTCCCCAATCATCACCACCGCATGGGTTTGAGGGTCATCAAAAAACAGCTCCAAACAATCAATGAAATCCATCCCTTTAATCGGGTCACCGCCGATCCCCACACAGGTTGACTGCCCAAGCCCCAGCTGCGACAGCTGATAAACCGCCTCATAGGTTAACGTGCCCGAACGCGACACCACACCGACATGCCCCGGATGATGAATAAACCCCGGCATAATCCCCATTTTAGAGGCCCCTGGCGTAATGAGCCCTGGGCAATTGGGGCCCACCACCCGCGAGCGACTCCCCTTCAGTGCATGCTTAACCTTCAGCATATCATAAACCGGCACCCCCTCCGTGATGCAAACAATCAGCTCTATCTCGGCCTCGATGGCTTCCAACATCGCATCAGCCGCAAACATCGCCGGCACAAAAATAAGGCTCGCATTTGCGTCTGTGGCCATCTTAGCCTCACTCACCGTATTAAAAACGGGCAATCCTAGGTGTGTGCTGCCACCTTTTCCGGGCGTCACGCCCCCCACCATTTGGGTGCCATATTCAATGGCTTGCTGCGAATGAAAGGTGCCCTGTTGGCCCGTAAACCCTTGGCATATAACACGCGTGTCTTCGTTCAACAGAATAGCCATTATTTTCTCGCCTCCTCAACAGCCACTTTCGCCGCCTGACTAAAATCCGAAATGCTCACAATATCATAAGGACTTTCCTCAAGCATTTTAGACCCAAGCTCAACATTCGTCCCCTGCAAGCGCACCACCAACGGCACCGTTAACTTAACATTTTCAAGCGCTTTTAAAATGCCCTCGGCAATCAAATCACAGCGAATGATGCCGCCAAATATGTTCACAAAAACCGCACGCACATTGCTATCTGCCAATATAAGCCTAAAGGCAGCCGTTACACGCTCGGCCGTGGCGCCCCCACCAACGTCCAAAAAGTTAGCGGGGCTGCCACCATAATATTTAAGTATGTCCATAGTCGACATAGCCAAGCCGGCCCCATTCACCATGCAGCCAATGTTCCCATCCAGCTTAATAAAGTTAAGGTCATATTGTGC
The DNA here is from genome assembly GCA_030433125.1 of Alphaproteobacteria bacterium. Classification (GTDB taxonomy): domain Bacteria; phylum Pseudomonadota; class Alphaproteobacteria; order UBA6184; family UBA6184; genus JAUIKZ01. The sequence continues at coordinate 5,036 of JAUIKZ010000022.1, forward strand.
AGCCTCCACCTCTGAACTTTCATATTCCAAAGGGTCCTTTAGAGCAGCGATATCTTTGTGGCGCGCAAGCGCATTATCTTCAAAACTCATTTTAGCATCAAGAACCAACAGTTCGTTGTCCGCCGTTAACACCAACGGGTTGACCTCCAAAAGCTCCATCTCCTTTGCGGTAAACACCTTATAGCACCCCTCGATGAGCGCCTGAAATGATTTCCCCACTTCCTTCGGGAGCGCTAAAAAATAAAACAACTCCCTTACCTGAAAGGGCTGCAACCCAACCAACGGGTTAACAGAAAGCGTCTTTATTTTAGTGGGGTCCTGCTTGGCCAGTTCCTCAATATTTACCCCACCTTCTGCCGATGCGATAATTTGCACACACTCCAAACTCTTGTCGAGCAAAAAACTTAGATAAAACTCTTTTTGAATAGCACACGCTTCCTCAACATAGGCCTTATGAACCTTCTTCCCTTCGGGGGGTGTTTGGGGGGTCACCAAACACATCCCCAGAATGGATTCTAAAGCTTGGGTTACTTCTTGTGGGCCTGTGGCAAGCTTAACGCCGCCCCCCTTGCCACGCCCCCCTGCATGAATCTGGGCTTTCACGGCATATTTTTTTTGTTCCAAATTTTTTGTTTTTTCATGAATATCGTCTTCTAAATTAACAATGTAACCTGGGTTCACCGGCAACCCGTAATGCCGCAACAACTCTTTTGCTTGATATTCGTGAATATTCATTTTTCTCTCTCTTTATTTTAGGGGGTTAATCAACGCGGCCGTCGCTTTAATTGACGTCAAAAGGGCCGCTTGCTCATCTTCAGGCAACGCCAGTTGAACAATTCGCTCCACACCATTCTTACCCAAAACCAACGGAACACTCATACAAATGTCATGCGCGCCATATTCCCCGTTCAGCATTACGGAACCACTTACAACCATTTTCTCATCATTCAAACAAGCCTGCGCCATAGCTAAGGCTCCATTTGCTGGCGCAAAATAAGCAGATCCCCTTTTCAAGTGCTCTACAATTTCGGCGCCAGCGTTCCTAGTTCGCCCCACCAACGCCTTGAGGCGCTCTATTTTCGACGGGTCAGTATTCTTCAACCACGCCATCAAGGGGGTGCCTTGCACCGAGGTATGCGATATAAGCGGCACCATGGTAGCGCCATGAGCGCCTATAACATGAGAATGAATATCAGCACTGTTTACTCCCAAAAGCTCAGCCAAGAAAAATTTAAAGCGCCATGTGTCTAATATACTAGCCATACCGATAACCCTATTGGGGTCAAAGCCCGATGCTTTCAAAAACACCCAAACCATAGCGTCAAGTGGGTTCGTCACAACAATAGTGAGCACATTAGGGCATGCGTCGGCCAAACCACGGGCAATATCCGCCATCACATCGGCATTAATGGCTAACAGCTCCTCACGGGTCATACCAGGCTTACGGGCCAGGCCTGCGGTAATAATAACCGCATCGGCTCCCGCAAGGTCAGCATATGACTCTGCGGCAGAAACTGAGCCCGCATGAGCACTTCCCGCGTATGCTTGTGATAAATCCAGCGCTTTACCTTTCGCGAGCCCCAAGTTTTTATCAAATAAAAGGACATCGCCCAAGCCTCTTTCCAGCACAAGCTGAGCGATGGTACCCCCAATGTTTCCTGCGCCAATTAAGGCAAATGTTTTTTTCATCCGTGATCAATCCTATTATTGATTCTCAACTATCTTGCAAAATACACGTCGTAGCCACCGACATCTCGAAAGCCAAGCTTTTTATACACATTTACGCCTAACTTACTTGCATGTAAAACAATATATTTTTGGCCTCTACACTCCGCATCTCGAATGGGCTTTATCGTAAGTGCCGTTCCAAGGCCGTTCATGCGGAACTCTTTTTGAACGCCAATATAATACATACTTACATAGTCGCCTTCGTAGACAGCCAAAGACGTGCCGGCAGGCAGCCCCGAGAGATAACCCAGATAAAAACGTGCGCCGAGATCCTTGTTTTCCCAAAAGTCTTTATACATGGCGCGCACCAACTTGAGCGGGACCCTCGTCCGCTCACTCGCTAGCCTAACCCATAAAGCGAAGTCTTTTTTGGTTGTTGCCTCACGCACCTCAAGATTGGGCTTGTAGGTACGAATTTTAAGACTATTTATAGGTAGCACCATCTCACGAAAATTTTCATAAAACCGAGACCCTGCAAATTTTAGCTTTGCGCCTTCGTCCACATATAGAAGGTACGGCTTTCCTTTGAAAACGGAACGCCCCTCTTTAAAATCACGGTCTTTAGAATCTGCGTGAGGAAGATAAAGATAGTTCAAGTACTGTTTATTAGTGGGTGACTTAATCCAAAAGTATCGCTCACCACCCTTCACCTCTGCGCCGTGCGACAAGCCTAAACGTCCCCAAAAGTATTTAAAACTTTGCTTTGGCCAATCAATCGCCTGCGTAGGAAGCACATTCTCAATAGCATGAGCTTTTGTAGAGGATGCTTTTTCATTTGCGCTCCATGTATGAGCAACAAACAGCGATGCGAAGAAAAGGGATAGAAGAAGTTTTTTGCGAAACATCATATTTAACTCGTTAACTTATCAATGAGCCCGTCCAAATCCTCATAAGATTTGAAATGTATTGTTAGTTTTTTAGAGCCCCCCCGAACAGATAAATTAATTTTCAAACCCAGCATTTCTTGCAAAGACCCCAACAGCTCTTTAATGTCTTCATCACTTTTATCGCTATTGTTCTTTGAGCCCTCATCCACGGTTCTGTGCCTGACAACGGGTGATGACTCGGAGCCAGGCTCTTGTGTGAGGGTGTAGGTGCGAATCAACTCTTCCGTGTCTCGCACGTTATAGTTATTGTCCACGATTTCCTTTGCTAGCATCGCACGATCTTCTTCCTTAGCTGATAAAAGTGTGCGCGCGTGGCCCGCAGAAATTTCGCCGCGTGCTAAATAACCTCGTGTATCATCATCCAGCTTTAACAGCCTCAGCGTGTTTGCAATGTGACTACGGCTTTTCGACACTAAAGCAGACAACCCTTCTTGGGTTATGTCTCTGGAAGAAAGAAGCTGGTTATATGCTTCCGCCTCTTCAAGCGGGGTCAAATCTTCTCGCTGAATATTCTCAATGAGAGCAAGCTCCATCACTTTTTCATCGCTTGCATCTTTAACAATAACAGGAACCTTTTTAAGATTAGCAAGCTTGCAAGCACGCCAACGTCGCTCACCGGCCACTATTTCATATTTCCCCAGAAAAATGGGGCTTACTCGAACGACGATGGGTTGCAACAACCCATTTTTTTCAATAGAGTCAGCTAGCTCCCTGACAGCGGTTTCTTCAAAATGTTTCCTTGGCTGATTGCCATTTGGCTGGATCCAATCTATAGAAAGCTCTAACGGAGCGCCAAGATCCGCTTTTGCCTGCCGATCAATTACTGTCTCATGCCCATCAACCCTTAACAAGGACGACAACCCGCGCCCCAAACGTACGCCTTTACCTTTACCCAATGTACTTCCCCCTTTTTAAAAACTCTTTTGTGAAGCGGATATAGCTTTGCGCAGCAAGGCACTGAAAATCATAAAACACAAGAGGCTTTCCTAATGACAGTGATTCAGCAACACGCACGCTACGTGGAATAGTCGTCTCATACACCAACTCAGAGTACTGCGCCCTCAAATCTTGCTCCATTTCTTTTGAAATCCTCAGCTGCTTATCCACCTGAGTTAATAATACACCATTAATGGTTAATTTTTTATTAAAACTTGCCTTAATTTCAGTAATAAGATTCAGCAGTCCCACTAAACCTTGCATCGAAAAATAGTCGCAGTGAGCAGGGATGACTAACTCATTTGCAGCGAACAGGGCATTGAGAGTTAACATCCCACCCGTAGGCGGACAATCAATAACAATAAAATCATAGCTAGATTGCACATAATCAAGGCAGTTTAGCAGGACCTCCCAACCATTATCTTTCTGAACAAGCATTTTCTCCACACCAGCCAAATCTTCATTTGAGGGCAAAAGGTGAAACCCAGGAATTTTCGTAGAATAAAGCACCTCCTCTACTGTTCTTTCACCAAGAATTACATCATATAAACCCTCAGGCGGGCAGAATGGCAGCATACCGATTGTTGCATTCCATTGGGGGTCCGCATCTACCAAAAGGACTTTATAGTCAGCCGCACAGAGAACTGCACTAAAATTTATAGCCGTTGTGGTTTTCCCAACACCGCCTTTTTGATTAATGATAGACACAACCCTAGCCATCAAACTTTACCTCCCAAATATAACCCCGGTTAAAAATCTTATTTTCATGTCGTTTGGCAATCACTCCATCAGGCACATCTTGTTCAGAACCAAAAAACAATCCCATTCCACCACTACGAATAATAGACCCCACTAGCTGCAGCATGCCACTCACATTTGCAACAGCTTTCCCAACAACAACTGAAAACCTGCCTTCAACCTTTGTAGCATCTTGACACAAAACCTCAACTTCAACATTTGTTTCACGTGAAACATGTTCCAAGAAAACGCACCGCTTAATAGAGCGCTCTATTAACGTAACCCTTAGATCTGGGCGCATAGCCGCTAAAGCAAGGCCAGGCAAACCATTACCACTCCCCACATCAGCAACACTACTGTTTGGCGGGATATATTCAACTAATTGCAAGGAATCGTGGATGTGTTTGGTAATGAGGCGACAATCTGCGCGAGCCGAAAACAAGTGAAGCCTATCCGCCCAACCACTTATTGCCCTTAGGTAACTACGAATAAAATTATCTGTTTCACGTGAAACACTCATCCTAAACAAACTTCATATTAAATACTTTTACCATGCCGCGGACCAAAAGAACAAACAAAAGAAAGAGCGGCAGTAAATAAAGAGCAGGATAGATAAAAACATGTCCACTAAGCCAAAAATCCCCCCAGCGTAACAGAATATATAGTCCGCCACCGATCAATAAGCATATAACGCTGTTTCGATAGGAAGAAGCATCCAACTTTAAAAAACCAGCCTTTAGACTAAAGCACGCCAAAATAACCACATTTACCCAGGCTGATGCAGCGCTTGCAGCCGCAACCCCCACATGCCCTACTCCCTCAGGGGCCAGAACGTTAATGGAATATCGACATATTACAATGTTCGCAACAACCCCACCAATCGCGCCTATCGTCGGAGCAAGTGTTTTTTCTTGCGAGAAAAAAGCAGATGAAAGAATTTTAGAATATGCATAAGCCGGAATCCCTAGAGCAAAAGCCACTAAAGCAGGGGCCGCAAAATTAACATCTTCTATAGTGAAACGGCCACCCTCATATATAAACAAAACTTGCATAATCGGCTTTGCGAAGTAAACCAAGTAGATCATACTGGGCACAGAAATAATATTAGCGAAATCTATCGCCCTGTTCTGCGTATAGCGAGCCTCATCTAGCTCTCCCCTCATAACCTGCCTTGATAATGCGGGCAAGAGGACCAAGCCCATTGCTACCGCGATTATGCTCAATGGCATCTGGTTAACTTTTTCAGCAAGATTCACGTAGCCCAAACCACCAGAGGGCAACGAAGATGCAAACTTAAGATTAATAAGGATATTGATCTGCACCACCCCCGTCCCAAGAATGCCGGGCAACAGCTTTCTTAAAAACTTTCGGGTTGAAAGGCTCTCTTTTGGAAGACTTGGCAGCAACAAAAAACCTTCTCGCCAAGCGAAAAAAACTAACCAAAGCAGTTGCACAACGGCAGAAAGCAAAACACCATAAGCCGCGCTGTGAGCCATCGTGGGCGCAAAAGAATTAAACAGAAAGAACCCAGAAAGAATAGTGATATTCCCTATGCTTTGTGTTGCTGCCGTTGCCCCAAATCTGCCCAAGGAGTTTAGCACAGCCCCCGCTATTGCCGCAGATGTAATTAGTGTTATATAAGGAAAAACAATTTGCACAAGATCCAGCGTCAATTTATGCTTATGCGGCTCGTCTTGGTAACCAGACGCTAACAGCTTTGCAATAAGGTTTGGGCAAAACTCCACCAAAAGCGTAAGAGGCAACAAAAACAATATCACAACCGTTAAAGATTTACGCGCGAACAATAAGGCCTTGTCACGCCCTCTTTCATGCATCAGGCCAGTGAAGATAGGCACGAAAGCGGAGTTAAAAGCCCCCTCGGCAAAAAGTCGGCGAAATACAGAGGATATCTTGGTGATGAGCGAGTACACGTCGTAGGAATCCCCCGCCCCCATCCAGTTTACAAATATCCTTTCGCGAACAAGGCCTAAAATGCGACCAATTGCCGTGTGTATTGCAATCATTGTAAATGATTTTGTGAGCTTCATTATTTATTATCCTTCGTAAGGTTTATTTTTATATCTTGCAGTTTTAATACACCTAAAATATACGCTAACGCCACGTAAACCAGAGTCGCTACTAATCCGATGATCGCAAACCCCTTCAAATTAACGAGGGCCGGCGCATGATATACTTTAGTGTGCCATGTGAGTGAGGCTAGCCGAACCGCTGCATAGGTTCCCGTTGCCGCCAGTGTGCTTTTAACGAGGAAGAAGAACAGTGAGATATCTGGCACAAACAACTTCCGCCACCACGCTATTGAAAACAGCAGCAACACGTTGATCCAAGAGGAGACAGATAAAGAAAAGGCAATCCCAATATGGGCCAGACGCTGCTCATTTAAATAATACACCGACACACCCGACAAGACAGCATTTATAAAAAAGCTAAAGGCCCCAACATACATAGGGGTTGTGGTGTCTTTGCGCGCAAAAAAGTTTGAGCTGGCAACCTTAATCAACACATACGCCGGCAGGCCCGTTGTAAAGGCAATGAGGGCAGGCGTGGTTTCGCTTACCTCTGCCCACGTAAACTTATCTGCCACAAAAAGCAACCCTATCATGATGTCACCGTAAGCCAGCAACATAACAACTGCCGGCATCGTAAGGGCCCAAGCCAATTCTATGGCTTTGTTTTGAGTGTGCAAAGCCTCTTGCTCGCCCCGGCGCAACTGAGCATGCAACAAAGGAAGTAACACCGTGCCCAAAGCCACACCCACGATACTCAACGGCAATTGATTCACGCGGTCGGCTATGTTTAACAGCGTCAACTGCCCCTTTGGCAGATATGACCCAATCATCATATTCACGAATAGGTTTAGCTGGACAACGCCAGCCCCCAAAACCCCGGGTAAAAACAACCGAAAGAAGCTGGTTATTTCTGGGGTAATCCGTGGCCAACTAAAAGTTAGGTAAAACCCTTTTCGCAAACAAACCCAATACAACCACAAAAACTGGGCTAAACCAGACACCAAAGATCCAATGGCCGCCGCATAACCAGGCACCTTGAAGAAGGGGTGTAAGAAATAGAATACCGTTATCAACACAAGGTTAGAGATAATTTGCGTGGCCGCTGGCGGCCCGAAAGAGTGCATAGAGTTTAGCACCCCTCCAAGCAAGGCGGTTAAGGAAATGAAAAAGATAAAAGGAAACGTTATCCGGGTAAAATCAATCGCATATTTTAAACTATTCGCCTTAGCGGCAAACCCGGGGGCAATCACGCTTATGAACAGCGGCATAATTAGCTCAACCACCAACACAAACGCAAGCAAAAAGCCCGCCAAATACATAAATGCCTGTGACGCAAACTGTCGCGCTTTCTCCACACTCTCGTCATTATATAGACCAGAAAAAATAGGCACAAACGCGGCATTAAAAGCCCCCTCCGCAAACAGCCGCCGAAATAGGGCGGGCGCCTTTGTGGCCACCGACAAAGCGTCGGACACCTCGCCCGCACCCAGGTATGAGTAAGTAATCCTATCCCGGATAAACCCTAATATCCTGCTCACAAGCGTATTGGTACTAACCGAAACCAACGAACGAAAAAATTTCATGGAAGCCTTCTTTTAACTTTTAATAACAGACTTTAAATCATATAGCACATTCAGAGCGTCTCTGGGGGTTAAATTATCAAGATGTATCGCTTGCAACTTCTCTTTGAGAGACTCTAGCTCAAGCGCAGCCGGCGCGGGCACCGCTGACGCCAACAGCGCGCTGGGGAAAGACACTGCTGTTTCTTGAACTAACTGCGCTAACACCGCCTCTGCTCGAGAAACCACCCGCGGTGGCACCCCCGCTAAAGAAGCCACATGAATACCGTAAGAAGAGCTTGCCTTACCTGGCCGCAACTGATGCATAAATATAATGTCCCCCTGCCACTCTTTTACCGTCATTTCGTAACAGGCGATGTGTGGCAACGACTCGTTCGCCTCCGCCAGCTCGTGGTAATGCGTTGCAAAAAAACCAAGAGATTTATTCTGATTATGCAAGTGCTCTAAAGTGGCCAGCGCTATGGCCTTTCCCTCATGGGTGGATGTGCCCCGTCCAATTTCATCCAGAATAATAAGTGAACGCTCGGTAGCGTGGTTTAAAATAACGGCTGTTTCTACCATCTCAACCATGAAGGTAGACTTGCCGCCAGCCAGATCATCGCTGGCGCCAATGCGGCTAAAAATGCGATCAATCACACCTACAGTAGCCGCCCCCGCAGGAACGTAACACCCCATTTGCGCCATCAAGACAATAAGGGCATTCTGACGCAAGAAGGTGCTTTTTCCCGCCATGTTGGGCCCCGTGATAAGCCACAAGCGCTTTTCATCATTAAGGGATGTGTCATTAACCGCAAAGCTTTCTTGGGTGCGCGTCAGCAAACTTTCCACCACAGGATGACGACCGTCTTTAATTTCTAACGTCGGCTCGTCCTTCATCTCGGGCTTAACCCAATTACACTCGAGCGCTAAATGGGCAAAATTGGCCAACACATCCAAGTGGCCCACGCTGTCGGCGGCCCGTTGCAAAGGAATGGCTTGATCGAGCACCTGCTCTCTTAATTGCTCAAACAACGTAAGCTCAATCTGCAACGCCTGATCTGCCGCGCCTAAAATTTTCTCTTGCAGCGCCAACAACGCATCCGTGGTAAAGCGCATGTTATTTTTGAGCGTTTGCCGATGAATGTAATGAGGCGGCATCTTATCTTTGTGCTGCGCCGTTATTTCAATAAAATACCCCAGCACATTATTAAAGCGCACCTTTAGGCTACTCACCCCGGTTTCGGTGGCGTATTGGGACTGCAGCTCTTCTAAATAGCTTTGGCTTTTGTTGTGCAAGCTTCGGAGATCATCCAACTCGGCATTATATCCAGCCGCAATAAACCCGCCATCTCTGACTAGCAAAGGAACATCTGCGCTCAAAGCTTCGCTTAAAAGTTGTTTCAAATTGTGGAGAGCCTCAACGTACAAGTTTTGGCTAAGCGACCGCAAGGTGTTTGGCAGATCTCCTTGCAATGCAGCCGCCGCCTCCGTTAGTTGGTCTAGGGATTGCAACATGACCCTCAGGTCACGCGGCCCTCCACGATTTAAACTCAGACGACCGAGGGCGCGCTCAAAATCACCCACGCTCGATAGGGTTTGACGCACGTGTTGAAGCAGGGGAGGGTTGTTGTAAAAATAGGTCACCACCTCTTGACGTCGTTGAATGCTCGCCACATCTCGCAAGGGTCTGCGCAGATAATCCGCCAGCATACGCGCCCCCATTGGCGTTACGGTTTTTTGTAGCAGATGCAAAAACGACCCTTCATAGTCGCCCTTAAGCGTACGCATCAACTCCAGGTTAGTGCGGGTGACGGCATCAATTTCCAGATAGTGGTTGGCCTCAATAAACCGTGGCGGCTTTAAACGCGGGGCCACGCCGCGCTGCGTTAAGGCAACGTAATCGAGGAGAGCCTGTATAACGCCCAACGCACCACCGCAAAAACGCCCAAAACTATCCAGCGCACTTACTTTGTAGAAGTCTTTAATTTTTTCTTGCGCATTATGGTGACTAAATTTCGCCGCCGGCAACGAAACAACTCGTATGCGCTGCTCATATAACTGAAGGCCAAATTGTTCTTGCAACGCCGAGGCCAGCAAAACCTCCCTTGGGGCATACTTGCTCACTAAAGTGTGCAGCAAATCGGCCGGCCCCTCTTCCACATAAAAGGCACCCGTAGAAATATCCACCACAGCCGCATGCACCTTTTCGCCCACAAGATTGAGCGCCATAAGGTAGTTGGCATCTTGGTGGCTCAGCAGGGAGGTTTCGGTGATAGTGCCCGGGGTGATAATGCGCACCACCTCGCGTTTCACGATAGCGCTCGCTCCACGTTTTTTGGCCTGCTCGGGTGTTTCTGTTTGCTCACATATAGCTACCGAAAAGCCCGCCTTGATCAGGCGCACCAGGTAATTTTCGTAAGCGTGCACAGGCACCCCACACATGGGGATAGGTTCGCCCGCATGCTCGCCTCTTTTAGTAAGGGCGATATCCAATGCTTTCGCCGCCTTTTGAGCGTCTTCAAAAAAAAGCTCATAAAAATCGCCCAAGCGGAAAAAAAGCAAATGCTCAGCATGCTGACTTTTTAAATCAAGATACTGAGCCATCATAGGGGTGGTTTTTGTGGCAGCCAAATTTAAGCCTTTAGTTTATTCAACCATCATATTGCGGGTGGCACTGGGTAAGGCCACCTCAATGCCGTCTAGATCTTCGGTAACAAAAATTTGGCACCCCAGGCGTGACGTGTGGGTAAGCCCAAAGGCCAAATCCAACATATCCTCTTCCTCTTCTTCGGCAGGCTCGAGTTTTGAAAACCACTTTTCGCCTACAATAACATGGCAGGTGGAACAAGCCAAGGAACCTTCACACGCCCCCTCAAGGTCGATGTGGTTTTGATGCGCCACCTCTAACAAGGAAATCCCCTCGGGGGCCTCGACTTCTTTTCGGTTACCATCTTTTTCGATAAACACAACTTTTGGCATAAGATTAACTCTAAATTTACTTATTAGTATTACGAACGCGCCTTAAAATCAATAGCTGCTTCAGGCCAGCCTCAGAGCCACCTCATGAAAACTGTTTTTGCCCCTCCCACTAATGTCATTCACGCAGGGTGTGACCCCGCTAAAAGGGCCCGTTTCTTCAAGGCCATTAACAGGAGGGATTATGGCGCGAAACCCTGAAACAAGTT
>JAUIKZ010000023.1 GCA_030433125.1 Alphaproteobacteria bacterium
CAAATTCCTTATCAAAATAGATTGGTGTTAAAAGATCAACATGACCAGCTTAAAGATCTGAATGGCATTTCTTTGGTGGAAGAGGAGCCCACCCCCACGCCGGCAGCGCCTTGTGAAAAAGAGGAAGAACCATATATCCCACCCGCTCCAAAAGATGAAATTGAGATTATTCACATTGACGCCCCGGTGGAAGCCAACGTTTTCCACAAAGAGGTGAGCCCGTGTGAATCTACTCAGCAAAGCGCAGTGAAAAGGGGAAATGTTGAGACGAAAAAGCCTACCTCACAACTTAAACAGCAAACGCAAAAAGAAAACATAAAAGCCACGCCTGTTACGGTAAATCAAACGGCGGTGCAAGTAGGGTCTTTCCAAAAGCTATCAGGTGCTCAACAAGAATCAAAACGCATTAAAGGGCTTTTGCGAGTAGGCGGCTATAAGGCGTTGGACGTATTTATTGAAGACCTGGCGAATAACAAAAAGTTCCCCTATCGCTTGGTGATCGGGCCGTTTAAAAATGCTAAACAACGAGACGCAGTAAAAACGTTTCTTAAAACAAGAAATGTTCATGGTATAAATATCAATATGAAAGGAAAGGGGCAGTAACATGGAGTCATCCCAAGCGCCTAAAATATCATTCCAAGGCATTAAAAAATCATTTGGAGAAAAACGCGTTCTGCAAAACCTCAATCTCGATATTTACGATAAGGAAGCTTTTGTGATCATCGGCCCTTCGGGGTGTGGGAAGTCGGTGCTTCTGAAAATTATGTTGGGCTTTTTAGAGCTAGACGCGGGCAGGGTGCTGGTGGATGACATAGATGTCACCCATGGCCCCACTAAAGTGCGCCAAGAGTTTTTGAAGAAAGTGTCTATCGTGTTTCAAGGCGGCGCCTTGTTTGATAGTTTAACAATATGGGAAAACGTGGCTTTTGGGCTTATAAATGGCCAGGGGGTAAAGCCGCGTGAAGCCCGCAGCAAAGCGGGGGACGCGCTTCAGAAAGTAGGCTTGGCGGCGAATGTGATGGATCTTTACCCCAGTGAACTTTCTGGGGGGATGCAAAAACGTGTGGCCTTTGCACGGGGCATTATTATGGAGCCGGAAATTTTGCTGTTTGATGAGCCCACCACGGGCCTTGATCCTATTATGACCTCGCTCATCAGCCAAATCATTGCCGACCTTCAAAAAGACCTAGGGATTACAACCCTCACCATTACCCATGATATGCGCTGTGTGAAGCAGGTGGCGGATAGGGTAGGGCTGTTGCTAAACGGTGCTATCGAATGGTGCGGCACCTATGACGAGATGCAACAAACTAATCAGGCGAGTGTGCACCAGTTTATTCATGGAGAGCTCGACGGACCGCTAACAAAAGAGGCGTAGATTGAAACAAAAAACACAATATGTATGCCAACATTGCGGAACGGTTTACCCCAAATGGGCGGGTAAATGCGAAGCCTGCCAAGAGTGGAATACGCTTGTAGAAGAAACCGTGGCGGCTGTTATCCCCAAAGGGGTGCAGCACGGTAAGGGCAACCGCATTAAATTTGAATCGCTTGATACGGAAACAAAGCCCGTACCCCGGCTAATGACCGACATTAACGAGTTTGACCGGGTGTGTGGCGGCGGTATCGTGCCGGGCTCAGCTGTGCTTATTGGGGGCGACCCGGGCATCGGAAAATCCACCTTGCTCTTACAACTTCTGGCGCAATTGGCACAGCAACATAATGTGTTTTATATTTCAGGGGAGGAGTCTACCGATCAAATTAAACTGCGGGCGAAACGTTTAAATGTGTCGAAAGCCCCCATACAGCTGGCCTCTGAAAATAAAGTAGATGATATTATCAAAACCATTAACCAAACCCCGGAAGTCCAGGTGTTGGTGATTGACTCTATTCAAACCATGTTTTGCACCCACATCGAGTCAGCGCCGGGTAGTGTGGCGCAGGTGCGCACAAGCGCCTCGGAACTTATTATGCTGGCCAAAAAACGTAACATCGCCTTGCTGTTGGTGGGGCATGTCACAAAAGAAGGAAACATCGCCGGCCCCAAAGTGTTGGAGCACATGGTGGACACGGTGCTGTATTTTGATGGGGACAATACAAATCATTTCCGCATTTTGCGCGCTATTAAAAACCGTTTTGGCCCCGCCAATGAGTTGGGCATTTTTGAGATGGCCACCAAAGGGCTGGTGGAAGTCACCAACCCTTCCGCTAATTTTATTATGCAACACGATGACAGTGTGCCGGGTTCCGTTATTTATGGCGCCATGGAGGGCACGCGGCCCTTGTTGTGTGAGGTGCAGTCGTTGGTGACTAAGTCTAATTACGCCACACCCAAGCGCACCGTGGTGGGGTGGGACCCAAACCGTTTATCGATGATCCTTGCGGTTCTAGAGGCGCGGGGCCGCATTAACATCGGTTTTAACGACATCTACTTAAATATTGCCGGGGGCTTAAAAATTACAGACCCTGCTGCAGACATGGCCGTGGCGCTGGCGTTGATCTCTTCTTACAACGAAACACCCTGCCAACACCTGGTGGCACTCGGTGAGATTGGTTTGGGCGGCGAAGTGAGGCCGGTAGCCTTTATGGAACAACGGGTGCGCGAAGCGATAAAGCTGGGCTTTAAGCATATTATCCTCCCCCCCACCAAAGAAAAAATTAAGGTGAGTGACGATATTCGTGTTAATATAATAAATCATGTAAAAGAGCTAACAACAGTATGAGGCGATGATGAATATTTTAGACATAATTTTAAGCGGTATTATCCTGCTTTCTATGGTGATTGGTGTGATGCGGGGCGGCACCCGTGAGATTTTTGGCATCCTGGGCTGGTTGGCGGCGGCGGCCTTAACGCTTATGTGGTGGGAGCCGGCACGGGATGTGCTAACAAATTATATTTCCACCCGCTGGCTGGCCACGTCCATTTCGGTGGTAGGTATCTTAATTGTTAGCTTGTTGCTGTTCACACTGTTAAGCCGCTTTATTGCTAAGCTCATTAAGGCAAGCCCCCTCGGCGGCCTGGACCGCTTTTTGGGGTTGGTGTATGGTGCGGTTCGTGGCTTTACCCTTGTATTTGTTAGCTTTTATATTTTATCTCAACTTATTGCGGGGCAAATGGAAATCCCTCTCATTAAAGAATCAAAGGTGGGAGCCATGGCACAGCCAACAGTAGAGTGGGTGATCAAGCACATTCCAGCAGGTGTTAAAAATTCAGTCAGCAACATGCTCGATAAAACAATGGAGCAAATTGAAACCACCACTACGGAAGAAGGTGAGCAGCCTCAAAACAAAGAAGGCGCTAACGAGGCGGATGACCAAGGCGCAGCTATTGAAGAAACCACTGAGACCTAACCCCCCATGCGCATTGCGAAATATTTAGCCCATTGTGGGGTGGCGTCGCGCCGGGAAGCAGAACGGCACATTGCGGCCGGGCACGTGACCGTAAATGGTCACACGATTAATACCCCGGCTTTAGACGTGGCCGATGCGGATACGGTCACATTCAAAGGGCAGCCTTTGGCGTTAAACAACACCCAACCCAAGGTGTGGCTTTATCACAAACCCCGGGGCGTGATCACCAGCCACAAAGACCCAGAAGGCCGTCAAACCGTGTATGAGCAACTCCCTCAGCTGGCCGGGAAAGAGCATATCATTAGCATCGGCCGCCTTGACATGAACACGGAGGGGCTGTTGCTGCTCACAAACCACAAGCCCCTGGCTAACTATATGGAGCACCCCGCCTCAAAAATAGCCCGCACCTATGAGGTGAAATGCTTCGGTGCGTTTGATGCAGATAAGCTGCATGATGTGCAACAGGGCATTACCCTAGAGGGCATTCACTACGCCCCGTGCACCATAAAAGTGTTGCGCCACTATGAAAACAACCACTGGCTGCAATTCACCCTTACGGAAGGGAAAAACCGTGAGATCCGGCATTTTGTGGAGTATATGGGTATGAAAGTAAACCGCCTGGTGAGGGTGAGGTATGGCCCTTTTAAATTGGGGAAACTCACACGGAATACGGCTATTGAGGCGGATGAAAACAAAGTAAAGCAGCTCGTGAAAGATGCTACGAATCATTAGCGGCAAACACCGCGGTAAAAAGCTCCTTAGTCCACCAGAGGCCCTCACCCGTCCTACCTTAGACAGGGTGCGTGAATGCTTGTTTAGTAGCTTGCTCAGCATGCGCTCTTTGCAGGGGGCGCATGTGGTGGACGCCTTTGCGGGAAGTGGCGCCTTTGGCTTAGAGGCTTTATCACGGGGGGCGGCTGCTGCCACATTTATTGAACATAATCCTGTTGTTTATAATTACTTAAAACGTAACGTAAGCCTGGTAAGTGACGCACGTTCGCACGTTATTTTAGGAGATTCGCTGCTGCATTTACCCACCTTAAACCCTGTTGATATTTTGTTTCTTGACCCACCTTACAATAGCACCCTAGCGGAAGAGCTATTGCAGCTGAACCTGCCCTTGGCAGAGGGCGCCATTATTATTATAGAGACTGATAAAAAAGAAATGCCTTTTCATCGTTTCACGCTGTTGAAAGAAAAAAAAGTGGGGCGGGCACGGCTGTTGTTTTTAGAAAAGAAGTGATGCCCTGAGGGTCTGGTTACGCTACTTTAGTGCCTGAATGCATTCGTAAGCTTTGCAGAAATGCGCGTCTGTTATTTGCTCTTGAAGGCTGAGAGGAAGTTTAGTAAGCTCGTTGTTAAATAAGAGAAACACTATGACAAAATTAAATGTAGATGCCAACACAAAATTAGAAGTTAGTAGACCAACCCCCAAGATGTCCGGCCACGGTGCAATGGCCTGGGTGGCTTGGGGGATCGCTGCTACATTTTTTATCTACCAATTTATTTTAAGGGTGGTTTTGAACAACCTTAAAGATGGTGTGATGGCCACCCTTGGTCTTGATTCCGCCAGCTTTCTTAGCTTAACGCCCGCTGCGCCTTGGGGCTATGCCTTGTTTCAAATCCCCTCTGGTATTGTAACCGATAAACTTGGCCCAAAATTAACCTTGCTGATTGCTGTTGGGTTTTGTGCGGTGGGGACCTATTTATTTGCTGTTACAGACAACTACTCCATAGCATATTTGGGTCGCTTCCTGACAGGAATAGGCTCGGCCTTTTCCTTTGTGTGTGCTGCCAAAATTGCGGCCAACTGGTTCCCCAAAAGCCAGATGACCATGATTCTTTCCATGACAGTATTGCTTGGCGCCTCTGGTGCAGTAGGGACTAGTAAACCATTAAAACTTGCGGCTCAAATAATTCACTGGCAAGACCTTATGCTTTACTTTGCGTTCTTTGGTGGTGTGGTGGCTATGTGTGTGATGTTCCTAAAAGACAAGCCCGACACCCGCGCTGAAGACGCCACAATGGAAGCTAAAGTGGATGAGGTTGAAGGACCGAAAGAGTCACTTATGGCACAGATCGCTAAGATCATGACCAACTCCCAAATTATTTATATATCCATATTCGCTTTCTTCGCATACTTACCGCTGGGTTTAATCGGTGACAATATTGGCAGTACCTTCATTGACCCAGTATATGGAAAAGACGCTTTTCAACCAACTGACATATATATTGGCTTAATCTTAGGCTCTATATTCTTTGGGTGGTACACCACAAAATATGACACGCCTAAAGGGTTGCTAGTATTTATCGCCATTTCACTGTTTGTGAATATATTGTTGTTTATACACGGAAATGCGTTACCAGGTGGTGTGTATGTGGGGCATATATCGTTAATTGCTATGGGTTTTACACTGGGTGCCATTAACATGACCTTCACATTGGCATGCTTGAATGCAAACCCCACTCTGAACGCCACTGTTGTAGGGCTGGTGAATACGATCACTATGGTCAGTACCCCTATTTGCCTTAAAATCTACTCGGCCATTTTAAAGCTTCACCCGAGTAAATTGATTGATGGCCAAGAAGTATTTATGGCCGATGCCCACCAAAACGCTATGTACATGATGCCAATTGGCATGCTTCTAGCACTTGGAATGGTGTATTTTATTAAAAGCAAAAAGACTTTGTAATGCTTGGGCAATATGGTATTAAAACAAGGGGCTTCGGCCCCTTTTAATATATTAAATTAAGGTAAGAATAGATGGCAGAAAATAGCAGCAGCGCTTCCGTGGAAGAAACCACAACGCCAAAAACGCAAGCGCCTTTACAAAAAATAGTCTTTTTTTGGCTTATCGGAGGAGTGTTTTACCTCTACCAATCCATATTAAAAGTCTCGCCATCTGTTATTTTTGATGACTTGATTTCTACATTCGGAATATCAGCCTCACACTATGGCGCCATTTCATCTTTCTTTTATGGGGGGTATGCGCTCATGCAAATCCCCATTGGCGTGTTGCTCGACCGCCATGGTGCGCGCAAGCTAATGGCGGCCTCAATCATGTTTTGTGCCAGTGGTTCGTTTATATTTTCGATTTCGCCAACCTGGCCTTTGTTGCTCTTGGCGCGCCTATTAATAGGCATAGGGGCGTCTGGAGCCTTTATTGGCACCATGAAAATTATTACCATGTGGTTTAGTGTAAGGCTTACACCTATCTTTGCGGGCTTTACGGTTGTAGCAGGGGCGCTGGGCTCTATTTTGGGAAACAAGCCCTTCCAGAGCTTGACTAAGTTACATAGCTGGAAGGTGTTATATTTTTGGCTAGCCGTTATCGGTTTTGGACTAAGTGTGCTAGCCTTTTTATTCCTGCGCGACCGCAAAGTGGAGGCAGACAGTAACAGCACTGCAAGTGATTTTAAGTCTCTATTTATAGGGCTTCGCAAAATTATTGTGAACCCCCAGATTATATTGATCGCGGCCTTTGCATTTTTAATTTACATGCCATTATCTGTTATCGCGGATACATGGGGCGTAACTTTTTTAGAAACCATGTATCCTGCCAACAGTAATGAAGCCGCCGAAGCCAACTCTCTTATTTATATTGGCTTGGCAGTGGGGTCTACTATTTTTGGGTATATCGCATCTATCACCCCAAACTATCGGATTATTTTCCGTATTGTAAGTGTGGCCCAATTGCCGGTGCTCTCTATTCTTATTTGGTTTAAGCTGCCTAATTTTTATTTGGTTGAAGCCCTGCTGGTTATGTTAGGGCTGTTGCTAGGCGGGCAGGCACTTAAATTTAATGCGGCCTTCGCCAATGCCTCGCCAGAATACACTGGTGCCATCGTGGGGTTTGTTAACATGTGTTGTATGCTAAGTGGTTTTATTTTCCAACAGGGTGTTGGATACCTCCTAGACCTCTCGTGGATGAATAGAGCCGGAGCTCTTTCGCCTGAGGGGAAACCAGCCTACGCCGAAGCTGACTTTGCGTTTGCCTTATCAACACACCTCATTGCCTTGGCTCTTTGTTTCTTCATTACCTACTTCATTAAAAATAAAATTAACGAAGAAGCAACCGAAGAGTAAGGCACTTTCTTGAGTGACGGTACGAAAAGCGGCTATTTTTGGAAAAATATGCTTGCAAAACAGAATTTGTTTTACTATGCTTAGGATAGTCAGTGAATGACGAAAATCTCTGTAATATAACAGCAAATTAAATCTCGAAGAAATTCATTAGAAATTAAGGTTAAATACGGAACGAACATGAACTTAGAAGAGCTAAAATACAAGCCTGTATCTGAACTATTAGAGATGGCAGAAGACCTAGATGTGGAAAACGCGGCGACCTTTCGGAAACAAGAGCTTATCTTTGCCATTCTTAAAAAGGTGGCAGAAAAGAAGATAGCCATATACGGTGCTGGGGTTTTAGAAGTTTTGCAAGACGGTTTTGGTTTTTTGCGGTCCCCCGAGGCAAACTATTCTGCGGGACCAGATGATATATATGTTTCGCCCAGTCAGGTGCGTAAATTAGCGCTACGCACGGGCGACACACTGGAAGGGGAGATTCGCGCGCCAAAAGAAGGAGAGCGCTATTTTGCCCTCACTAAAGTAAAAACCGTGAACGGGGGAAAACCCGACAAAGTGAAACACCGTGTGAACTTTGATAACCTCACACCTCTTTACCCTGATAAACACCTTAACTTCGAGTCCGTGGCACGGCAAATGCCCAATGGCCAAAAAGACTTATCCACCCGTATTATTGACCTTATTGCCCCACTAGGTAAAGGCCAGCGTGCCTTAATTGTTGCACCACCTCGCACGGGTAAAACGGTCATGCTGCAAAACATCGCCCATGCCATTACCGAAAACTATCCTGACACGGTTTTGATTGTCCTCCTGATAGACGAACGCCCGGAAGAGGTAACAGACATGGCACGCTCAGTAAAAGGGGAGGTGGTAAGTTCAACCTTTGATGAGCCCGCTCAACGGCATGTACAAGTGGCCGAGATGGTGATCGAAAAGGCCAAGCGCTTGGTGGAGCATAAAAAGGATGTGGTGATCTTATTGGATTCCATCACCCGCTTGGCGCGCGCCTATAACACCGTGGTGCCCTCTTCAGGTAAAATCCTCACCGGTGGTGTAGATGCCAATGCCTTACAGCGCCCGAAGCGCTTTTTTGGGGCAGCTCGTAACGTTGAGGAAGGCGGGTCTCTCACCATTATTGCCACGGCGTTGGTGGAAACAGGTTCTCGTATGGATGAGGTTATTTTCGAGGAATTTAAAGGCACCGGTAACTCTGAGCTTATTTTGGACCGCCGTGTGAGCGACAAGCGTATTTTCCCCGCTATTGATATTACACGCTCAGGCACACGTAAGGAAGAGCTATTGGTGGATAAAGCCACGCTCACAAAAATGTGGGTGTTGCGTCGTGTACTCAACCCCATGGGCACTGTGGAGGCCATGGAGTTCCTCACCGACAAGTTACGCCACACAAAGAACAACTCCGAGTTC
Source organism: Alphaproteobacteria bacterium (assembly GCA_030433125.1). Lineage (GTDB taxonomy): Bacteria > Pseudomonadota > Alphaproteobacteria > UBA6184 > UBA6184 > JAUIKZ01. The sequence goes on from JAUIKZ010000023.1 coordinate 8,864, forward strand.
TTTATGGCAATGAATAATTAGAATGAACCCCGAGCCCAATGGGCGGGGGGAGGTGTTGGCGCATTTAAGGTCGTCAACACCATTCTTCTTAAATAACCTCTGACAACCCGTCCATTCCGCTTGTCACTGATGCTCAATTAGTGTTAAATTTTCGTAATTATTAGATCAAGGACAATACAATGCATTTTCAAGAGCTTGTTTTTAGGCTACAAGAATTTTGGGGTCAACATGGCTGTGCCGTGGTCACGCCCTATGATATGGAGATGGGGGCCGGCACCTTCCACCCCGACACCACGCTACGTTCACTCGGACCGATTCCTACAAAGGTAGCCCATGTGCAACCCTGTCGCCGCCCGGGCGACGGCCGCTATGGGGAAAACCCAAACCGCGTCCAACGTTTTCACCAATTTCAGGTGTTGCTAAAGCCCGCGCCAGCCGAGGCCCAAGACCTGTTACTTGAGAGTTATAAGTATATTGGGCTTGACCCTGCACGCTACGATATTCGTTTTGTAGAAGATGACTGGGAAAGCCCCACACTCGGGGCCTGGGGCCTAGGTTGGGAAGTGTGGTGTAACGGCATGGAAGTAACGCAATACACCTATTTTCAACAAGTGGGGGGGGTGGACTGCGAACTAACCTCCGTTGAGTATGCCTATGGCTTAGAGCGTATCGCCATGATTTTGCAAAATGTAGATAGCATTCTAGACATTAACTGGAACGGCAAAGAAGGCCCCGAAAAAATCACCTGGGGAGACCTCTACAAAGCCAATGAAGTGGAAGCCTCACACTATAATTTTGATGAAGCGGATGTTAAAACGCTTTTCACCCAATTTGACCGCATCGAAGCCGAAGCCCTGCGGTTGTGTGAACGCGAGCTATCACTGCCAGCCTATGAGCAATGCATAAAAGCCAGCCATATCTTTAACTTGCTTGATGCCCGGGGTGCCATCAGTGTCACTGAGCGGGCAGCTTATATTCTGCGGGTGCGCACCTTAGCCAAACTTTGTTGTAACAACTATGTAGCCCATACAGTGGCAAAATATAAATAGGGGGCTTTATGAACACGTTATTTTTTGAAATCTACCAAGAAGAAGTGCCCGCCCGCATGCAGGCAGCGGCTGAAACACAACTTGCTAAACTTATTGAGACCTATTTTTGTGGGCTTAATGTTAGTTTTAAGGTGGAAGAAGTGGTCTCTACGCCGCGGCGCCTTGCGGCCCATATTACTGACCTTCCCTATAAACAACCCGATGAGGCGGTCGAAACCCGCGGGCCAAAAGTGGATGCCCCCGACAAAGCGGTAGCAGGCTTCTTAAACGCAAACAACATCACACGTGAGGATTGCGAGGTGCGCGAAACCCCAAAGGGCACCTTCTTGTTTTACACTAAACATGTGTTGGGGTTGAGCTTGGAGCACATGGCAGAACAGCTTTTGGAATATGTGTTGCAGAACTTTAGCTGGCCCAAATCCATGAAATGGGACCAAGCGGATTTCAAATGGGTGCGACCTGTACGCCAGCTTATATTAAGCCTTAATGGTGAACCACTTGTGGGCAAAAACATTATGGGCATCCCTCTTCGAAACTCCACCTTAGGTCACCGTGTGTTAGATGGAGACCAGGTGATTGTGAGTGACTTCGCCTCTTATAAAGAGACACTTAACAACCACAAAGTGCTTTTCCGCCCCCAGCGCCGGGCCAAAATTCTCAAAGAGCTAGGGGCCTTGTTGGCGGAGCATAATGCCTCTAATACGGTGCCAGAGTATTTGCTTGATGAGGTGGTGGGCCTCACAGAATACCCTGTCGTATTAGAAGGGCATATTCCCATTCAGTATATGGAGTTGCCCCAAGAGCTATTGGTGTCCGCTATGGAGCAACAACAACGCTACTTCCCCATTTACAATCCTTCGGGATGCCTCTTGCCCATGTTTGGGTTTGCCGCAAATAATCTTGCATCACACCTTGATGACAACGCCTCCGAAGTTATTAGTGGCAACGAAAAAGTGCTTGATGCCCGCTTGTCTGATGGCAGCTTTTATTGGGAGGAAGATCAGTCGCGTCCGTTGTATAGTGAGGAAGGCGACTGCTATTATAACCGCTTAGCGCAGGCGCACTACCATAAAGGCCTAGGCACCCTTCAACAAAAAGCAGATCGTTTGGCAGCCTTGGGTAAAGCTATTAATGAAGAGCTTTCAGCTTGTGCCCCCGCGGAAGTGGAGCTAGCTGCTCGCATGTGTAAAGGCGACCTGACCTCTGGCGTTGTGTCAGAGTTCCCCAACCTACAGGGCCTGATTGGCTCTTATCTGGCGCAGCACGAAAAGGCAGACCCCATTGTGGCAAAAGCCATAAGCGAACATTATAAACCACAAGGGGTAGATGACATCTTGCCCGTGTCATTACTGGGGGTTGTGTTAGCCTTAGCCGATAAGGTTGACACCCTTGTGGGCTTTTATTTGGTGGATGAAAAACCCACCGGCTCGCGTGACCCTTATAGCTTGCGGCGGGCGGCCCTGGGCTTATTAAGAATTCTGCAGGAATACAAATTTGATATCACTCTTGATGTTATGATTCGAGCAGCCTTAACGGTATACAAAAATCAACTAGAGCTCACCTCAAACACCCTGCAAGAAGAGCTGTTAGCCTTTATATATACACGCTTTGAGCAAATGCAAAAAGACGCGGGCATGCCGGTTGAGCTTGTGAGAGCGGTCACACATAAAAGCTTAAAGGGCATCACAGTGTATGAAGCCATGATGAACACAAGGCATGTGCAGGCGTTTTTGGCCTCCCCAGAGGGGGCTCAAGTGTTGGGGGTGGTGAAACGCTGCCGGAACATTCTGCCGGGGGCCTTTTCAGCCAATGCCAACGCCCTAAAGCAGGCCACGGATGAAAAAGATAAAGAGTGCCTGAAGGTGATCCAAAACCTCGCCTCAACATTAGATAATGCGGAAACAGTGCAAGAAGACCTTCAGCAGTTTGTGCCAGCCGCAAGGTTTATGGAGGGGTATTTAGAGGTTACCACCATTATGGCTGAGGATGACAAAACCAAAAACACGCGCCTTAATATGGTGCACCAATTTTATGCGTTGTTTAATGAAATTGTAAAAATTGAATATCTCAATTTGGGGTAGGCTTTTTTAACACACAGCTTAGTCGATAATAAGGATAATAATATGGCTAGCGATGACTATTATGAGGAACCCTATGCGGAAGCCCCCTATGTGGAAGAGGAAGGGGGCTTTGAGGACAATGGCTATGACGAAGAGCCCCTGCCACCCGCAGAAGGTGAGTTTATAGGCGACGGTTTTCCTCCCGGAGAGTTTCCGCCAGAAGACGAATACGACCCCCGCTTTGCTTGCGGCGAATGTGTTGTGAGCAGTTCTGGCCTCTTAGATATGGCAGCTATGGGCCCGCTGGAAATGATGGGGGGCTCACGTATGCCAAACTTTCTAACCGACGGCGATGTTTTAATGACCGTGCAAGATTTAGCCGAGGGCCAAGACCCCTTAACAGCGCTAGGCAACTCTACCATCCCCGGTGTGGGGGAAGCCGCAAATGTTGCCTACGCAGGTCAAGCCATTGCAGAAGGGCAAGACCCCTTGCTAGCGTTAGGGGGGTCTGGGCTGCCGGGGTCGAGCTGGGCTTATAAGGCTTCGGATGTACAGGTAAGCCTTGAAAATGGCGATGGCTTTTTGGGGGTTGTAGGCGCCGCGGGGCTGCCCGGTGTGAGTGAAGCCGCCTATCTGGCGAACGACTTTAAATACGCCCTTGATAAGGGCGATGATTTTATAGGCGCGCTGGGGGCCTCTGGCGTTCCGGGGGTGAGCAATGCCGCGCAGCTGGCGGATAATTATTCTATAGAAAAAAACAAAGGCGTCGATAACCTGGAAGCCATGGCAGAATGCGATATCCCCAAAATAAGTGAGGCTGCTGGGCAAGCAGTGCGTTTTAATGAAACGGTTGCCAACGGGGGTGATGTGCTAGAAGGGTTTGCGGCCAGTGGCACCCCTCACATTAGTGATCAAGCGGGCGCGGTGGATGTGGTGCGCAAACGTATGCAGGAACACGGCGAAGACAGTGTCACGGCTGTAAAAAACTCTGGCCTGCCTATAGACTGGGACCCAGATTTAGCTCCGGAGGCGGAAGAGGCCCCCGCCAACCACATGTATGATGATGGGGAGGAATAGTAATGGCAAAATGGCGTGATGACCCATATAAAGACCCGTATGTAGAAGACTCTTATACTGAGGATGAATATGCGGAGCCGGAGCATTACGAGGAACCGTATCAACAAGCCTATGTAGACGAATACCATGAGCTCTATGAGCCCTATGAACCCTTTTACGATGACTCGGAATATGACCCCTATGGGGAAGAGCTTTACGTTGAAACCTCTTATGCCGAAACGCAAGAAAGCTATGCTTATGTGGAGCAGGCGTTTCATCACTCCCCCTCATATGCCCCACACCCTAGTGATGAACTTTCGACGCATGAGTTGGCCACCAACGAGTTAGCCGTAGATGAGCTAAGCACCAATGAGCTCTCTGCTGGGGGGGGCTTTGAGGCAGGGGCGCCGGCTCCTTTTGTTGCAGAAGAACCAGCTCTGCCTCCCGAGTTTGTAGACGGCTTTATGGAGGCGTTTCGCCCCAAACCACCTGATCGCAAGCCTAAAAACCGGGGCCGACCCATGGCCCCACCTTCCGCGCGCCAGGTGATAGAGGGCGAATATGCTGACATACCGCCAGCGGAAGAGGGCCAAGGCATGACAGCTGTAGAAAATCAGCTAAAAAATGCTTGTTGGGTACGGGTGTCACAACTGATGGCGGGTAACGGTTGGGGCGCCGCCTTTGTGCCCCGTGTGGGGCAAGAGGTAATCATCTCCTTTTTAAACGGTGACCCAGACCAACCTATTATAACGGGCACTGTTTACAACCGAGAGAACATGCCACCCTTTTATGGTGGGGGAGCGCAGATTGATTTTGAGGGGGATGATGTGCCAGTCCCCGCAGACCTTAACCCTTTTGTGTCGGGGTTTCAAAGTGTGTCGCAGGGGGGCAATGGCGCAAACATTATTCGGTTTGCAGATAATGAAGGCGCGGAAGAATTCTTTTTAGAAGCCCAAAAAGACATGTTTATTAATGTAAAAGATTACATGTGCACCACCGTTGGGGGTGACCATGAATTGACTGTCACCGGTAAGGACTTTTATACCGTAGAACAAGACCAGATGGTGAGTATAATGGGGAACCGTGAAACCTTTGTTGAAGGCGGAGAGGCCACCACCGTGGCTTATGATAATTGCTTAACCATCGATGGCTGTTATTGCAAAACAATTGAAAAATGTGATGACACCTTTATTGCAAACGGAAACAAAACCCTCACCATTGACGCCGGGGATCGTGATGTGACGCTTAACGCGGGGCACGGTATGGCCATGGATATGTACTTCCTGGAAAAAGGCATGAAAGACACAACCGTCTCCATGGGGACCCTTTCCACAACCATCTTAACGGGTATGATTGAGGAAAATATTATGTTGGGGTCGCACTCCTTCTCTATTAACAAAGGAAAGCAAGAAATCGACGTGAAAGGCCGCCGCATGGTAGAAGTCACTGGCCAGGCAGTTTATAACTTTATTGGTCCCTATAAATTCAGCGCGAAGGGGCCGGTGACGCAGGATATTCTAGGGAACAGCACCACGAACATAACGGGGGCTGCCAAAATTACAGTTAAAGGCCCGGTTAATTTAAAGGTGGTGGGGCCTGTGAATGTGACATCCACTATGGATATTACCATGAAAGCGGCGAAAACCCTGAACCTGCAAGCTGGTGTCAATATCAACCTGAAGGCCGGGAAAAACGTGGTAGCCCAAGGCGGTGTGGGGGCCACCTTGAAAGGCGGGGCGAATGTGAACATTCAAGCGGGGGCCAAACTGGGGCTGAAGGCCGCCATGTTAAACGCCCAGGCTTCGGGTATGTTGGGCCTGAAAGCCAGTGGTATTGGTAAGTTTGAAGCCGGTGGCATTGCCATGGTCAAGGGCGCCATGGTGAAAATAAATTAAAAAAGGAACAGCCATGAAGCAAGAACGCGTACAAGTTAACCGCAAAATGTTGTTGGCGGATAAGTTTAAAAAACTCTTTCCGGAAGCGGTGAAAGACCGTGGGCCTGTGTCGTCGCAGAACATTCCCTTGAACCGTGAGGTGGGGATGCCCGATAAAATCAAGCCTATGAACATCGACCCTATCGCGTTCGAGTTCCCAAAAGAGGTGGATGAAAAGCTTGCGAGCCTCGACAACCTATTTGATGAAGATGACATCATCACCATTCCTGAGGTGCCGCCCCGGGATGGGGAATTTATTATGGCCACCACTCAAAAAGTGCCGGTACAAATTCAGCATTACAAAAATGGGAAACTTCATGGTGAGATGAAGATTTTTGAAAATGGCCAGCTGGTGGAAAAGATACCTTATGTAAAGGGTGTGGTGCATGGGGAAAAGCGGTATTATACCGAAGAGGGGCAATTAACGCTCATTGAAAATTATCGCAATGGTAAGCGTAATGGGTTACTCATACAGCTCAATGAAAATGGCTCGCCCTTGTTGCGCTCTCAATATAAGGATGAAAAGCTAGAGGGGCTCATGACCCAATATACTGAAAATGGGGAGCTGCAATCAAAGATACATTACAAAGCCAACAAAAAGCATGGCCCGGCCCATTTCTTTTACCCACAGCAAAACCCGGAGGACGCACCTAAGATTGCCAAGACCATTCATTATGCAGAAGATAAACAACATGGCGAGGCTGTTACCTATTATCAATCCGGAAAACCTATGATGAAAGAGCATTACGAAAAGGGCAGACTTCATGGAGGTGTGGTGGAGTATTACGAAAACGGGCAGGTGCGTAAGATCACCAAGCATGAAAACGGAAAGCCTGTAGCCCCGCCGGTGATGTATGACATCAAGGGACGGGAGCTGAAAGGGTAAAGATAAGCCAGTGTGGCTATTCGCTTTTTTTGCTTTGTTACAAGATAGCCCAAAGCGGTGTAGCGTCAAGGTCGCCCTTTCCCTTCGATTTTGC
>JAUIKZ010000024.1 GCA_030433125.1 Alphaproteobacteria bacterium
CATTTCCCCTTATAGTTGATAAAAATTAATTAGCGCCCTACAGGAAAGTTAATATTTGGTTGACAGTTGTGCATAAAATGATATACTTACATAAAGCTTAGGAGTAATTAATGAAGAATAATAAACTCTCCTTACAGGCAGCGGTCACACTGCTTTCCGCCGTCTTGATCGTCACCATTCCCTGGAAGAAGCATATAATGTTTGATGGGGAAGTTAGGGCTCTTAACCAAGACCTTACGGCCCACCCCACACTTACCTCTCAACCCCACGCCTCGCCCACATTAATGCTCATCGTTCCAAAACACCAAGCAGCCAACGCGCGTATTGGCCAAAGAGGGAGCTTCTATTCTGCTGAAAAGACCTGCCCCTGTTTTACGTTTCAAATACTAAATATGAAAAACCTACCCAACGGAGAGGTAGCCCTCGTCACGAAGCTCAAACGAAACATTCCTTTGTCAGGCAACGACACCTATGCCGGAAAAGTAACATTTAAATTCGATGGCGAACCTTATGTCAAGCGTATATATGACCATATTAAAACGTGGCTGCCTTTCTCTGGTGGGGATGAAATGTTAAATGGCCTTGAACACAGTTGAAAAAAATACAAAACCCAGTATTTTAAATGTAACTGAGTAAATATTATGATAGCTAAGATTACGCACAGCAAACACATTAGGCAGCTCCCTCTTGCCGTGTTTTTGTTGTGCCTGGTTTTTTACTTTACCTTTTACATATTTTCGGGGCAGCGAAACCTTTTCGCCTATTTCGAACTGGATGAGCAGCTTGAAAAGGCAGAGACTAAAAGCCAAGAGCTGCGCATCTATCAAAAAAAATTAGAAACAAAGATAGACGCCCTACACCCAAATCACCTACGCAAAACAGCCTTGGATGATGAATTAAGAAAAGTGCTAGGCTATGTGGCCGAAGACGAATACGTTATTTTTGTAAACGCCTCCGACAATTAGCACGAAAGTTTGTGGCTTATTTGCGCGGCCTTAATGTCGGAAACGCAATGACCTCGCGGATAGAGTGTGAGTTGGTTAGCAACATCACCAACCGGTCAATCCCCAGCCCCATGCCGCCAGTGGGTGGCATGCCATAGTCTAGGGCTGTAAGGAAATCCTCATCTGTTTCGTGGGCTTCGTCATCACCGGCATCTTTGGCAGCTGATTGCTGTTCAAAACGTTGGCGTTGATCAATAGGGTCATTTAACTCCGAAAAGCCGTTGGCAATTTCCCACCCGTTCATGTAACTTTCAAAACGATCTGTCACGCGTGGGTCCCAATCACTGCGCTTAGCTAGCGGGGATATTTCCGTAGGGTGATGGGTCACATGGGTTGGCTGAATAAGAAGGTGCTCCGCCTTTTCAGCAAAAACGGCTTCCATCGCCTTACCCCAGCCCCAGCTTTTATCCACATGAACACCCAGCTGTTTAGCGGCATCACGTGCTTCTTCGTCGGCGTGGATGTCCATAAAGTTCACGCCTGTTGCTTCTTTCACCAAATCGTTCATGGACTTACGCGGCCAGGGCTTAAACACATCTAGCTCTTGCTCCCCAAAAACAAAAGGGCCCTCCCCGAGGGTTTTCGACACGGCATGTCGCACCATAGCTTCGGTGATATTCATCATATCATCAAAGTCTTGGTAGGCGGCATAAATCTCAATGGAAGTAAACTCCGGGTTATGGCGCGTTGAGATACCCTCATTACGGAAGCAACGGTTCATTTCAAACAGCTTTTCCGACACGCCCCCCACAATAAGCTTCTTCAAATAAAGCTCAGGTGCAATACGCAAGTAAAGCTCCATATCTAAAGTGTTATGGTGGGTTACAAACGGCTTAGCAATGGCGCCTCCGGGGATTGGGTGCAACATAGGCGTTTCCACCTCAAGGTAACCCTCCTCTTCCAAAAAATTACGAATGGCTGAGGTTATTTTCGCCCGTTTTTGGAGCGTCTCGCGGGACTCTACGTTAGCGATAAAGTCAACATAACGTTGACGATAGCGCGCTTCCGTATCACTAAGCCCGTGGTACTTTTCTGGCATGGGCAAATAAGACTTTGCGAGGAAAGTGATTTCATGGGCATCGATGGTAAGCTCACCACGAGGAGTGCGTCGCACCTCACCTATCACACCAATAAAGTCACCCAAGTCGAGCTGTTTCAAAATAGCCAAGCCATCTTCATTCAGTGTGCCCTCTTTACAAAAAGCCTGCATTTTATCGGTGTCATCTATAAGGTCGGTAAACATGCCACTATTGCGCATGGCCATGATGCGGCCCGCAAAACGTAACGTGACGCCAGATTTCTCTCCGTTTTCGAGGTGCGCAAACTCTTCCTTTATTTGCTTTGCCGACTTATCTTTAACAAACTTGGAAGGATACACATTAACGCCAAGTTGTTTTAGCGCGTCTAATTTTTCCAAACGGGCGCGTGTTTGAATATTGTCATCTAACGGGGTGCTCATAATTTGTTATCCTCTTTTGGTAAAAAACTCTTCTTGCCACAGGCTTTCGATATCATATAAGGTGCGAACCTCTTCCATAAAGAGGTGTACGATCACATCAAAGGCATCAACCAATATCCAGCCTGTGCCATCGCGGCCACCTTCAATGCGGACCTTAAAATCTTTTTTGAAAGCGATGTCGATTTTGTCAGCCATAGCTTTGAGCTGTCGGTTGGATGTACCAGTGGCCACAATCATGTAGTCAGCGATGGAGGATTTACCCTGGAGGTCAATCACGTTTATATCGCGGGCTTTGTGCTCTTCTATAATATCGAGAATTTTGTCTTTAATATCTATTTCCATTTACTTAACGCATTAGTTTAGGGTTTACCATATATTAACGCTTGCGCAAATAGGTAATATGTATAGGTTCGCCTTCATCAACGATCCCTTCAGCTATTCCCAGTGTAGATTGATTGATGAAAAGGAGAGACGCTTACTCTCCGCCGCCACCCCCACCACCGCGTTGAGAAACAGGAGCGTCTTGTCTGCTTAACGAGAATCCCCCAAAAGCGGCTGTTTACCTGAACAAAGCCGCGCTCATCTTTGAAAGACTTCAGCACCCCGATTTGAATAAGGTGCTGAAACTGCAACAAAAGGGGCGGTGAGATATAAGCCCTTAGAAACAGGCTCAAAGAGCTAGATCGAAGGGGGAGTTGGTTTTTGATAGCACAAAAAATGCCCCCGCGAGGGGGGCAGACACTTAAAGTAATGTAGTAGTTACAAAACTTAGAATGTCATACGTACTCCAATTGAAGGCGTGATTTCTAAAGCGCCATCAATTTTAGCTTTTGCGTCTTTAGCTGCATGTGCTGCATAGGGCATAGTTGGGTTAGTTGCGCCCGAAGCAGTATACTCTAACTCACCAATAGTTTTCTCTGATTGACCTTTCCACAGGTAGTAGCGAACGTTAACTTGCGCTAAAACTTGTACGTTTTGTGTCATGTAGTAACCGAAACGGAAGTTACCACCGAAGTAAAGATCGTTAGCGAAGCTAATATCTTCACCCTTGTCATTTTTAAGCTTAGCGGTCGTTAAAGTAATCTCTTTAAACTTTTTTTCAGTACCTTCGTGAAGTTTGAAGTTAGCTTTTACTTCTTTGCTCATTGGTGCCCAACCAAACTCAAGACCACCACCAAAACTCATTTGGCGTGTTACATATTCCATATCGAGGTTAAGGCCAACATTTAATCCGCCACGGTCGAACACAAGTTGCAACTCATCTGTAGCTGCTACTTCTAGCTCTGCATCTTTATCAGTGTAACCAGCCGTGAACGAACCATAGCGCCAACCCGCGCTGATGCCGCCACCAATGTGGAAACCATTAGACACTTCGTGCATGTAAGCTAAAGAAAGCTCACCACCAAAACGGGCGAAACCAAAACCACCAATAGTGGCGTCACCTGTCGCAGGTACACCTTTTTCGATTTTGTTTGATTTGAATGCCGCACTGTACATTGGAAGACCAACTGTACCGCGGATTTGGAAACCTTGCATTTTTGATTTTGCGTCAACCATTGCTGTAGTAGCTAAACCAGCCAAAGCAAGACTTAAAATTTTGTTTTTCATTTATTTTCCCTCAATTTATTACACTCAAAGCAATACGCGGCGTTTGCAATAAAAGCAATGACAATTAATAAGGTGCAAGGGGAATTTCGCCTTATGTTGTAATTTGGCCACAAAAAAAGGCTCCCCGAAGGAAGCCCTTAATGTTGGATCTAAACCTGTCTTAGAAAGACATTTTCAAATCAAATGTAGCGCCTGTGTTAGCAGCGGTGAATGAAAGTTGGCTAGACTTAAAGTTTAAGCCACCTGCAAAGGCAACAACGGTGTTAGGCGTTTTCCAGTTAAGAGCACTGTGCGTAGTTGTATTGGCAATGTGCATTTTGCTTTCAGAGCTAGCGCCTAGTTTTTGGCTTAGGCTAACAGCCGCATACCCCTTTGAACCGGTTACGGCTGCGGCCATTGCAACGTCGTAACGGGTTTCATGGAATTTTGCTTCAGCAGTTTTAGCAGCACCGCTCGCATTGGCATAATTGCTTACTGAGGCATTTGAAACACTCATGCTAGGACCAGCAAAAGCACTGAATGTTAGGCCGTTATAAGCAAAAGCTTTACCAGCCATAAGGCTTGCTGAATATACGTTTGCATTGTTCATGCCAGCCTTTGTAGAAGCACCTGCATGCGCCAGCAATTGAACGCCACCAGCATTGAAATTAGCTGTAAGGGTGTTGGCCTTTACGTTGCTGCCTGTATCAGCAAAGCTGTTCATGGCAAAACCTGTTTTAGTAAATGGTGTGGCAAACACTTTTAAGCTCGCTAACTGAGAACCGAGCAAGGCGGATGCAGTATTACCAGTTGCTTGTGAACCTAGCCCTTCGGCTTGAGCAGCTTCATCGGCTGTTTTTTTTGCTTCTTCCTCGGCTTTTCTCTTAGCTTCTTCCTCGGCTTGAGCAGCTTCTTCGGCTGTTTTCTTAGCTGCTTCATCAGCTTGAGCAGCTTCATCGGCTGTTACTTGAGCAGCTTCATCAGCTTGAGCAGCTTCTTCGGCTGTTACTTGAGCTGCTTCATCAGCTTGAGCAGCTTCTTCGGCTGTTACTTGAGCTGCTTCGTCAGCTTGAGCAGCTTCATCGGCTGTTACTTTAGCTGCTTCCTCAGCTTGAGCGGCTTCATCGGCTGTTACTTGAGCTGCTTCGTCAGCTTGAGCAGCTTCATCGGCTGTTACTTTAGCTGCTTCCTCAGCTTGAGCGGCTTCATCGGCTGTTACTTTAGCTGCTTCGTCAGCTTGAGCGGCTTCATCGGCTGTTACTTTAGCTGCTTCACCAGCTTGATTGGCGTCAGCTGCTTTTTTCTTAGCTACTTCACCAGCTTGAGCGATGTCAGCGGCTTTTTTCTTAGCTACTTCACCAGCTTGAGCGATGTCAGCTGCTGTTTTCTTAGCTGCTTCACCAGCTTGATCAGCTTCAGCGGCTGTTACTTTAGCTGCTTCACCAGCTTGATCAGCTTCAGCGGCTGTTACTTTAGCTTCTTTCTCGGCTTGACGGCGAGCTGTGTGATCCGGATCTAGACTAGTAGTGTTCGATCCTCCTGTTTGTTTTGGGGTATTGTCTTTGTCAGCTACTTCGGCGCAACCAACAAGTGGCAAGAAAGCAACTGTTGTCAATAATGTAATTAGTTTCTTTTTTTGCATATCGTTCTCCATTTTTTTACTTTTGGGCTCATTCACGAGAGTGACCCCCATTCATTCGTTTTTTAGCTATTTACTACGCAGCTAAATTTTCATTGTTTAAACCTCTTCAACTCCAGGCAAAGTGTTGCTTGAAGCTCATAAGAAATTCTAATCATGCAAGCACACCATGAACTTTACCACTCCTTTTTTTAGTTCATTAACCATTTGTTAACTTTATTTTTATTATTATTGTTATTTTTTATTATGCGAACATTTTTGTCAAGCATATTTATTTATACGCGACAGTGCTTTTTTTGATGAGAATGCTTTTCGGGCAGATGTAAAAAACACCCTCCCCCACTCCCAGCGGCCCAAACCAAGCAAGGATGGCGTTAAAGGCAAAGGCGCCTGCGCGGGAGAAGCCCTAAAGAAACGCAGGCGTGGGGGGGAACAGATTGGACGTAAACTTACTTTTTGCGAGCGTTTTTCTTGCGCAAGAAGGTAGGGATATCCATGTCCTCGTCTTCCTGAAGCTCTGTGTGGTTCACCGCTTGTTGTGGTTTCGCCACCTTCGGCTCGCGGCGCACTTTTTGAGTGGGCGCTACCGGCTCTTTTTTGCGGCCGAACAAACGTGCAAAGAAGCCCTGTTTTTCTTCGGGCATTTCATAATCTTCTTCAAAGGCTTCCATCTCCTCTTCTTCAAAAGAGTCGGCCTCCTCCGTGCTGGCAGCCACTTCTGCTGCTGTCTCTAACTCTTGTGCTGCAACGGCTTCTTCCTTCGCCGCCGCCCGGGTGAGCATGGCTTCTGCGCTATCAATACCGGTCGCTACCACGGACACACGCATCACTCCTTCCATCGTTTCATCAAATGTAGAGCCAAAAATGATGTTGGCATCTGGGTCAACCTCTTCGCGAATGCGGTTAGCCGCCTCATCTACTTCATAAAGGGTCATATCAAAGCCACCTGTGATGTTAATCAACACCCCGCGCGCACCCCGCATCGAAACATCGTCAAGGAGCGGATTAGAAATGGCGGCTTCCGCGGCTTCAACCGCACGGCTTTCGCCAGAAGCCTCACCCGTGCCCATCATGGCTTTACCCATTTCACTCATAATGGAGCGAATGTCGGCAAAGTCGAGGTTAATAAGACCCGGCATGATCATGAGGTCCGTTACGCCGCGCACACCAGAGTACAGCACATGGTCGGCCATTTTAAAGGCGTCGGCAAAGGTTGTTTTTTCATTGGCGATACGGAAGAGATTTTGGTTAGGAATCACAATAAGAGTGTCAACGTATTGTTGCAGCTCTTCGATCCCCTTATCCGCCAAGCGCATACGATGTGAACCCTCAAAGTGGAACGGTTTTGTGACCACGCCCACTGTTAATATGCCCATTTCACGAGCCGCCCGCGCAATAACAGGGGCCGCCCCCGTGCCGGTGCCGCCGCCCATACCCGCCGTTACAAACACCATGTGAGAGCCTTTGAGGGTATCGATCACTTGTTGCACCGTTTCTTCCGCAGAGGCCTTCCCCACATCTGGGCGAGACCCAGCTCCTAAGCCTTGCGTTATCTCGTGACCAAGCTGAATTCGATTATCGGAAAGCGCCAAGTGTAAGGCTTGGGCATCGGTGTTGGCACAAACGAACTCTACACCTTGCAGCTCCGAGCGAATCATGTTGTTAACCGCATTTCCACCGGCGCCGCCCACGCCGACAACGGTGATGCGGGGTTTTAAATCTATTGGGGCGTTTGTCATTTTAATCTCCTTTTAATACGTTTAATACTATATAACTTCATTAAGCCATTCTTTGAACCGTTTCACAATACCCCCTTCACGGGTTTTAAAATCACCGCCATAACGACCAGGGGAACTTGCATATTTTATAACACCAAAAACAGGGGCCATACTAGTGGAAAGATAGTGCTCCTCTTCGGCATTAATGTTTTCCGGGATACCGATTCTTAAGGGGCGCCCAAACACTAAGTTGGCTAGCTCTTTGAAGCCATTGAGTTGAGCTGTGCCCCCTGTGATCACCAGCCGAGACGGCCTTGAGAGAATATCTCTTTTCGCGAGCCCGCCCCTTAAAATGGATAAAATTTCCTTCAGGCGCGCAATCACGATGGAGTTAATAAAGGATTGCTTCATCTCCTGAATTTGATTGCTGCGATCATCGGTGGTGATGGGCACCTTTGTGAATTCGCTGTTTCGTGTGTTCACCGCATTGCTGTAGAGGTTTTTAATGCGTTCAGCTTGTTGAAACCCAACGTTTAAGCCGTAGGCTAAATCTTTCGTGATTAGGTGTCCGCCCACTGGAAAGCAATGGGTGTCCACGCAGCGCCCATTATTAAATATGGCTATCTCACTTTTACTAGCGCCGATGTCAATGAGGCAGGTTTCCAGCTCCAACTCTTGCTCGGTTAGGGTGCTAGCCGCGCTGGCCACCGATGAGGCCACATAAGCCTCTACCTTCAAGTGACACCTATCCGTCAAGGCTTTGAGGGTGCGGTAACGGTTGTCTTCCATATATATGGTGTAAAAATGCGCCACCAAGGTTTCGCCATACAGCCCCAAAGGATTATCAATATTAGCCACGTCGTCTAGCTCATAAGACAGGTTAAAAATGTGCATAGGGTGCACACCCTGCTTAACAAGGGCCTTATAGGCCTCTTCTTTCGCCTCATGCAAATCCTTTTCAAGAACCACCGTGTCGATGGTGATTTCGACAGACATGGTCTGGCCAGCATAAAAATGCCCCGGCACAGCCACATAAACGGAATTTATGCTCTTCCCTGCGCTTTCTTCGGTGGCTTGAAGCAAATTTAGCAGTGTCCCCTCCGATAAATGAAGGTTACTGAGCACACTCGTTTGGCCGCCCTTTAACGCCATAGCCCGATACGTAAGGGGGGTGATGCCACCTGTTTCATCGAGGAAGGCCGAGAGCATGGCTATTTTGGAGGCCCCAAAATCGATAACATAGCAAGGGGTTTTGTGAAAACGCCTATCAGTTGAGAAACTCAACCATCTCATTTATATTTTCCCCTGCTCCCTTTTGTTTGTAACCGGGTTGTCAACGGCGGGCCTTACAATAATCTTGCCATTAAAGCGAAGGTCAACCATTTGTAACTTCCGCCTCAAAATATCATAGTCGTTAACCAACTCAAAGAAAAATCGAATAAAGCTTTCATCCACAACATCTGGCAAAAGTATAACAGCCCCCTCTCTTGCATGAAGCTGCCATGTGCCATTTTTTCCTAGCACATACCCTTTAACGGCAATATTTTTTTTCTGTAGAGCTTTAACAATTAGGCGAATGTCCTGCGCGTGCTTGTTGGCGCGGCGACCAACGATAAGAGGAAGCTCCTCGAAAGCATGCGATGGCACTTCTACAATAGGCTCTAACTGCTTATCAAGAGCAACAAACACGGCAGGAGACTTCTGCCACCTAAAAGCAGGTGTTTTTTCCGTAATGCGTATTTCTAAGGTGTCGGGGTAACGCACCCTTAACTGCACAGCCTCTGCCCACGGCATCATGGAGAGTTCATTTTTAAGCGCCTCGAGAGGCAGTGCATACAAGCTTTTCTTAAAGTAAGGCCCCACCTTATCGCGGATATGGCCTTCTTTTACGTTTCTTGTGGGATAAATGGCAATTTTATCAAGGCGCGCTTTATTGGTTTGCCCAAGGATATCTAGCGCTTGAAGCTTGAGGTTGGTGCCAACGTCATAGAGTTTCTGACGTTGCACAAGCAACACCCCCACCGAAAAAACCACTAAAACCGCCCACATAATATACACCTTATGGCGCCCCCAAAAGGTGTTGCGGGTCTTTCGTGTTTTTTTATAGGTCTCGAGTGTGGCTGCCATTTCAATGTGTTTTTGGTTAATATAATAAATTTAGCGCATAAGCACAATTTAATATATCTGAAATTAATATATCTCCAGGGCCTACGCATGAAGAAAGCATTTGCACAAACGCTTGAAATGATGTATACATAACAAAATTGCGTATCTCTTAGCGCTTACGACGTCTCGGACTGCCATTCTAACGTTTGTCACCCAAAACTTCCATGCGTAGCAGAGTATTTGATAGGTACAACCTTTAAAGCGTGATTTTTGAGTGATAAACAAAAAGGAATATATACATGACTACAGGTACAGTTAAATGGTTTGACCCTACAAAAGGGTTTGGTTTTATTCAACCAGAAGGCGGCGAGCGCGATGTGTTTGTGCACATTACAGCTGTTCAGGAAGCGGGTATGGAAACGCTTGCTGAAGGTCAACGTGTGAGCTTTGATGTGGTTGAAAACCGCGGCCGTAGCGCAGCGGGTAACCTTCAAACTATTGCATAAAAACTGAAAAGTCTAAACGGCAGTTTCTTACCTCTATTAGCTTCGCTTATTCTTGTTAAGAAATTTCCGCCAGCCCTGCTTGAAATCCAGGCGGGGCGTTAAAAGCGCTAGAGCGCAGGTAATACAAGATATAAGTAAAAGCTAGTTTTCTACACTATCTTTACTTTTTACATATATTATAGGAACATTTATAATGAACTTCTCTGAGATGAAGTTGCATGAGCAACTGGTGCAATCCATTCAAAAACTGGGTTTTGAAGCCCCTACTCCCATTCAAGCGCAGGCAATTCCCCATGCCCTGGAGGGTAAAGACATTTTGGGGTCGGCCCAAACTGGCACGGGTAAAACCTTTGCGTTTGGTATTCCCCTGATTAACAAATTGTTACAAAGCAAAAAAGAAGCGGCTCTTATCATGGCGCCTACCCGTGAGTTGGCCCAACAGGTTATAAAGTCACTCACCACTCTTTTAAAAGGCACCAGCCTTAAAACGGCTACCCTGATTGGGGGTGAGTCATTCATTAAACAACTTCATCAACTACGGGCTAACCCGCAAATTGTTGTTGGGACGCCGGGCCGGATTGCGGACCATTTAAACCGCGGCACTTACCAATTGAGCCACACAAGCTCACTTATTTTAGATGAAACAGACCGCATGCTGGATATGGGCTTTGAGAAGGAACTTAAAATGGTGATGGAAGCTTTGCCGGAACAGCGCCACACTATGATGTTTTCGGCCACCTTCCCCAAAGGTGTGGAGCGTATGGCCCACAACTTTATGAACAATCCTGTGCGGATCGCCGTTGGCTCAACCGCCAAGCCATCTAAAGATGTGGATCAACAAACTATCGAGCTTAAAGAGAACGAAAAATATACCGGCTTGCGCGATCAACTGGAAACGCGTGAAGGGTCGGTGATTGTGTTTGTGCGCACAAAACGGGGCGCCGAAGCCTTAACAAAACAGCTAAAAGGCGATGGGCATTTAAGCACCGCCATGCATGGTGATTTATCCCAGGCGAAACGTGAACGCTCGCTGGCAGCTTTTCGTAACGGCAAGGCACGCGTTTTAGTGGCCACAGACGTAGCTGCGCGCGGTATTGACGTGCCCCATATTCAGCACGTGGTGAACTATGACCTGCCCCAAACGCCGGAAGATTATATCCACCGCATTGGGCGCACGGCACGGGCTGGCGCGAAGGGAGCCGCTTTGTCACTGATAACTCCACAAGACAACAAAGTGTGGAAGGCGATTCAGCGGTATTTGGCCACCGATGGGGAAAGCGGGTTTGAGGCGCCTAAACATACGCGTAAGCCTCAACGCTCTCGTCGCCCATTTAACCAAAATGCGAACCGTAAAGCTCGGTTTAGCAAGCCAAAAGGACATCGCGGAAAAGGCAAAGTGGCTAGTCGCTAAAAGCGGCTAGAAGGGGGCTGGACCTTCATGGGGCTTTCCGCCCCATGAAGCGGCCCGCCAAGCGCGCCGTTGCGCGTTTGCCAATAGCAAAGGCGCGTCCAGCCCCCACGGGCCGTTGAGGGGAACTCTTTGTTCTTTTCGCTCAGCTGCATTGTCGCTTAAAGCGCTTGTTTGTAAAGGTTGCCCTTTCCCTTCGATTTTATGTGCATTAAATCTGCAGGGGCCCGGGGCGCTCTTGACAAACGGCGCTACGCTTTAAGCTTTAAATTCAGCCATGAGCCAAAAGAAATATTATATCTTGTGCAAGATATAAGCCTAGACAAAATAATGGGGCGTTAAAGGCTAGGCCTGTCTTTGTGGGGTTTTACTCACTATACATCTCCCATGCCAGGCTGTTCACTAAAGTAACGCATTTTATTTTGCACCTCTTTCCATTTGTCGGCGTCTTCGGGGGCGGGTTTAAGCTCGGTGATATTCGGCCAGATTTCAGCGTATTTGGCGTTGAGCTCCACCCACTCTTCGGCCCCCTCTACCGTGTCGGGTTCAATGGCACCGGCGGGGCATTCTTCAATGCAGACGCCGCAATCAATGCATTCTTCAGGTTTAATCACCAACATGTTTTCGCCTTCATAAAAACAGTCTACTGGGCACACCACCACACAGTCGGTGTATTTACATTTAATGCATTTATCATTTACAAAGTGGGTCATGGGGCTTACCTAAATAATCTGCAAATATCTTCGTAGCTGCTTACGTTTTGATTGTTGCCGATGGTGGCGAGCGCGATGGGCGCCTTCATCAACGACATACCGGCCCCCATAATTTGCTCGCAATTCACCTGGTTGATTTCGGTTTTTAGTTGCTCAAGGGGTTTTACTTCACCAAAGGTGAGCAGCTGGCGCGCC
Organism: Alphaproteobacteria bacterium; assembly: GCA_030433125.1. Lineage (GTDB taxonomy): Bacteria > Pseudomonadota > Alphaproteobacteria > UBA6184 > UBA6184 > JAUIKZ01. The sequence continues at coordinate 12,336 of JAUIKZ010000024.1, forward strand.
ATTTTGGTGGTCCAGTTGCTTGTGCTTTCCAGCCCCATCATTAATCGTGCCGTAAGAATGTTTTTCGCTTTTTGCGCGTCGTCTTCCGTAATTTCAAGTGAAAGAGTACGCATTTCACTAGCAATAGCGGGGAATAACTCCGACACACGTTCGGGGCTTGTACCCGCGTAAATGGCGAATTGCCCGGAGTCCGCATAGTTCATGTTAAAGCTAGAGATTGAATAAACTAAGCCCAGTTTCTCACGCACCTGCTGGAACAAACGTGACGACATGCCATCCCCCAGAAGAGTAGAAAACAAATGGAAGGGATAGTAGTAAATTGATAGGGCGTGCACCCCTTGAAAGCCCATTACAATATGAAGCTGCTCTAATTCCCGCTCTTCAAACTGGGCGCCCCCCGTGAATTCTGGTTTTACTTGTGCTGCCTGTGCGGCGCCTTTTGAAAGCTTTCCAAATGTTGCTTCAGCGTGCTTCACCAGCTCATCATGATCCACATCGCCTGCCGCACTTAGCACCATGTTTTCGGGCGTGTAAAAGCGCTGCATAAAGTTCATCAGGGTGTCTTTTCGCATATGAATGATGTTGTCCGCGGGTCCTAAAATACTGCGGCCAAGGGCTTGGTCTTTATAACATTGCTCCTGAAAGTAATCGAACACAATGTCATCGGGGGTGTCATTCGTGAGGCCAATTTCTTGGAGAATTACCTGACGTTCTTTTTCCATCTCCTCCTCGGGGAAGGTTGGGTTGAGAAGTATATCAGAGATGATATCGAGCGCCACAGGTGTGTGTTGTTTCAACACGCGAGCGTAATAGGCTGTCATTTCACGGGAAGTGTAGGCGTTGAGGTAGCCGCCCACTTCTTCTACTTCTTTCGAAATTTGATATGCGGTGCGCGTGGGTGTGCCTTTAAAGGCCATGTGCTCTAAAAAGTGAGCCACGCCGTTATTGCTAATGTCTTCATTCCGTGAGCCGGCGTTCACCCATACGCCCAGGGTTACAGCTTCTGTGTGGGGCAAGTGTTTGCTTACAACACGAAAACCGTTGCTGAGGGTGGTAATGTTTACGTTCGTCATGGGGTGGTCTCCTATTGTTGGTGGTATATGTTTAGTCATATGTGCGTCCCGTCAAATTCGCGCGTCATCAATTAGCCCCAGTGGCACTCGGCGTCATATATACACCTTAACATTTAATAAACATGCTCAAAAGCTGGGGTTATTATGCATTTTATTGTGTGCATCCTAATCTGGTTTTATTGTAATTGTCAACGGATTGCAAGATAAGCTCGTCAAGAGCAACCAACAAAGGGAAATATGCTTAAAAAGGAACCCCCCTCCCCTCAGAGTGCATGCCAATTAATGAGGATATGTTTCGTTGGGCAGCCCAATAGTAAGAAAAAGCTATGCATGTACCAATAGCATTATTTACAGAACGCAGCCTCCACCCTGGCCCCATCCTCAACGCTGGCATCCAGGCCCAATTTATGCTACAAAAAGATAAATTTAATAAGGACAATTTACGCATGAGTGATACATCAGCAAGCGCTACCCAACAAGCGCCACAGGATTATAACGCTGACTCTATTAAGGTGCTTCGCGGTCTTGATGCCGTTCGCAAACGCCCAGGCATGTATATTGGCGATACGGATGACGGCACCGGCTTGCACCATATGATTTATGAGGTAGTGGATAACGCCATTGATGAGGCGCTGGCCGGCCATTGTACGCACGTAAAAGTACGTCTTAATGCCGATGGGTCGGTAACCGTGTCTGATGACGGCCGTGGTATCCCCACGGATATTCACTCAGAAGAAGGTATTTCGGCTGCGCAAGTGATTATGACCCAGCTTCATGCCGGGGGTAAATTCGACCAAAACTCTTACAAAGTGTCGGGCGGATTGCACGGTGTAGGTGTGTCGGTGGTGAACGCATTATCTACTTACCTTGACCTTACTATTTGCCGCAAGGGCTACAAACACCACATGCGTTTTCAACACGGTGTGGCCGATGAAGACCTAAAACAAATTGAGCCTTGCGGTGACCAAACTGGCACGGAGGTGACGTTCCTACCTTCACCCGAAACGTTTACAAACATTGAGTTTAGTTTTAGCACTATCGAGCATCGTTTGCGCGAGCTGGCCTTTTTAAACTCAGGTGTGCGCATTTTGCTGGAAGATGCCAGAGAGGGGGCCACAAAGCAAGTGGAGCTTCATTATGAAGGGGGCATACAGGCCTTTACAGCGTATCTTAATCGCACGAAAACACCTCTCACAAAAACAGTGATAGCCATGCAAGGAGAGCGTGACAACATTACGGTAGAGCTCGCCATGCAATGGACCAACGCCTACCATGAGAACACCTTGTGCTTTACCAATAACATTCCTCAAAAAGATGGTGGTACGCACCTGGCTGGTTTTCGTTCTGCATTAACGCGTATCATCAACCGCTTTGTAGAAGAGCATGGCGGGAAAAAGAATG
>JAUIKZ010000025.1 GCA_030433125.1 Alphaproteobacteria bacterium
AGAGACATCCAAAAACGAATCCGTTGGCTTTGTGAAAGTTGTGTATAAGGATGAGGGCTTCGAACAAGAGAAACGCTTCCCGCTTTACCCCTTGCACCACGTAAAGAAAGCCAGCATATGGCAACGCGTGCCGCAAATGATAAAATATTTTGTGAATTACCATGAGAAAGAGTTGAAGCATGATTAAGTTTATCACCTTTGAAGGTGGCGAAGGCGCTGGTAAAAGTACCCAGATTCAATTGTTGAAAGAGCACATTGCAGCCACCACAGGCGAGCAAGTGGTGCTAACCCGGGAGCCCGGCGGCACACAAGAAGGCGAACGCATTCGCGAACTCATGCTTAATGTACAAGCTTACACCACATGGGACCCATTGGCCGAGCTATTGCTCATAAATGCCGCCCGGCGTCAACACTTAACGCGCTTAGTGGTGCCCGCTTTAAATGAAGGCGCGTGGGTGCTGTGTGACCGCTTTATAGATTCCACGCTTGTATATCAGGGGATGTTGAAAGGCATTAACCCCCAGATTATCCGAGAGCTTCATGAGACCACCTGTTTTAACCTCATGCCTTCTTTAACCTTCTATATTGATGTGGATCCTAAAATGGGCATCGACCGTATTCTGCGACGCTCTCAGCAGATTGATCATGAAGAAAACATATACGACAAGGCTAAGATGAGTGTGCATGAAAAGATTAGAGATAGCTACGTGAAGGTGGCGCAAGCAACCCCCAAGCGCATCATGCAAATTGATGGTGCGCAAAACTTGAACGATGTGGCCAAAGATATCCGCGCGCACTTTAAAAAGGTGTGTGATAACTAACTAGTTATTAACAAACTGTGTGAACAACCCTGTGCACAAGCTATTAACTGCTTGTTAATAATTACGGAAATGGCCGGCCTGGGTTGGTGTGCCTAAAAAGAAGGCGCATCACGTATGATTTGCAATTCCATTATGAGTATGCGTTGAGCCACACACAATGTTAAGTAATCCTACTGCGCCTATCAGGAACCATTAAAAACCTAAAATTCCCCTGGTTTTTGCGTATTTATTACTATAATGTTAATAAAACACTAAGTGATGCATAGCGAGATTTCTGTGATTGATAACACCCTATTAGACGAACTTAACGCGCCTCAACGCGAAGCCGTGATAACAACTGACCAACATTGTTTGGTATTGGCCGGTGCGGGCACCGGTAAAACACGCGCTTTAACATCGCGCATCGCGCATCTGTTGCAAACAGAGCAAGCTTACCCCCACGAAATAATGGCCGTGACGTTCACCAACAAAGCGGCAGCGGAGATGAAAGAACGCATTTCCAAACTCAGCGGCATGCCCACCCAAAACATGTGGATTGGCACCTTTCACAGCGTGAGCGTGAAGATCCTCCGTCGATTTGGGCAGCACATTGGGTTGTCGTCTAGCTTTAGCATTATCGACAAAGACGACCAATTACGGTTGGTGAAACAGATTATAAAAGAGCATAACATTACAGACAAGCTAGCTCCAAAGGCTTATTTGGGGGTTATCGATTCCATTAAAAACAAAGGCTATACCTACGCTGACTTTGAAAGTAATGATAGCCTGCTGTTGCAGTTTACGTCCAATAAAAATGTGGGCATTATCTTTCGTGAGTATGACGCGTATCTCAAACGTGGTGAGGCGCTGGATTTTAATGACCTCATTTTAAATGCCATTAAGCTCTTTAAAACATCGCAAGAAGTGCAAGATACCTTTATTAAGTCACTGAAATATATTCATGTGGATGAATATCAAGACACCAACGTAGCACAATATTTGTGGCTGCGGTTGCTGGCCCACCCGGGCAGTTACCTATGTTGTGTGGGAGATGATGACCAATCCATTTACGGCTGGCGTGGGGCAGATGTAAATAACATTTTGCGCTTCGAAAAAGACTTCCCCAACGCCAAGGTTATCCGGCTTGAGCAAAATTATCGTTCCACACACCATATATTGGGGGCGGCTTCCCAGCTTATTGAAAACAACAATCAGCGTTTGGGGAAAAGTCTGTGGACGGAAACCGACCACCCCCATGCTAACAAGGTGTACGTCAAGCCCCTTGAAGGCGCGCAAGAAGAGGCAAGCTATGTGGGCACGTCTGTACGCAAGCTTTTAACAGACGGCGTGTCGGCTTCGGATATTGCCATTTTGGTGAGGGCAGGGCATCAAACACGCTGGTTTGAGGAGCGGTTTTTGGCGGTGAATGTGCCGCACCAAGTAATTGGGTCCATGCGGTTTTATGACCGGGCGGAAATTAAAGATATCATCGCTTACCTACGCCTTATTAATAACCATAATGACAACCTGGCTTTTGAGCGGGCGTTAAGCGCCCCAAAACGAGGTGTGGGGCCTGCGGCGCTGCGTGTGCTTCATGATACCGGGCGGTTAGAAAACGTGTCTTTATTTGATGCCACACGTAAGTTGTTAGAAACCGATGAACTCAAACCAAAGATGCGCTCCGTGTTAACAGACTTTACCAACAGCATTTTAGAGTGGCGCAGTATGCTCGACGCCGATGTGCCTTTGGCGGAGGTGGGGCGCCGCGTGATGGATGACTCTGGTTATCGTGCCACCTTAGAACGTGAGAAGTCACTTGAAGCCGAATCGCGTTTGAGCAACTTGAAAGAGCTTGAATCCAGCCTTGTGGCTTACCCTACGCTGGAAGACTTTATTGAGCATATTGCTCTGGTGAACGAAAACAGCACCACCGACACGGATGCCAAAGTTAGTATTATGACGCTCCATAGCGCCAAGGGGTTGGAGTTTAACCATGTGTTTTTATGTGGCTGGGAAGAGGGCACGTTCCCCAACCGTCGGGCCATTGATGAAAGTGGCTTAAAAGGCGTGGAAGAAGAACGGCGGCTTGCATACGTGGGCATCACGCGCGCCAAACACCGCGCCGTGATTACACACGTGAAGTATCGCCCCTTTGGCGGTAAAACCGACTTTTTAGGGCCGTCTCGCTTTTTGAAAGAGCTAAAGTGTGACCATGTGCATTTTGAAAAGCCACTCCGTGGGTGGCAATCGAACACCGCTAACCCCTATCATTTTCAACATAACCCTTATAGAGGGCAAGCTAAAGTCGGGCACAAACAAGAGCCTGACGAATACAACCAAGATTATGGCAATTTGCACTATGTGACCGACAACACAAACCCGTTTGCACCAGGGGTGAAAGTAGCTCATAAGGTGTATGGCGAGGGGGAGATCATAAAAGTCATTTACGATAAAGCTGATGTGTTCTTTTCGAACGCTGGCCGCAAGCGCGTATTAACATCATTTTTAGAGGTAGTACAAGATGTTTCATCAATGTAACGTTACATGTAATTCAATGAAAGAAGCCGAACTGCTTGAGGAGATGCTTAGTGAGTTTGTAACCTCAAGCAACCTTACCTTAAGCGATGATTCGGAAGTGGTGATATATGAAGGCCTTTGTTCAGAGGACGTGAAGGCCAATATCATTGCGGCGCACGCTTTGTGGCAAGCGGCAGCGAGATGCGACGCAGCTCTACAATGGCGCGTGCTTGAAGAAAAAAACTGGGTGGAGGAATATTCTAAAACATTTCCGCCCATGGATATTGCCGGTTTTTATGTGTATGGCTCCCATGTTCAGCCTACAATTCCCCATGAGCGCATTCCCGTTTTAATGGACGCGGGGATGGCGTTTGGCACGGGCGACCACGCAACAACACAAGGCTGCTTGCGCGCCATTAGGTGGGTGAATGAGCGCTTTCAACAGACGCCCAGGAGGGTGCTCGATGTGGGAACGGGCACGGGTATATTGGCTATAGCAGCGCAAAAGCTGTGGCCAGACGCTGTCGTTATCGCAGGCGAAATTGAACCTGAAAGTGTGGTTATAGCCAAAGAAAACAGCCGTATCAACAAAACGGATACTATTACCTTTGTAGAGGCCGCCGGGTTGAACCACACCAGCATTCAGCAAAATGCACCCTACAACCTTATCATGGCGAATATCCTTGCAAAACCCCTTATAGGGATTGCTTTTGATGTGGTGAACGCCCTTTCCGCGCAAGGATATGTGATTCTCTCGGGGCTTATTGCCCCTCAACGAGACGAGGTGTTAGAGGCCTATGAAAATGCCGGTTGTAACCTCGTGAACGAGTATTTAGAAAACAACTGGGTGACGCTTACCTTGCAGAAGAGCTTTTAGTTATACAGCCTGCACATTGGGGCAAACAGCCGCTAAGGGGCATTGGGCACACAAGGGTTTTCGTGCTTTGCAGGTGTAACGCCCATGCAAAATAAACAGGTGATGTATTTTGTGAATGTGTGGGTTCCCCTCAGCAAGTTGCTCGAGATCTGCCTCAACCTTTTCGGGGCGGGTGTGCTTCGTGAAACCCAACCGCTGTGCCACACGCATCACATGTGTGTCTACGGGAATCGTGGGCTGATTAAACGCCACATTCAGCACCACGTTGGCGGTTTTACGGCCCACACCAGGCAGCCTCACAAGTTCCTCCCGGGTTTGGGGCACCTGGCCACCAAACTCATCAGCTAACATGTGACTAAGCGCCAACACATTTTTGGCTTTAGTGTTATAGTAGTTTAAGGTTTTTACGTGGCTCACTAGCCTATCAATGCCTAAGTTAATAATATCTCCTGGGGAGCTTGCAATTTTGAACAAGTCTTGCGTGGCTTTATTAACGCCCACATCCGTTGACTGCGCGGATAGTACTACGGCAACCAATAGGGTGAAAGGGTTTGTATATTTCAGCTCTGTTTCCGCCGTGCTGATATTCTTTGCTAGCACATCCACCACTTGTTCGAAAAATCGTTTATTCATGTTGCGTTCATCCTTCAAAAAAAGCCCCCTAAGTGGGGGCCTCTTTATGATATTAATTGTGGTTTAAAAAACAGCTTCTTTACGATTAATAGTGCGCACACTTTTAACGTGGTTGAGCAAGCTATATGTAATTTCTACCGTTTTTGCTTTTTCTAAGGTTTTTCCAACTAGCATGCGGTTATTTGACAGTTCGCCATAATAATATACAATGTTTGAATCCTTAGGGTTTACGAACGATGGGGTTCCTAAAAGCTTTTCCACTTCGCTGCGGCTCATGCCCGTGCGGATTTTAGCTTGTTGCTGTTCCGTTACCAGGTTGCCGGAAACTTGCTTGCTGGTAGTGCAACCGCTTAAGCCCCCTAAGGCTGTTGCGGTTAATATTAATGCAGTAACTTTTTTCATTTGTACCTCCTTAACGTTTATGTTAACTATCCATTAATTATACTAACGTGAACGACGATCACTGTCAACAGGAGCAAAATGTCAAAAGCAGATCACATTAATTTTTCCACCACTATTCTTTGGCGTAACCTGCCCACCAACTCGACGCTTAATTTTACTTGCTCCCCCTCGGAGGACGAACTTGAAGATCTGATTAACCGTGCACAGCTGTTAGATATTCGCGACGTGTCTTCACATGTTGAGCTTAGCATTCAGAAAGAAGAAATTGAATTAAAAGGAGCACTTAGGGCTGTGGTAACGCAAGAATGCGTGGCTACCATGAAGCCAGTTGATGCAACGCTGGACATCCCGTTGCATATCAAAATCTACCCACCTTATGTTAAAGAAACGCCCTTTGATGAATTTTTAGAGCTGGAGTATGATGAAGAGTATCTCGATAGTGATGAGATTCATATCGGAGAGCTTCTTACGCAATATATTGCGCTGTCTTTAAACCCTTATCCACGCCATAAAGACGCTCCTGAACCAAAAGGCGATGAAAAAAATCTGGAGCCAGAAAATGAAAACACTCTAAAGCATCAGCTAAAAAAGCTATTGAATTAGATTAGGGGAAGATTTGAATTTGTAAACCTACCCCCTATGTCAAGACCCAAAGACGAGCAATGTTGAGGAGAGAGTTAAGCTCGATTATTCTCCTTTTTATACAGAAAAAGAAGTTTTTTGGTTGATGGTGTGGCTGTGGGCCCTGTGTGTAAACCCGCTGGGTTTTCCACAAGTCCACAGCCCTCAAGCCCATACGTCATCACATCCCACGGGCGCGCCTTGCCCAAGCTTGTATGGCGACGGTGATGATTGCACCACTGAATGGACGCCCCCAGCTCTGTCCGGGCCTGCCCCACCGTGTCATAGGTCTTAAGATACACCTCTTCATACTTTAAGGTGCGCCGCAAGAGCCACCTGCAATTTCAACGCCCCCTTGTGCGGTTTCTTTTTGAATCCTTTTGTCATAATACCTCGTGTCCTTTTTATTCCTTCTAGCTAATACCTAACACCTTCACTCTCCTTTGCACACTGGCCCAGTTTCCGGGGGTAATATGCGTCAGCCCTGCAAATATTATCTAAGGTTAATCATTTATTAATGGTCTTGTGGTAGCGTAATAATTCAGAGAGAGAAACCACAATGCAAAACTTTAAATGTTATTTGGTGGTATTGGGGTGTTTTATGGTTGGCCAGGCAATGGCTGGTAGTTTTAATATGTATAAAGAAAACGAACGTCAGATTGTTCATTGTTCCGGTGACAATGAAGAAGAAAAAGATTAATTTATAAGCGCATAAAAAAGGCTGTGTAACGTAAATGCACAGCCTTTTTTGTTTCATGTTTTCGTAAGCAAGTTAGTCGCGGCGGGTGCCCATTAAACGAAGCAACGCCATGAAGATGTTAAGAAAATCCAAGTACAAGCTTAACGCGCCATAAATAGCCAGCTTGTGAGATGCCTCATGGGCCATATTTTCGTTGTACATGTTTTTAAGCATTTGGTTGTCATAGGCGGCTAGGCCTGTAAACACGATGACACTTCCATAAGATATAAGCGTCATCATTTGAGAGCTATGCATAAACATGCTAACAATAGAGGCAATAAACAACCCCCACACAGCCATAAATAAGTAGGCGCCCCAGCTGGCCAAGCTTTTTTTAGTGGTATAACCATAAAGGCTAGCGCCGCCAAAAACAGCTGCAGAAATGAGGAACACCTGAAAAATGCTGTTTTGCTTATACAATACAAATATATAGCTAATGCTTAACCCCATTGTGCCTGCAAAGGCCCAAAACAATGCTTTAGCCGCGCTCGGGCTCATTTTGTGAAGTTTAGCACCGAACATGAATGCCATTACAAGAGGTGCAAACATAACCACATACATTAACGGAGTACCATATATGTTTTTTAGTAATGCTGGGCTTGAAGCTGTTAAATAAGCCACAAGACCTGTAAACAATAGGCCGGCCGCCATGTAGTTATAAACAGTCGTCATAAAATTGCGCAGACCAGTAAGGTAGGTATTTTCACCCGCACGGTCCATAATTGTGTTACGATAGTTATCGTTCATAGTTCTCTCCAAAGTTATTACATAATACCGTTTTGAAACTAGCTTTAGCAAGAAAAAGTTTATAAATGGCTACCAAGGCGTTTCGCCATCCAAGCACATTCCTCTAAAATGGTCTTCCCTTCTTGATGAAGATTAGGCCGTTAATCAATTTCATAGTCATAGTTACACACAACACGCAACTTTAAAAATGGCGTGGTTTTTGCACTTCTGTAACTTTCCTCATCATCACGTGTTGTAATCTCAAAAACGCCCTGTTCAGCTTTTTTCAAGGCCCCCACTTTATGCTTGGTGTGCTGCACCAAACTTAGCGCTGTTTGATAACCATTTTCTGTGGCTTCTTTGATCATACCCTGTTTATGGTCGTTTAGTTTTGAGAGAAAGTAACGCGGGTTCGCCGCTATTTTGGACACCCCTTTTGTGTTTTGCAAAACACTTCGCATGTTCTGGTTATATACCTTCATGACGTCAGGTGTTTCAACCCGCACAACGCCTATAAACTCAAAATGCGGTCCCTCTGCCCGAGCTGGGTAATCTCTGAATCCACGAATTCCAGATATCTCCTTAAGGGATATTTCAGCGGCATCATAGCCGTTTTCTAAGAGTTTTTGTTTGATGAGCTCTTTCTTTTCCTCACCTTTTCTTAAGAGTTTGATCTTATCGTTCCCCTCTAGAGAGAACTCAACTACCAATCGCGCTTTATCTGCTAATACATTTTTTTCACTTAGCCCCTTCACAGATATGGTGCGGTGCGCCTGCTTGTAATTAATAAGCTGACTGACTGCCATATAACTGGCAATCACGATTCCCGCAGCTATAAAAGCGCCTGCAAAAAAATTTCGAAACATACCCTCTCCTATTTATGCTTTAAAATAGTTATAGTAACCACGATAACAAAAACAACTTAACGTATGCTTAAAAATGACTTACGAGCCCCCCCACCAAACAAAACATGCTTGAGCAGCCCCGCAAGTAAGTTTGATTAGTATATGTCAGTGGGCTCACCGGTTGGTTTCCTCGAGGGCTTTCTGGATGCGCTCAATGTGGGCCGACTCCGCTGGAAAATGTTTCTGAGCTATACTCAGCGCTTTCTTCAACTGTCGGGTAGCTTTCCACCTATACCACCACCCTCGCCATGTTTTCCCCTGTTGTGTAGCTTCAGCAGCTAAAACACCATATAATTTGGCGTAGGTTTCGTGCACCCAATGTAAATCAGGGTGATTATTATGGGCTTTAAGGATCCTATCAGCCATTTCAATATGCTTAAACGTTTGCGCAAAATCCCTTTGTTGTAATAGATTTGACGCTAAGATTAATAAAGGCTCTGTAAGCCTCAAATGCTGAGCCCCAAAATGATTTGTATAATTGGTAAGAGCCTGATTGGCGAAGACATTTCCCTCCTTAAAATGGCCTGCAGACGTTTCTACACGTGCAAGCAAACCTGACACTTTACCAATTTTAGGGTGCCTAGCAGGTAGAACACTTGAGTAATGTTTTAAAGCAGCTTGTAACAATGGTTTCGCTTGTTCCGCCCGATTCGTATCAATATACAGTTCAGATAAAGCTACTTGTGCCCAGTGGGTACGAAAACGATCGGGGCCGTATATTTTTTTGTGAAGCTCTACGGCCTCTACCAAAACTTTTTCTGCCCCTATATTATTGCCAAGTTTTCTATATATTTTACCTTGTTGAACTGAAGCGAAACACTTGTTAGTTCCATTGTCTCCATGACTAGCTTGATAAATTTTCACTGCCTTTGTTAATAATTCTTGTGCTAAAGCATAGTCACCACTACCGCGATATATGGAAGACAACCAAAGAGAAGACCAGCTGACGCTAGCATGTTGGCCTAAACCAGCATTTTCAAAAGCTTTGATTTTCTCATGAAGCAAGCTTTTTGATTCTTCATGTTTTCCTAGCTCTTTATACAATGTACCCATCAGGGCGTTCCCATATGCTTCACATAGCGGAGTATTGATCTGTTGATAATAAGCGATGCAATTCTTAGAAGAAATCAGACAGTTTTTGTAATCGCCTTTGTCTCTATATATTTTACTTAAAGTAGCTTCTGCGTGCCCAATAATAGCAGGGTTATAATGCTCTTTAGTGCTAGCAAATGACACAATGTAACTTAGGTGCTTTATTGATTCATTAAAATCGCCTAACTCCATGTGTATCTTCCCTAAAAACAGCAACGACCAACACAATTCATCTTGTAAATCCAATGAGGTATAAATATCTACACTTTTTAAAACGTGATATTTTGCTTGTGCTAAGTCACCTGATTTTCTGTGCAAATCCCCTATCATTGAAAAAGCCTTAGCTAGAAGCTTCTTCGTGAAACTAGCTGGATTATGATCATCTTTTTCAAAGAGCTTTACTGACTTTAAATAATGATTCATCGCAGCTTCACCTTTTTCCAAATGATGGTTCATCATTCCAATCAATAAGTGCCCCTCTCCTGACAAAGCAGTTTCTTTCGTGTTCTCATAAAATGACGTTGTATGAACTAACGCATTATGAATTTTTCTAAAATTATTCCCATCTATTGTTTTATAGATATAGTCGTTTAGCTGTTTCCGAATAGTTTCGTTATGCGCTTCCACGATGGAGGCTGTTTTTAGCTGGTACCGCAATAAATCCCGCCACACATCTTGTATACTCCGATGCACAGAAAAAACCCTTTCGCCACTTATATCGCTTACCTGGGTTACCAATGAGTAATCCTTTAATATGTCAAGAAACATGATAATTTTCTCGTTACCAGCATCGGGAAATAACAACTTTACAGGAATTGATTGTGAATTCACCATACTAGAAAGAAGTAATGGCTCGAAAAGATCAGGATGGTTTTTAAGGACATTTCTTATCGAAAGTGAGACTACATTATATCTTGTACTACCATACCGACTTGTCTGATCGAGAAAGCGCCTATGCTCCCTATCAAACTCTTCACGCTGTTTGTGCAATTGCTCTAGGTAGTCCGAGTAGCTCAGCTGGTGACTTTTAATGTAATAACTCGCCACCGACACATCCAACGGAAACGGTGGAATCTCCTTCAAAAACATCTCCGCCTCTTCACGCTGCTGCGCCGTCAACTGACCCGGCTCACTCCGAAACACAATGCGGCTCAACAACTCTAAGCACTCCTTCTCCGTTAGCTTATCCAGCGCCAACACATTCTCCGGCCGTATGTAATCCGTGTTCTTCAGGTGGCTGTTCCGCGTTGTAATCAGCACCTTCCCATCACCCCATATCTGCTTGTCTTGCGGCAGCACCACCTTCAAATCCGCCAAGGAGGTCACGTTATCAAAAATCAATACCCACCCTGGGTTCACCCGCAACTGCGCCTGGATAAAGGTTAGCCGTTGCTTCTCACGCTCAGCCGCATCTCGAATCTGCTCAATAAATCCAATCTCTTCTTTCTGCTCCGGACGCCGCGCTAAGGCATACGCCAAACCCTGCAGCGAGTTGCTCATAGCGCTTTTCGTTTCCGCATTTATCTCCCACACCACCGCTCGGGGGTGGTTCGTTTGCCACTCACGGCCCCACAGCCGGGCTAACGTGGTTTTCCCCACGCCGCCCATGCCAACCACGCCCGTCAACGCCACCGTCGGCATCTTCTTATCTTTCGCCAAAGTCGCCTCCAGCTGCTTCATAAGCTCAGGCCGCTTCAACAGCACACTCTCATCCGGCATCTTCAATTCACTCCGCGCCACCATCAGGAGCGCCTGCCTTTCTTGAGGCGGGTTGAGGTAAATGTAGCCGCCCGTAAAAAACAACAGCAACAGCAGCACCGTACCGCCTCCGTACACAAACTGTCGCCAACGCTGCTTTTGCGTAGACACCGGAGGCGCCACCCTCTCCAATGAGTCCGCATCCAGCGTCGGCAAATCACTCGGGCGATGCCCTTTTGCGATATTCTCTAAATTCTTTTCCGCTTGCGCCAGTAACGCCTCGGCGTTTGAGGTGGTAACATAAAACCCCAACAGCTCCCACAGCACATGGTACGGCAACGCTTCTTGCATAGATGTATCAATGGGGATAACCTGTCGGCTCTGCGCCTCTAGCTTGGTAGGGTCTTTCCGGTTGTCTTGGGGCGACACCCCTAAGCACAAAACGTTTTCTCTCTTCACCACCTTCTTTAAATAAGCAAGAACCTGAGGCCCCCACTCGTCTTGCAAGTTAGAGACATACACCACCTTCCCCTCATAAGGCCGTTTAGGGTTCCAGCTCTCCAAGTCTTCACTACAGATCCAATTCACCGGCCACTTCGCCCGCTCTAACGCCTGCACAAAGGCTTTCACCCCTTTAAGTTCTGCTTCTTTGTCATAAATAAATGTAAATGGAACAGGCAGCCCTTCCACCTTCAATAGCTGCGGCAAAAAACCACGAAACTCATGAGCCACCCAAAGGTTGTGAAAATGCTTATTCACCTCCGCCAGTTCGGGCGAGGCCTCTACAAAGTCACGCACATGCTCCCACGCCGACATATTCAGCTTCTGCAGAATGTTGCGCATATGCGTCTCCGCCGCACGCACCCCTATATCTAAAAGGGTGGCCATCGTCTTGCGCGGCGCCCGGTTATTCACTACACACGCCAACACATCCATCTCCCGTGGCGTAAACCGTATCCGCCGTATCGTCCGCAACCCTGCTACCGCCGGATAACTTCTAGTCTCTGTCATGATTTTAGCCCTTTACACACTTTTGATAATAATAAATAACCATACTTTTTGGCTATTTTATACTCTTTTTTTACATAAAAACCGCACGTTTTCCTTTTAAAACTCACCACATAACGACCCCAAACCTTTACAATTAAGCGTAGAAAAGGCAAATAATAAAAAATGATTTGAAAACAAGTGCCATTCATTGGAGGCTCATAATATATTATGTGAACAATTTAACCATATAATTTGCGGTGCATGCAGAGTCTTCACCAAGCTTTAACAAAACCCTAATTTCTTTGGAGCGTTCAGCTATCTCTTCCAATGTCACCTCTTCAGACGGAAAACTAAATTTAATAAACGTGCCAAGTTGGGGAACCGTATCCAGATGGATATACATGCCTTGATAGTAGTATAGTTTATAATGTTGCGTATAATGAACTAAAGGCTCTAAGCCCTGCGCTTGAAAAACTTGTAAAAGCTTATAACCGTCTTCTACTTCAATTTCTGAAAACCTTTGCTTTGCTTTTGATAAAGCTGCACACATATTCCTGGCTTCCCCTGTTAAAAGCACATCCTTTTTTTCAGAGATGATAACCGCCAATAGCTCATGAAAAAAAGACAGGTTGTAACATGACTCTAACCCCTCATCAATTGACCAACGTAAAAAGTAATTTTGCAACCGACCAGAGGCGATAGGCGCACAAAGCTTTTTAAGAAGCCACTGCATTAAGGAAATTTCAGATGCCCTTACTTCATAAGCAAGCGCACTAGGTACTAACAAATCTGCATAGCAGAGGCCCGGACCACACAACCGCGCATCACTCGATGATTTGCATTGTTCACTTATGCGTTTTTCATCTAACTTCATGTCGGCACCTAAATCTATTAACATTTCATTCACCTTTCTTAAGGCTAAACTTAAGCGGTAAGGAACATAATGAACATCCTTTAAAAACTTCTACGTAATAATTACGCAGAAGTTTGAAAACTAATATAACTGCGGATTTACCGGGTAAAAACATCTGCACAAGATGTTGGTCCTGAAAACTATCCCGAAGCACAAGTACAAATGCAAAGGTCGTTCTTAAATAATAGTTTGCTCTAGACCTGAGGGCAGCCCCTATGACATATTAAGTTGAAAACAACGTTGATAAAAACAAAGAGGAAGATATGCACATAGAATTTACAGCCGATACCGCATCCGCTAACACACTCGTGATGCTTGTGTCACACAAGCCAGAAAACAATAACATCCAGCACTCCGCTGCAGCGCAGGCTTATAAAGCGCTCCAAGATAAAGGTTTGCTTAAAAACAAGGCAGACGAAACCTATTTGGTGCCGGGGCTTAACGAGGGTCAGCCAAACATTTTGTTTGTTGTGTGCGGTGATGATGAGGCCACCCATGTCGCCGCAAAAAACCTTGGCGGCAAGCTTTATAATATATGTAAAGCGCATAATCTAAGCGATGCCACCATAGATGTGCGCCAAGTTATGGATGCACACGCGGCCTCTGTGGCTTTTGGCTTTATGCTTAAAAGCTGGCACTTTGATAAATATTTCTCGGATGCAAAACAAGATAAACGCAACAGCTATGATGCTGGCAACGTGCAGATGGTGACGAACAACGCGCAAGAAGCCCAAGCAGACTTTGATCGTTACCGTGCTTTGGCAGAAGGCGTGTTCTTTACACGCGAATTGGTTAGTGAGCCTGGCAATGTGCTTTACCCGGAAACATTCGTAAAACGGGCGCAAGAACTGCAAGACCTTGGTGTAACTGTTGAGGCTTTTGGCGAAGAGCAACTGAAAAAAATGGGGGCCGGCGCCCTCCTCGCCGTAGGCCAAGGCAGTGAGCGTGACTCTTATTTATTAGTGATGCAATACAACGGCGGCGGCGATGAAGCCCCAGTGGCCTTAGTGGGCAAGGGCGTTACCTTTGATACAGGTGGCATCAGCATTAAACCCTCCAATAACATGCATGACATGAAATACGACATGGGCGGCGGCGGCGTTGTGATGGGCGCCATGAAAGCGTTAGCAACAATGAAGGCCCCCGTGAACGTAGTGGGTGTTGTAGGCTTAGCGGAAAACATGCCCTCCGGCAATGCGCAGCGCCCAGGCGACATTGTGAAGTCACTCTCTGGCCAAACAATTGAATGCCTCAACACCGATGCAGAAGGCCGCATGGTATTAGCCGATGCCCTTTGGTACACGCAAGATCGCTTTAAACCCAAATGGATGGTTGACCTTGCCACCCTTACAGGCGCTATCGTGGTGGCCTTGGGTAAAGAATATGCGGGGCTGTTTTCAAACAACGATGACCTAAGCAACGAGCTGAGCCAAAAAGGCCTCGCCACGGGTGAGCGTCTGTGGCGCCTGCCTATGGGCCCAGAGTATGATAAGGAAATCGACTCCACTGCCGCCGATGTAAAAAACATTGGTAACCCTGGCACGGGTGGCAGTATCACGGCCGCGCAATTTTTGCAGCGCTTTGTAAACAACACGC
>JAUIKZ010000026.1 GCA_030433125.1 Alphaproteobacteria bacterium
CAGTTATATAAGAGCTCTCATGTCTGGGCGCTAGTACAACGCGCGTTTGCTCATCATCCTACTATTAGAGAGATTGTTGTCCAACCCACATTAGGCACAATCCTGCAAGCGAATATGACGGCGCCCTATACCATCGAAGCCCATATGAGCAGGCTTGAGCGCTCGCCAGAACACATTAAAACGCAGGAAGAAATAACACTCCTGCGCAGCTTCAAAATGCATCGGGCCCGACAGGTGATGCTGCACTATGAGCCTTTGATCGAAGCCGCTTTCATGGCTATGCGCGGGCATTGTGCGTGGGAGGATATGTTTAAGCCACAGGCAAAACACAACCCCGCTTGTGCGGAGGGCGTCTATTTAAATATGCTTAAAGCCCTTCACGAAGTGGTGCAAGATAGGCTTGGGTTGGAGGATATTCAGCTAGTCGAGATAGAAGATTGTTATTAAAGGGAAAGAGAGGGCGAGACACCCTCCCTTTTTTATTTAGGCAGCTTTTTCTAAAGCTTTGGTAGCTTGATCAGCCAAGGTTTTGAATTCGGATGCGTGAAGCGCAGCCAAGTTAGCCAACACTTTACGGTCTAATTCAATACCTGCCAACTTTAAGCCATGCATAAACTTAGAGTAGGTTAAGTCATGCAGGCGGGCGGCGGCATTAATACGTTGAATCCATAGTGCACGGAAATCACGCTTTTTGGCGCGACGATCACGGTAAGCGTATTGAAGGTTTTTCTCAACGCGTTGCACCGCGGTGCGGAAACAGTTTTTAGCGCGGCCACGAGAGCCTTTCGCCATCTTAATAATTTTTTTGTGACGAGCGTGGGTGGTAACGCCTCTTTTAACACGTGCCATTTTTTAACTCCTTATAATCCGTTTGGTAACATATGGCGCTTTACTTTAGGCACCATTGATTCTGATAAGGCTTGCATGCCGCGAGCCTGGCGAAGCATATCGCTAGGGCGCTTGCGCATGTTGTGTTGCTTACGTGTTTTTTGAAACATTATTTTGCCGTTCGCGCTAATTTTAAAACGCTTTTTGGCACCGCTCTTGGTTTTAAGTTTGGACATTTCGTTCTCCATTTTTTTGGTTAATACCGTAGTGTTGTTACGGCATGTCCTTAAGCCGCTTCCAACCTCAGTTTATATGTATAGCATATACGTAGCTATAGTTCAATTTAATATAAAAGAAGTGCCAGGACTGACGCATGAAGACTGTTCTCCCCACCAACCAACTACCCCCCTATTAACGAAAATAGCTTACTCTGTTTTAGAGTAGGCTATTTTTTTATGCATGAAGAGAACAACATGAAGACAACAACAGAGGTGGGGCGACCCGTGTCTGCTGAGCGGCGGACTTTTTTGCGGGTGCTGGTTTTTGGGGTGTGGCCTCTTATGCTGCTGACCTCGCTTGGTCCCACCCCCTGCCCCTGCCTATATGACATAGTAGGCGGCAGGGGATGAGACTAGGTGTAGGAGAGACCAAAGACTCATAACCTAAAAACCAAGTCTTAGTCAGCTTTTTGTGCTGCTGCTTTTTCTTGTGCTTGCTTGTGCCACGTTTCGCGTGTTTTGATACGCGCGGCTTTACCACGACGGTCACGTAGGTAGTAAAGTTTCGCCCGGCGTACGTCACCTTGCTTCAGCACTTCAATGCGGATCTTTGGTGAATAAAGCGGGAACACACGCTCCACACCTTCACCGGAGGAAATTTTACGCACGCGGAAGGATGAGCCTAAACCACGGTTACGACGGGCAATACACACACCCTCAAAGGCCTGCATACGCTCGCGGTTTCCTTCTGTTACTTTAATGCTAACACGAAGCGTGTCACCAGCTCTAAAGTGTGGCACTTCATTTTCAGCGGTTAACGCCTTAATTTGTGCCTCTTCTAATAGTTCTAACGTGTTCATTTTTCTAAACCCTTTTCGTTACAATATGCGGTCCATAAATCTGGTCGCCGGGCTTGCGTTGTTTGTTCCGCTTGCTGATGGCGCCACATATCAATTTTTTTATGATCGCCGGATTGTAGCACGTCCGGCACCTTTTTACCAGCCCATTCTACCGGGCGGGTATACTGTGGATACTCTAGTAAATTATGGTTAAAGCTTTCTTCTTCGAGCGAAGCCGCCGAGCCGAGCACATGAGGCCGATAGCGTAAACAGGCGTCTAACACCACCATGGCCGCCAGCTCGCCACCCGAAATAACATAGTCACCTATAGATATTTCCTCCATGTTGTGGTGGTCAAGCACACGTTGGTCAATGCCCTCAAAGCGGCCGCACAACAACACCAAACCATCTTCATGGCTGGCCAGCTCTTTAGCCAAGGCGGTTGTAAAAGGCTTTCCCTTGGGGCTAAGATACACGCAACGGGGTTGCCGCGGGGTCGCTTGGATCAGCGCATCTTCAACCGAAGCCCCCACAACGTCTGCCCGCATCACCATGCCAGCACCCCCGCCATAAGGCGTGTCATCCACTGAGCCATGCTTATCAAAGGCATAGTCACGGATATTCACAGCCTGTAGCGCCCACGCATTCGCCTCAAGCGCCCGGCCTGTCACCGCCTGCCCCAATGGGCCCGGGAACATGTGCGGATACAGCGTGAGGACGGTGGCCTGCCAAGGGGCTTTAGTCATGGGCCCCTCGCTTCATAGACGCCACCAACATGTATTCGGTGTTTACCACTAACTTTCCCTCACGCAGGCTCACAGTCGGCACTGCCTCTTTGGTGAATGGTACGGTGTATTCTTCTACGCCACCAGCAATCTCCAAAAAGTCACCAGCGCCATAATTAGCCACATCGCTTATCTTTCCAAGGCTCTCACCCTGCTCGTTACACACCGCCAAACCAATAAGGTCAACGTGATAGAAGTTATCCTCATCCTCCAAGGCCGGCAAATCCTGACGCTCGGCATAAAGCTCGAGCCCCCGTTGTTGCTCGGCCTCATCTCGGGTGCGGCAGTTGTTGATGCGGGCCGTAATAAGCCCACGTGCTTCCCCTGTGATTGCCACCGTTTGTGGTTTTGCGTCTGGACTGTACAACACATCAAACCCAGCAAGCCCTTGCGCATCTTCGCAAAAGCTTTTTACGCACACTTCTCCACGCACACCGTGCGGGCGTGTCACCACCCCCAAGAGCACCAAGTTTTGAGAAGCTGCTTTAACCATGCGTTTTTACCTTACTCAGAAGCTTCCGCTTGGGCTTCAGCTGCGGCCGCTGCTTCGGCTTCAGCTTTTTCTGCCGCTAAACGCATACGCTCTTGTGCCGCTGCCTTAGGCTGGTTCTTTTTCGTTTTTTCTGTGAACTTGTAACCATCAACCAAGCCAGCTGCCGCTAAAAAGCGTGTTACGCGCTCAGTGGGTTGCGCCCCTACGGACAACCAATACTTAATGCGGTCTTCCACCAAACGAATGCGCTCATCGCTATCTTTGGGAACCATGGGGTTGAAAGTACCCACTTTTTCCACAAACTTACCATCGCGGGGGGCTGTCGCCTCTGCCACAACAATACGATAGTAAGGACGCTTTTTGGCCCCGCCACGTGCTAATCTAATTTTTAATGCCATTTTTTATGTCTCCTATTATTTAAACAAACCGGATAAACCGCCTTTTAACATGCCGCCCATGCCCATAGATTTCACCTTTTTGAGCATGGTTTGCATTTGCTTGAATTGCTTAAGAAGCCTGTTCACGTCACTAATTTGAACACCGGCCCCAGCCGCAATACGCTTACGACGCGACCCTTTAATAATGTCGGGGTCACGTTTTTCGTGGGGCGTCATAGAGCGGATTATACCCACCTGACGCTTCACCATTTTATCATCCACCGCACTATTCGAGAGCATAGAGCTCATTTTTTTCATGCCGGGAATGAAATTCAAAAAGGAGGAAATGCCCCCCATTTTACCCATTTTTTCTAGTTGGTTCGCCATATCATCCAGGGTGATGCGCCCCTTTTGAAATTTCTTGGCGAGGTCTTCTGCCTCTTCTTCGCTCACCATTTCGCGGGTTTTTTCAACCAACGCTACAACATCACCCATGTCAAGAATGCGGTTCGCCACCCGCTCTGCGTCAAACTCTTCCAACGCCGAAGGTTTTTCACCTACCCCCATAAACTTCACGGGGCATCCAGTCACATGCTTCACCGACAAAGCCGCACCACCACGGGCATCGCCATCTACACGTGTGAGCACCACACCCGTTAAAGGCACCGCCTCATGAAAGCTCTTCGCCACACTATAGGCCTCTTGTCCCAACATGGCATCGGCCACGAACAGCGTTTCATGGGGTTTCACCGTGGCGTGTACATTTTTAAGCTCATCCATAAGGGTGTCGTCAATTTGCAAACGCCCCGCCGTGTCCAGGATAAGCACATCAAAGCCTTCTTTTTTTGCCTTGGCATGAGCCTCTTTAGCGATGTCGAGTGGGTTTTGCGATGATGTTTCTAAAAAGGTGGCGCCCACCTCGGTGGCCAGCACCTGCAACTGCTTAATGGCTGCTGGGCGGTAGACGTCAATTGAGGCCAGCAACACCTTTTTGGCTTTTTGCTTTTGAAGATAATAAGCCAGTTTGCCCGCGGAGGTGGTTTTACCCGAGCCCTGCAAACCCGCCAGCAATATAACCGTAGGAATGTTGCTCAGGCTCAAAGGGGCATCATTTTGCTTCAGCAAATTAATCAGCGCCTCATGCACAATTTTAACCACTACCTGCCCCGGCTTAAGGCTTTTTAACACCTTTTCGCCTACGGCCTCTTCTTTAACGGTGTTAATAAATTCACGCACCACGGGCAAAGCCACGTCCGCCTCCAAAAGCGCTACGCGAATTTCACGTAGGCTCGCCGACACATCCGCCTCCGACAAATGCCCCCGGTTACGCAACCCGCTAAAGATATTCGATAGTTTTTCGGTTAAATTGCCGAACATACTGTTCCTACTTCATTTGGTTAACAAAAATGACGCAGTGCACGACACTCGTGGACTACGTTTACTTTTTTCTTATAGAGCGTTTGCGGCGGCGCGTCAACGACAAATTGATGAGACCTCCCCTCTCGCGTCACCCCTATTGTCGCAAGGTAAGCTGCCACACAGCCATAGGCGGCAATGAAGATAATACTTTTAAAACTGATGTTAAATGGCTTGTTTAGGTTGTTATTTATTGTGTCATTCATTTTAATGTCCTTTCCGTGGTTAAGTTGATTGTGATATGTACCCCTCCTTTGCCCCCCCCTAATACTATTGTTCTTTTTGCTTACAAGAAAATATTCACACATCCCTAAAGCAAGGGGTGGAGTCAAGAGTAGGGCGCGTTCTGCAGCGGCAGCACGCGGGGGCTGGACCTTCATGGGGCGTCCCGCCCCAATGAAGCGGCCCGCGAAGCGCGCCGTAGAGGCTTTGGCGAAGGCCAAAGGCTCGTCCAGCCCCCCGGGCGTCGCCCGCGAAGATTAGCCCGCAACTTGACGCCAAACCGCTTTAGGGTATCTTGTAACAAAGCAAAAAAATAATAGGAAGCTTTTACAATTTAGATACCTTTTGGCATTAATGTAATTGTATGGATAAAAAAAATGTAATAGCATGCAACGGGTTTGAAGGAAGCACCAAACACCCCAAGGTTTACCTGCCCTACCCGCAATATCAAAAATGCCCTTACTGTAGCCGCTGCCTTAAGCCGGCCAATGAGCCATCAACGCATACGCGCCAAAGCCTGGCGGGTAAAGCTAATCAGAGCCGCCTTTAAGTCTGAATCCGGCAACACATCTAACAGTTTTATCGCCAAATCCGTGAACTCGCGTGCCTTAGCATGGCATGTTTCAATAGCCTGATAATCATTTAAATACTGCACTGCTTTCTTGAAATCATCCGAGGCCTGGTCGCCCATAATCATTGTGCGACGCCAAAAGGCCAACGCATTTTTGTCGTTATTCTTCAACGCCCCCTCGTAGGCATAAAACATGGGCAAAGTGCACACTTGCTCCTGAAAATCTTTTCCAGGCTTTTTCTCCAAAATTTTCGGGTCACCTATATAGTCCAACAAATCATCCAGCAGCTGGAAGCTCAACCCAATATACTTACCACATTGGCTGAGGGCTTTCTGCACCTCTGGCGCAGCCCCCGCCAGTAATGCCCCACCCCCTAAGGCCATTTCAAACATGCGCGCTGTTTTTAACTCGATCACGCGAACAATACCCGCCTCACTCTCCGGTATCGCCCCCGTTACATACTGCTGCTCTAGCTCACCAACAATAACGTCTTTACTCAGTGACGTTACCAATTTCATTAAGTTAAGGTTATCCGTGTTAAGCAAGTGGCTCAAGCTATGCGCAATAAGGTAATCCCCCACCAAGATACTGGGACGGTTCCCCCATATATAGCGTGGGGTTTTACGACCCCGGCGCACTTGGCCGTTATCAATTACATCGTCATGCAATAATGTAGCCGTATGAATGCACTCAATGGTGGCCGCCAGCGTAATAACATCATCGGTTATTTCTCCACCCGCTAACAAGGTACCCACCATACATAACACGGGCCGCGTGCGTTTACCCCCCGCTGCAAAAATATGCCCTGCTATATTTTCGCTTTCGTTAACGCTTGATTTAGACAATTGGGTTAGCTTGGCATTCACCTTATCAATAGAGGGTGAAAACATTTCAAAAAGGTTGAGCCCCATCTCCTGGTGAGGCCCTTCCAAATTATCAGGAGAAGAGAGAGATGAGAAAGTACTTGAAAGAGCCCTAGACATATAATTACTCATTTTTACTATTTATTGCAACAACTTTATTTAGGTAAAGGCTTATAAAATAAATTTTGATAAATCTACATTTTTCACGAGGTCTTTAAGGCGCTGATCCACATACTCTTTGCTAATCTCAAAGGTTTGCCCCTCATTATCATCCGCCGCAAAGCTCAACTCTTCTAAGAGTTTTTCCATAATAGTATGCAAACGACGGGCGCCAATGTTTTCCACGTTTTTATTCACTTCAAAGGCAATTTCCGCAAGGCGCGTTATGCCCTCATCCGCAAATGTAAGCGTTACACCCTCCGCCTCCAACAGCGCTTTGTACTGGGTTAGCAAGCTGGCCTCTGGCTCCTTTAATATGCGTACAAAATCTTCTTGCTTTAGCGAGCTCAACTCCACCCGAATCGGCAAGCGGCCTTGCAGCTCGGGCAATAGCTCCGAGGGCTTCGCCACATGAAAGGCGCCCGACGCAATAAACAAAATGTGATCCGTTTTTACAGGCCCATGTTTGGTGGTCACCGTGGTGCCTTCCAGTAAAGGCAACAAGTCACGCTGCACCCCTTCGCGGCTTACATCGGGTCCACCCTTAGAGGTGCGGCCACAAATTTTATCCACTTCGTCTAAAAACACAATCCCGTTGTCTTCTACAGCCTTCAGGGCACGCTCTCTTATTGTGTCTTCATCAATCAGCTTATCCGCCTCTTCATTCATCACAATTTTACGCGCTTCGCTGATTTTTAAGCGCCGCGTTTTATATTGCGTGAATGATTTACCCAATAGGTCGCCAATATTCATCATGCCCATTTGCATTTGCCCACCCGGCACATCAAATTGCGCCAATGGGTTATCTGGGGCATCCACCACTTCAATATCAATTTCTTTCTCTTCAAGGCTACCATTCCGAAGCTTAGCACGGAATTTCTCGCGGGTTTCTTCACTGGCTCTAGCCCCCACCAACGCTTTTAACAAACGCTCCTCTGCCATTTGTTCCGCTTGCTCTTTTACTTGCTCCATCAGCTGACTGCGCTGGTCATTAATAGCAAACTCCACAAGGTCACGAATAATTTGCTCCACATCACGGCCCACATAGCCTACCTCTGTAAACTTGGTGGCCTCCACCTTCGCAAAAGGCGCGTTCGCCAATTTGGCTAGGCGTCGGGCAATTTCGGTTTTACCGACACCTGTGGGGCCAATCATAAGAATATTCTTCGGCACAATCTCTTGGCGAAGTGTCTCATCTTTCACCTGCTGACGACGCCACCGGTTGCGCAACGCCAAAGCCACGCTTTTTTTGGCGTTTTCCTGCCCCACAATGTGGCGGTTGAGTTCATCGACTATTTGTTTTGGTGTTAAATGCATCATGTTAAATTTTCTCCACAAGAATATTATGGCTGGTATAAATACAAATGTCGGCGGCCACCTTCATCGAGCGCCGAGCGATATCTTCTAGGTCTAGCTGTTCCATAGGCATTAGCGCACGGGCAGCCGAAAGGGCAAATGTCCCGCCAGACCCAATGGCGATAATGTCATCTTCCGGCTCAATTACATCGCCATTGCCACTTAAAATGAGTGAGTTCTTCTTATCGCACACCGCCATCATCGCTTGCAGCTGCCGCAAATATTTATCGGTGCGCCAATCTTTCGCCAGTTCCACGCACGCGCGCTGCAGCTGATCGGGGTATTGCTCCAGTTTTTCTTCCAGGCGCTCAAACAGCGTCATGGCATCGGCGGTAGCTCCTGCAAACCCCACAATAACGTTTCCCCCAGCCAGGCGGCGCAACTTGCACGCGTTTGATTTTATAATGGTGTTCCCCAAAGTCACTTGGCCATCCCCGGCCACCAAGGCCTCTTCACCGCGCCGCAGACATAAAATGGTCGTGCCGTATAATGTATTTGGTTCGTGATTAATCATTTTGTTCCAACTTTTTCATATGTTGGTTTTACTAGAAATCGCCGCTGTTGACCAGGGTGAATTTAGGCCTTCGCTTTTTCAGCGGCCAAACACGCAGCTAAAGCGTCGAACCCCTCTTCGAAATGCACGCACTCATCAATGCGCTGACTCAGAAAGGCCTCAAGGTGCCCGTTATACTTAATAGCCTCATCCACCTCTGGGTTACTGCCCTGTTTATACGCCCCGAGGCGAATCATATCTTGCATATCATTATAAAGGCTCATGTAGCGACGCGCCTGTTGCACCAAAGCATTTTCATCAGCCGTTTGGCAGCCGGGCATGGTCCGCGACACACTGCGCAAAATATCAATAGCCGGGAAGCGCCCTCGCTCGGCAATGCTGCGGTCCATCACAATGTGGCCATCTAAAATACCCCGCACCGCATCGGCAATGGGGTCTTCCATATCGCCCCCCTCCACAAGCACTGTAATCAAACCCGTAATATCTCCATGACAGCCTTCACGCCCGGGGCCGGCGCGCTCCAGCAACCGTGGCAGCTCTGAAAACACACTGGGGGTATACCCCTTTGAGGTAGGTGGCTCACCGGAAGCCAACCCAATTTCACGCTGCGCCATACCAAAGCGGGTCACACTATCCATCAGGCACAACACATGCTTGCCTTGGTCCCGAAAATATTCCGCCACCGTCAATGTTGTATAAGCGGCACGCCGCCTGGCGAGCGCTGGTTCATCAGAGGTGGCCACCACCACCACACTTTTTTGGCGCCCATCTTCCCCCAGGTAGTCATCTATAAACTCACGGAGCTCGCGGCCTCGCTCACCAATCAAGCCAATCACAATCACGTCCGCCTCTGAAAAGCGGGCAATTTGCGACATCAACACCGACTTCCCCACACCCGAGCCAGCGAAGATACCCATCCGCTGACCACGGCAACAGGTTAAAAAGGTGTTCAACGCCTTAACCCCCAGGCTTAAACGCTTCCCGACCCGCTTACGCTCGTGGGCGGACACAGGTGCATGATACACCGGGTACCCTTCCTTCCCATGCTTAAAGGTGTGCAAGGTGCTCACCGGCTCGCCCATACAATTAATAATTGACCCTAACCAACTGGGGTGCGGGTGCAACATATCTGCTTTGCTGTTAATGCTAACCTTGTCGCCCACACTAATGCCACGCGTAGAGCCAAAGGGCAGAAGCTGGGCTGTTTTTTCGTTAATGGTCACCACCTCTAGTGGGGCTTGCTCAGCGCGGCTACCTTGCAACACACACTGTGTGCCCACCGCTAAAAAGCGATTCAAGCCTTCCACCTCCACCGTGCGGGCCCCCACCCCCACAATGCGGCCCGTGTAGGTTTCGGCAGACATGGATTGCATGTCGTATATAAGCTTATTGAGTTCCATGGGTTAACTGTGCGTGAGAGGGGTTAATATTTGGTAAAGAGGGTGTAACTCCCCCCGCAACCATGAGGTTTTTAAAGAACAGCATTAAACACGGGCTCTGTAAAAAAGGCGCCATCCCGCAGTTTAATTTTGCAAGGCCCCAGCCGTTTTCTATTACTTTGCAAAAGACATTGACAACAGCAGGGGAGAAAGCTATATTCCACCTACATAAATGAATTTAGGGTAATAGTATGTTTGCTGTAATTAAAACAGGCGGAAAACAATATCACGTTGAAAAGGACCAAACGCTTGTGGTCGAAAAGTTAGAAGGAAACGAGGGAGACACGGTTTCTCTTGATGACGTATTAATGGTGAATGATGGCAAAGCTGCCAAAGTTGGCGCGCCTTTAGTAAAAGGTGCCAAAGTAGAAGCAACGATTGTGAAGCAATCCCGTGCGCCAAAAATTCTTGTGTTCAAGAAAAAGCGCCGCCACAACTATCGTCGCAAAAAAGGACACCGTCAACACGTTACTGTATTGAAAATTCAAGACATTAAAGTCGCATAAGGAGATTTTGGAATGGCACAAAAGAAAGCTGGTGGTAGTACCAAGAACGGTCGTGATTCGGCCGGTAAACGCTTAGGTGTAAAGAAGTTTGGTGGGGAAAAAGTAATTCCTGGTAACATCATTATTCGCCAACGCGGCACAAAGTTTTATGCGGGCAACAATGTAGGTATGGGTAAAGACTATACGTTATTTGCGCTAACCGAAGGAAACGTAAAGTTTCAACGCAAAGCCCAAAACAGAACATATGTATCTGTGGAAACAGCATAAATTATTATAACATAATAAGTGCGTAGGGGTGGTGTTAGCCGCCCCTTTTTTTGTACAGCATTAGGGTGAATATGCAATTTTTAGATCAAGCAAAAATTTTCGTAAAGTCTGGCGATGGCGGCGATGGCTGTGTGAGTTTTCGCCGCGAAAAGTTCATAGAGTATGGTGGCCCCAACGGCGGCAACGGCGGCAGGGGGGGCGACATTATTATTGAGGCTGTAGACAACCTAAACACCCTTATCGATTACCGCTACACCCAACACTTTAAAGCAAAGAAGGGCACCAACGGTATGGGCTCTAGCCGTACGGGCGCATCGGCACCGCCCATCGTGTTAAAAGTGCCGGTGGGCACGCAGGTGATTGATGATGACGGTGAAACCGTTTTATTAGACCTGTTAACCCCCGGGGAGCGCCATGTGTTTTTGCAAGGTGGCTATGGTGGCCGCGGGAACGAGAGCTTTAAATCCTCGACAAACCAAGCTCCCCGTCAATTTACTAAAGGTCAAAAAGGTGAAGAAATGTGGGTGTGGCTTAAGCTTAAGCTATTGGCGGATGTGGGTTTGGTAGGCCTGCCAAACGCTGGTAAATCTACCCTACTGAGCGTGACCACCCGGGCCAAACCCAAAATTGCTAATTATCCTTTTTCTACCACGAAACCCCAATTAGGCGTGGTGTATGTAGGCGGTGAAGAATTTGTGATGGCGGACCTGCCCGGCCTTATTGAGGGGGCTAGCGAAGGTGTGGGCTTAGGACACCGCTTTTTAAAACACACGGAACGCTGCCGCGTGTTATGCCATCTTATTGATGCCACAGATGAGGATGTTGTGGCCTCTTATAACACGGTAAACGAAGAACTGAAGCAGTATCTGCCAGAGCTTGTGAACAAACAGCTGCTGGTTGTGTTGAATAAAATAGACGCCCTCCCCCCAGAAGATCTCGACGAAAAAAAGCGTTGTCTGCAAGATATGCTGGGGCATGATATATGGTGCATTTCCGCCGCGGCCGAACAAAACGTAACACCGCTCATGCAAGCCTTGCACCAAAACCTTATAGCGGCAGATGAAGAAGACGAAGATGACGTGCGTTAAAACAGCCGCCACCCCCACGGCAATTACCAACACAATTCCCGTGTTTAAAGAACTGCGCCCGCACTTAACGGACGCTGATAGCTTTTTAGAGCAGGTACAGGCCCAAACCAAGGAAGGCTACACCATTGCTTATATTGAAGAAAACGGCACGCCCGTGGCTGCCATGGGCTATCGTATAATGAGCACATTGGCGTGGGGACGATTTGTGTATGTGGATGACCTAAGCACCCTCCCCGCCCATCGCGGCAAGGGGCTTGGCACAGCCTTATTACAACACGCAAAAAACGTAGCGAAGGATAACGCTTGTGAGGCTGTCCACTTAGACACCGGTTATCAGCGCCAAGCTGCGCACAAGCTGTACTTAAATCAAGGGTTTACCTTTAATTGCCATCACTTGATGTTTACCGTTGAATAAGGCTCACATTACTCAAAAGGCTCCTCCTCGCCTAGTATCAAAGAATATAAATTCACCACATTTTTAGCGGGTTCACTCATCTTTACTTGTTGTTCATTTTTAATGCTATTTGTGTTGAAGCGAAAAGGACTGGAAAGGCGATACAGGTTCAACACCTCGGCCCACCCCTTATGGATGTGATTTCGGCTTAAATGATAAAAGTGGCCCACCTCATCTTTAACAATTTTAGATACAAGCCACTCCACTACACCACTTTCATCATTAACGGATGTGGTAACACGTAAACCTCTCGTTAACCTTTCCAGTAGGAGGAGGTTCTCTAAAACAGTTGAGCGCACATAAAAGCCACGAGTAATACTGGCGTCCCCTACCTTAAATTCCATTAAGTGGCTAATGTAATGTTTCACATGCTGCGGCTCCTCATAAAGCAGGCGGGTGGGTAACATGCGGAGCGACCCACAAAAGTTATGCGTCGACATGTGTTGAGCATTTTGCACATCTGCCGCAGCCGCCATAAGACGTTTGATACTAGCAGATGCGTTCATCTGGGCCGCGTTATTCTCTAAGTCTTTTACTACGTTATGCAAACAGTGTAAGTTTTCCAAAAACGTTTGAAAACATTGCTCTTCTGGATTCAACACCCACACGGCATCTGAAAGCAACTCGGGGCGACAGAAAAGATAAAAATGTTTATCGGCCTTAATCGACTCTATGAGAGGCTTCATGCTCTCTATAGCTGAATTGTGGGGGCCGGATGAGGTGGAGATATACCTTTGCGAGTGAAACTGAATCGGTGAGAAAACACGTAAAGATGCAGTAACTCTTTGGGGTGAAAGTCGGCCTATAAAACGATCCACAAAATGAGCCTTCAGCGTAGCAGTGTATAAAAAGGCTAAAATCACGAATTGGAGGAGGCGGTTTAAAAAGGTGGTGGGCGATGACGGGATTGAACCGCCGACCCTCTCGGTGTAAACGAGACGCTCTACCGCTGAGCTAATCGCCCCTTTCTTGTGACTCTTATACATAAAATATCCTTTGGTGTAAACTTCTTTTTTCTTATTTTTAAATATTTTAATTTTTATAAAAAAAAGCCCCCCTTAGTCAAGGAGGGCTTTTCTTCGAAAACGATTTTGCTTTAGCCAGCCACTTTTTCTTTGAGCTCTTTAGCCGGCCTAAACTTAGCTTGGGTTGTGGCCGCAATTTGGATTTTTTCCCCTGTGCGAGGGTTGCGTCCTTCACTTGCAGGGCGGTCTTTTGTATCAAATGTACCAAAACCAGCCAAACGCACCATTTCTTTTTTTTGCAATGAATTGGAAATAGCCTCAAACACAGCATCTACTGCACGACCAGCATCAGCTTTTGTTATTTCTGCTGCAGTTGCTACTTCATTAATCAAATCAGACTTATTCATAATGATCACCTTCCTTTTAATTAAATATAGTTATAACGATAAACGTTATTGACCTAATTGTTAATCCATGTTCACATTAATAACAACAGAATTTTATTAGAAATACAAGCGTTTCTATTATATTGAGCAGGGCTGACGCATCTAAAATAGATTGACAAGAGGGGAGATGCATGGGTGAATGCGTGGAAAGCAAGGACGCAACATGGACGAGGGCATCAAGAATCTGTTTAAGA
>JAUIKZ010000027.1 GCA_030433125.1 Alphaproteobacteria bacterium
CATAAAAAAAATGAGCACAGAATTCACCCCTACTTTAATGACCACAAACGATCTAATGATAGATTCAAGAGCTATAAACTTAAGTGTGGAAAAGGTTCTAAATCAACCCTCTGAAATAGCTGCGGAATGGAACGGATTTATTGAACCCTGGAACGGGGTTGCTGTTTGGAATACATTTGGAGCTCCCACTACGTTGTTTGCGCTACAAATAGCTGGCGACTATTTTCAAGGGAAACTTGAAGGCATGGATAGGCGGCAACTCTCCGTTCACGCTTGGAACAAGTTGCTACCGATTGTGGTTACCAGCTCTATGCATGTAACTTTGGGGGCTTTACCTTCAACAATACTTATTTGTGGGGGAGTGACAGGATATTATTGTGCAAAGTCATCTGTTTTTCGTAATACAACGAAGATTATAGCTGGCCTAGCATTGAAGGGCGCTGGCAAGTTGAGCGTTCCTATGCTAAGAGCATCTGCTTTTGCGCTAGACCGGCTTACCTTAAACGGCGTTAACATTCTGCACGCTGGGGCAGATTGGTTAGTAGAGCGCACAGGAGGGCATGTTTTAAACACGGCTGACCAAGTGGCGCCTGAAGCTGAAATCCGTCCCGGCTCTTGCTTGCGCACGTCCGCGCACATGGGGGCTCGAGGATTACGACTTATGGCAAGCACAATTAATGCAACAAGAAAACTCTCACATGCCACAGCTGGTTACGCCCATGAAGGCGTGAGCTATGTGTGGGGTAGACTAAAATCTTGTTTCCGGAGGCGTGGTGATAGCGAAGTGCAAGCTGACTAAGCCCTATGTCTTGTTGCCGCTAAGCCTCGATAGGGTTGCGGCTTCCAGCCTACGCCTTTTTTACAAACTCTGCATAGCGGTCGAGCGCCTCCTGCCGAGACCGCTTTAAATCAACCAAGGGATGGGGATAATCTTTCCCCAACTCCACACCATAGCTTTTTAGCTTTTCTGCATGTTCCCAGGGGGCATGAATGTAGGCGGCGGGCACATGTTGCAATTCGGGGACCCACTGTTTTATATAGGTTCCCTCGGGGTCAAACTTCTCACTTTGCGAGGTTGGGTTGAATATACGAAAATAAGGAGCCGCATCGGCACCACTGCCAGCTATCCACTGCCAGCCGGCGGCATTGCTGGCTTCATCTGCGTCCACCAGCGTGTCATCAAACCAGGCCAGACCTTTCTTCCAATGGTGGCCAAGGTTTTTGGTGAGGAATGACCCCACACCCATGCGGAGCCGGTTATGCATCCAGCCGGTGGCCCACAAGGCCCGCATGGCCGCATCAATGAGGG
The DNA here is from genome assembly GCA_030433125.1 of Alphaproteobacteria bacterium. Taxonomy (GTDB): domain Bacteria; phylum Pseudomonadota; class Alphaproteobacteria; order UBA6184; family UBA6184; genus JAUIKZ01. The sequence goes on from JAUIKZ010000027.1 coordinate 1,310, forward strand.
GGATCCCCGTTTGGCCTGTCTGCCAGGCTTTCAGGTCGGCCTTGCTTTGTGACCAGGGCATGTTGTTATAAATGTCGCGCCAATTTTCGGTGGGGAGGGTAGGGAAGTGGTAGAGCAAATAGTAGCTATATTCCCGCCAGCCCAACTCGCGGAGAAAAGATTCGGCGCCTTTATTTTTCAAACTGTAGCCGGCGTCGTACACACGCTGCCAGCAATAGCGGGGGCTAATCTCACCAAAATGCAAGTGGGGCGAAAGCTTGGATGTGCCATCTTTCGCAAAGAGGTCGCGGTCTTTGGCATAATTCTCGATGAGATGATGCAGAAAAAAATTGAAACGCTTTTTGCCGCCCTGTTCCCCCGGGGTCCACTGATCATCAAATTTGTGTCCCCAATGAGGGGATATAAGTTGCCACTCATTCAAAGTATCACTGGCGATATTTTTATAGGGTTTTATGGATGATGGTGCTTTTGTGTATTTAAAATCAATCTCACCGCTAATGGCTTTTTTCCACCAGGGGGTAAATACCTTGTAGGGTTCGTTGTCTTTCAGAACGGTCCAAGGTTCAAAGAGAAGGCTGTTGTTAAAGCTGGAGGTGATTATATCCGAATCGCTGAAATGCTTTTTCAGTTTTTCACCGAGCTGGCGTTCGTAAGCACTGTACAGCCTCCCCCACAAAATGTGCGAGGCGTTTGTTTCTTGTTGCAGCTGGGTGATAATGGTGAGGGGGTCGCCTCGTCTTAGAACGAGCTGCAGGCCTTTTTCTTGCAGGCTTTTAGCGAGCGCTTTCAGTGAATGATGTAGCCACCATTGGCTGGCGCCCCCCATATGGGCTTCTTCGTTGGTGTCATACACGTACAAGGCGATAACAGGCTTACCAAGTGAGGCCGCTTCTGCTAAAGCCAGGTTGTCTGATAACCTTAAATCACGACGAAACCAAACAATGGTGGGGCGCATGTCTCTCCTTACAGGTTGCTGTTAATCCAGTCGACGATTTTTTGTTTGGGCACGCCGCCTACTTGGGTGGAAACGGGCTCACCTTTTTTATAAATAATAAGGGTGGGGATGTTTCGAATGCCGTATTGGCTGGGCACAACAGGGTTTTCTTCTACATTCATTTTGGCGACGGTGATTTTGCCGCTCATCTCTTTGGCGACTTCTTCTAGGATAGGGGCGATCATTTTGCAGGGGCCACACCACGGCGCCCAATAGTCTACTAAAACAGGTAGATCTGACTTTAATACTAACTCCTCGAACACGGCGTCATTAACAGTTACGGTCGACATTTTATTTCCTCTTCTAATTACATTTAGTTATAACGAAAAGAGAGGCAGGATGCGAGGGGAAATGTTTATGTGTTGGTTCCTGTGTGCGACGCGCTTTAAATATGCAGAGGGTTCTATTTGTATTCCCCTAATAATGGTGCCTTTTCTTCACCATGCGAAGGTTGTATGCGGTGTCTTATGCCGCTTGAAGCGATATCCGGGTAGGTCTGATCCTCATCCGTTGTGTAAGACAAGTCGGTAGAAGAGCTGCGGCGGCTTTTGTTTTGTTCTGGTGTTGTTCTTGGCTTTTTTGCTTCTAGATTTGTCTCTTCTTCTCTTCGTTTTAGTTCCTCTTCAAGTGCTTTCCAACGTTGGTGAATAGGGGCTTTTTCAACCTGCTCAGGGGGGAGCTTCTGTCCGTAAGCTAACATGGCATACCACTCACCTCGTTGTATTTTTTTCGGAAAGCGTGTGTCGCCTAGTCTGAACCCTTGCCTTATAGAGTTGATGGCAGCTGGTTCACCATATTCTGCTGCATAAATTGTTTTCAAAAACCCGCTTAAAAACCATAGCACCATTTCGTGTCTCTCATGGGTTTGTTGTTTCCTGTTCTGACTTCTAACAGAGGTACCTGCACGCGTCAGTTCTTTGCGTCCGTTTATACTGTTGTTTTGAATAGCACGGAATTCTTTATAGCTTTTAGGGGTTTTTAATAAGCCTAATTCAGGCAAAGGGGGGCTTAGCACATCATCAAAAAGGCTGCCCCCATCAATTAATTTAAAGCGACTTAATGTATCACGTGCTCTAGAGTCTTCTTTTATAATAGCAGACCTATCTTGAGGATATGATGAGACAATGGTGTCACTAGCATTAGTTATGCATAGCCCTGTTAATAAAAGAAGTTTAAAAAACCTGTTCATAATGGACCCCTTAGTCAATTAATTATAACTTAATGCAGAATTTTTGCAAATTATATTCTTTAGTCTTAATCGAGATGGTTTTCTAATATCTGTCGTTCAAAGGGCTCGCCAGCTTGTATCGGCGTTGTTCGAAGGTACTCTTTTTTCATGCCAGGGTGTATCGTAATCTGCAGGGAAAGTTGCTCTTAATACTCTTTGAAGATAAATACTTTCGTCTGCTGTTAGAGGCGCAGGTTGATGCCGCGCTGTAATGAAAGCGCGTAAACCGTCTAAGTTAGGTTCACGCGCGGTTAGTCTGGCGCTCACGAGCATAGTAATTTCATGGTGCTCTAGCGGGGGAGCTACACCTGTCTCAGCTGTTCTAGGGTAAAGCGTAAGCATGCAGATGAGCGTGCATATGTATTTGTTTATCATTTAACTTTCCTTAACAAAACTAAATGCAGTATATCGCTAAAACAAAGATTGGCAAATTATTTTTTAATTTGTGTTCTTTGAGCTTACAAGGTAATTTAAATGCTATTCGTTAGGTACGTCCCAAGCTTCCCCTGGTTTAAGGGCTTTAAACAGCCCCTTCGAGACCGCTTCCGTGCCAAGAGCCTTGATTAAGTCGTCATAGGGTTGGTCATAGGCGTCATCCGCCAAATTAAAGGTGCGGTGGTGGATGGCCAGGCTGTATTGAGCGTTGAGGAGTTTGTGGGTTTTGACGGCATCAAAGGGGCTCATGTGGGCAAACTTCATAAACCAAATGGGCAGGTAGGCACCAATTGGGAGCAACGCTAAACGAAACTCTTTAAAGCGTTGCTGGATTTGAGTGAAGTATTTTTCCGTATAGCCGGTGTCGCCCCCAAAAAACACATTACCATGAGGGCTTTCTAACACATAGCCCCCCCACAGCGCGTGGTTGCGGTCTAAAATGCCCCGGGCGCACCAGTGTTGTACTGGCACAAAATGGGCTTTCAGGTGGGGGGCTATTTCCACCGACTGCCACCAGTCCATGGCGTGGGCCGCAATGTCTGGGTTGTGAAGCTGTATAATTTTATCCACGCCCAGCCCACATAATATGATAGGTTTGTCCCGCTTCCAGAGGCGCTCGATGGTGTCTACATCGCAGTGGTCGTAGTGGTCATGACTGATAATAATGACATCAATTTTAGGGAGGTCCTCAAAGGCCACGCCGGGGTGGTGCACGCGCTTGGGCCCCACCCAGGTAAGGGGGCTGGCACGCTTGCTATAAATGGGGTCGGTTAAGATGTTAACCCCTTGGGTTTGAATCAACACGGTGGAATGGTTGATAAAGGTGGTTTTAAGATCAGCGCCTTCAACCGCTGGCAGAGGTTTGGTTTGCGTGTAGTCTACCCACTCTGGCCAAGGGGTGCGCTTTGTCATGAGGCGCCATTTCAGCACATCAAAAAGCGTTTTGTGGCCGCCAGCGGGGTATTCTGGCATATGGAACTTTTTGCCATCGAAATGGTCGGTCACTGGGCCTTTATAATAACGGTTGTTCACAATTTTACTTACCCCAATAACATTAAGGATAACAAGAAATAACAGAAAAAATATAACCAAGCGAACTTTCGGCATTCATATCCCTTAACACATAATAGCCCTTTTATACAGGAAGGAGGTGCTAAAAACAAACACTTAAGCTATGTAACGAAGCCCCGTTTTCATTGGAGGTGATAATATATATTTTTTTGCTTTTGCACATTTTAACGTAAAGCGTTCTCGCGTCAAGTTGCGGGCTAATCTTCGCGGGCGACGCCCGGGGGGCTGGACGAGCCTTTGGCAGAAAGCCAAAGCCTCTACGGCGCGCTTCGCGGGCCGCTTCATTGGGGCGGGACGCCCAATGAAGGTCCAGCCCCCGCGTGCTGCCGCTGCAGAACGCGCCCTACTCTTGACCCGCTCTCTTTCTTTACGTTTGTAAAATGTGTTTTTGTAAGCAAAAAGAACAATATTATATAGAGTGTGCTGGAGGGTTATTTCAATGCTAGCATGGGGCGAGCGTTTCGTGTAAAAATAAATCCATATAAAAAATAGAGGAAAACATGGCAGGTCACTCGCAATTTAAAAACATTATGCACCGCAAAGGGGCGCAAGATAAAAAACGCGGGAAGATATTCACGAAGATCATTAAAGAAATTGTGGTTGCGGTTAAAACGGGGGGGGATGATCTTGACTCAAACCCTCGGTTGCGCTCGGCTATTCAAGCAGCCAAAGCGGCCAACATGCCCAAAGACAACATTGAGCGCAACATTAAAAAAGCGGCGGGAGGTGATGACACCACCGATTATTTTGAAATGCGCTATGAAGGATATGGCCCCGGGGGCGTGCCTGTTATTGTGGAGGCCCTAACGGATAACCGCAACCGCACGGCGCCTGATGTTAGGGCTTGCTTTTCAAAGTTTGGCGGCAACATGGGCGAAACGGGCAGCGTGAGCTTTATGTTTGATCGCTTGGGGTGCATTGTCTATAGCACGGAAGCCGCCAGTTTTGAGGCGTTGTTTGAAGAAGCTCTTGAACATGGCGCCGAAAACATTGAGCAAGAGGGGGAGCAGCATGTGGTGTATACCCAGGTGGAAGACTTTGCGCAGGTGCGTGATGCCCTGCATAAAAAGTTTGGTGAGGCCCTGCAAAGTGAGCTGATTTGGAAGCCCCAAAACATGCAAGAGTTGGATGAGGAGAAAGCCGCCTCATTCCTTAAATTTTACGACGCTATGGACGACAATGACGATGTGCAAAAAATATGGCACAACGCTATTATCAGCGATGAAATTATGAGCCAACACGGATGGTTATTTTAGGTCTTGACCCGGGTTTGCAAAACACCGGCTGGGGGGTTATCGCCGCGGTCAATAACAATCTTAAGCATGTTGCGCATGGTGTGATTCATACCACCACTGAAGACCCTTTTACCGTGCGGTTGCGCACCTTGCTGACGGGGTTGCAAAGTGTGATTGCTACGTATCAGCCGCAAACCGCGGCGGTAGAAGAAACCTTTGTGAACACCAACCCACAATCCACCCTTAAGCTGGGTATGGCGCGCGGGGTGGTGATGTTGGCACCTGCCTTAGCGAACCTTCCTGTGGGTGAGTATTCTGCCAACAAAGTAAAGAAAGCCATTGTAGGGCAGGGGCATGCCACCAAAGACCAGGTGGCTCATATGGTGCGGGTAATGCTGCCTAAAGCTGGGGCCGTTACAAAAGATGCCGCAGACGCATTGGCAGTGGCCATTTGTCATGCCCACTACATGGATAGCGCCCAAAAAGGGTATGCACTCATGGGGGCCACATGCTAGCCAAGTTAAGCGGTAAAATTGACGCCATCAAACAAGATAGTATTATCATCAATGTGCAGGGGCTGGGGTTTCAGGTGTTGGTGCCTGCAACCGACCTGCACACATACACGGAAGGCACGCAGGTAGATGTGCACACGGAAATGCTATGGCGCCAAGACAGTGTGGCGCTTGTGGGCTTCACCTCTGAAGTGCAAAAAGAATGGTTTCATCAACTGCTAAAAGTGCAGGGGGTGGGGGCTAAGTCAGCGTTGGCCGTGTTGTCGGCGCTGCCGCCCGAGCGTATTCATGAAGCGATTATGAACCATGAAACAGCCGCCTTCACCCAAGCTGACGGTATCGGCCCTAAAGTGGCCACACGCATTGTAAACGAGCTACAGTCCTTTGCCCAAAAACACCCAGGCGATTATGTGCCGTCTGCGACAAATGCTGAAGGTGTCCCACCCCATAACAACAGTGAGATCGTGCAAACCTTGCTCACGTTAGGCTATAAAAAACATGAGGCGCAACGAGTGGTAAATCAAGTGGCACGTGATAACAAAAGCAGCACCATTGAAGAGCTTGTGTCCCTCGCCATTAAAGAGCTGTCCAAGGGTATGCTTTAGGTGGAAATGTCCACGAGCAAAATTTTTCTTGATTAAATAATCAAATTGCTCTATTTACTTTGTTCCAAAAGAAAGGATAGTCAAGATGAAGTTTATTTACACATTTTTAGCACTTTGTTCCATAAGTGCTGCATCCCATAACATCTCTACAAGTTTAGGATCTTACGATAATATCATTACCCATCAAGAGGTTAGAAACAAAAGGCGACAAATAGCTAATCAGCTTGATGCTCAAAAGCAACAAAGTCTTGCATCGCTTATGTGTCAAACTTATAAAAATTACCAACAGAGCTTGATCCCTTTTATACAAAAACTCCGTAATAAAGAAGTAAGTAAAAATGGAGAATTGGTAAAGTTTTATGAGAACATACCAGGTGTGAGGCGCGTGGCCCAAAGCACAGGTGATATTAACTTTGAGGTGTTCGGCATTCACTTAAGTGTGCGTAATGGTAGGGACAATCGAGGTAATATTCTAGATATGGACTTACCGAATTACATAAGAGATATTCAGATGTATATGAACCTTATGCGCAACTACATTTTTGTATTAGACAACGCAAAATCTGCTTTTCGTACTGGGATGTCTAAGCAGAAAAAAGAAACCCTTTACGATGCTTATGTGAGAGCGAACATCAAAAATATAATGGCGCGTTACCTTATTCTTTGTGAGGATAAACGAACATGTGGCATGGTGAAAATGGCTATTAAAGACAAACTTGAAAATTAATAACCACGGTCTCCCCCGTGTGGGAGACATCCCTCTCACATTACTTCCACTCCTCACCAGATATATTGTTTTTTTTGCTTACAAGAATAATAATTCAAAGCCCGAAGCAAGGGGTGGAGTCAAGCGAGCCCCGGGCCCCTGCAGATTTTGCGTCAGCAAAATCGAAGGGAAAGTGCGACCTTGACGCTACACCGCTTTGGGCTATCTTGTAACAAAGCAAAAAAAGAATAAGCTAAGGGGCGGGGGCCACGTAAATGTTATCTCTACTCCCAATTCACAAAGGTTGCCCCCCATGGTGAACTGCCGCTCCCAAGGTAAATCCGCCCTTATCCTGCAATTTTATTTGTATCTTAACGGAATCTTCGGTATTTTGATAATATGTAGTAAGTGTAAATAATCCAAATTGGAGCAGACATGACCAAAAGCAAAAACAACGGCAATACTGACATTAACTGTTCGTTTTGCGGCAAAAGTAAGGCGGAAGTCCGTAAACTTATTGCCGGCCCAAGTGTATTCATTTGTAACGAGTGTGTAGATTTATGCAACAACGTTATCCGTGAAGAAGCCACCGAGCAAGCCTACAACAGCAATGCCGAAGTTTTATCACCGCGTGAAATTAAAGAAATACTTGATGAATATGTGATCGGGCAAGATGACGCAAAACGGGTGCTGTCCGTGGCGGTTTATAACCACTATAAGCGTATTAATAGCGCCAATTTTGCGGGGCGTGAGGTAGAACTTGCGAAGTCGAATATTCTGCTGCTTGGCCCCACCGGCTCTGGAAAAACCTTGCTAGCGCAAACCTTAGCCCGCATTCTAGATGTGCCATTTACCATGGCGGATGCCACCACTCTTACCGAAGCAGGCTATGTGGGTGAAGACGTGGAAAACATTATTCTTAAATTACTACAGTCCGCAGATTATAATGTAGAGCGGGCCCAGCGTGGCATCGTATATATCGATGAAATTGATAAGATAACCCGTAAGTCAGACAACCCCTCTATCACCCGTGATGTATCAGGCGAAGGGGTGCAGCAAGCCCTTCTAAAAATTATTGAAGGCACTGTAGCCTCGGTGCCACCGCAGGGGGGGCGCAAACACCCCCAACAAGAGTTTGTGCAGGTAGACACCTCAAACATCTTGTTTATTTGTGGGGGCGCCTTTGAAGGGCTGGATAAAATTATTGCGAAACGTGGGCAAGAGTCATCCATTGGGTTTGGTGCTGATGTGCGCCCACCCGAAGAGAAAAACTTTGGGGAGTTGCTTAAAAAACTTGAGCCCGAAGACTTGCTGAAGTTTGGGCTCATTCCCGAGTTCATTGGCCGCTTACCTATAACCGCCACGCTGGAAGATTTGGATGAAGCCGCGCTCATTGAAATTCTCACCAAGCCAAAAAACGCATTGGTTAAGCAATATCATTATTTGTTTGAGCTCGAAGGCGTTGACCTGAAATTCCCAGAAGAAACGTTAAAAGCCATTGCTAAAAAAGCCTTGGCCCGCCGTACAGGGGCCCGTGGGTTACGTACCATCATCGAAAGCTTTTTACTCGACACTATGTATCACCTGCCCGATTATAAAGGTGTGGAGGAAGTGGTTATTAACAAAGAGGTGGTCGAGACCAAAGCGGATCCTTTGTTGATTTATAAAGAAAACGCTAAGACCAGAAAGCAGTCTTAGAAAACCGAAGAGGTAACACATGACAACGAAATACGAACTGCCCATACTGCCACTACGCGATGTGGTGGTGTTCCCAAACATCGTGGTTCCTTTATTTGTGGGGCGTGAAAAATCGGTGAAGTCGATCGATAAAGCCCTCGCTAAAAACCGCACAGTATTTTTGTCTTCTCAAATGGACTCAGCGGTGGAAAACCCCACCATTGCTGATCTGTTTAAAGTGGGCATTACAGCTAAAGTTGTGCAAATGCTAAAGCTACCAGATGGCACACTAAAGGTTTTGGTGGAAGGTCAAGAACGCTGCACGCTTGAGTCGTTCAGTGAGGCTGATGGTGTTTACTCATGTGAGGCCATCCCTCTTAAAAACGAAGAGTTAGATGATGAACAGACCGAGCAACTGCCTGCGTTGATGCGCGCAGTGCAAAGTGAGTTCAAAAGTTATGTGCATTTTAATAAAAAGCTCCCACCCGAGCTCATTGACACGGTGAACAACATCAGTGAGGCCAGCAAACTGGCTTACAACATCGCCACATACTTGCCCATATCAATTGCGCAAAAGCAGGAGTACCTTGAAGAAGGAAATGCGTTTAAGCGCCTCGAAAAACTGCTGGTTGCCATGGAGTCAGAAATTTCCGTTATAGAGGTAGAAAGTAAAATCCGCGACCGGGTTAAAGGTCAGATGGAAAAAAACCAGCGCGATTACTACCTAAATGAGCAGTTAAAAGCCATCCACAAAGAGCTGGGCGAAGGTGAAGAAGAGGCTAACGAGTTTGATCTCTACGAAAAGAAAATCCAAGAAAACAAGCTCTCGAAAGAAGCCACTGAAAAAGCCCAGGCGGAACTTCGCAAGCTCAAAAATATGAGCCCTATGTCAGCGGAAGCCACGGTGGTGCGAAACTACCTCGACTGGCTACTTTCGGTACCCTGGAATAAGCCTAAGAAATCCAAGATCAATTTGGAAAAGGCGGAGAAGATATTAAACGAAGATCACGATGGTCTTGAAAAAGTGAAGGAGCGCATTCTTGAATATCTGGCAGTGCAAGCGCGCCTCAAAACCATCAAAGGCCAAATCATATGCTTTGTGGGCCCGCCAGGCGTGGGTAAGACCTCTTTAGCACGGTCTATCGCGCGGGCTGTGGGGCGTGACTATGTGCGTATTTCTTTGGGGGGGGTGCGTGATGAGTCCGAAATTAGGGGGCACCGACGTACCTATATTGGCTCCATGCCTGGGCGCCTTATTCAAGGTATGAAAAAAGCCAAAACCAGTAATCCGCTTGTTTTGCTGGATGAGCTTGATAAGCTTAGCAACGACTGGCGCGGTGACCCTTCTTCGGCATTATTGGAAGTGCTTGACCCCGCTCAAAATAAGCATTTCAATGACCACTACCTTGAAGTGGATTATGATCTGTCGCAAGTGATGTTTATCGCCACGGCTAACTCGCTTGACTTGCCGCAACCCTTGTTAGACCGCATGGAAATTATCCGCTTGTCGGGCTATACAGAGGATGAAAAAATTGAAATTGCTAAACATCACCTTATTGGTCTGGCGCGCAAAGAAACAGGCGCCAAGAAAAATGAAATCACTGTCACAGAAGAGGCGCTGCGTGAACTGATCCGTTACTATACCCGTGAGGCGGGCGTGCGTAATTTATACCGCGAAATAGCGGCCCTTCATCGTAAAGGGTTGAAGCGCATTCTAGAAAAAAAGGCCGAAACGATTATCATCAACCCGGCAGAAGTGCGCGAATACCTTGGTGTGCGGCGCTTTAAATATGGCGAGATTGAAGCCACAAACCTTGTGGGTGTTACCACAGGTTTGGCCTGGACCCAAGTGGGCGGCGACCTTTTGCAAATTGAGGCGGTAGTGATGCCCGGTAAGGGAGAAAAAACAATCACCGGTAAGCTGGGTGAGGTGATGAAAGAGTCTATTCAAGCAGCCCACAGTTATGTAAGGTCTCGCTGCTATTATTATGGTATTTCACCTATCACTTTTGAAAACCGTGACATTCACATTCACGTGCCTGAAGGGGCCACCCCCAAGGACGGCCCCTCCGCGGGGATCGGGATGTGCACCTCTATTATTTCTACCCTCACGAACATTCCTGTTCGTAAGGACGTGGCAATGACCGGCGAGGTAACCTTGCGTGGGCGTGTGCTTGAAATCGGTGGCCTGAAAGAAAAATTGTTAGCGGCACACCGGGGCGGCATAAAAACCGTCATTATCCCAGCGGATAATGAAAAAGACCTGGAAGATATTCCAACTAACGTTAAAGAGAACCTCAAAATTGTGCCCGTACAAAGCGTGGAAGAAGTGATTCCTATTGCGCTGGAGCGTGAGCCCGTGGCCTTAGTAGAAGCAGACGAACTAGATATGGTGAGCGGCAGTGTTAAAGGCGGGGGCTCTAAAGAAAAGGTACAGGCACGCCATTAGCTTTTCTTTTTTTGCGGTTATATGTTGGGTGCCTGCCCTCGCTCTGAGGCGGCGCCCAACAACCACAGACTTATTATGACAACGTTCTATTTATTTAAAATACCCGATCAGCCATTTGTATTGCAGTTGTGGGAGCACGAAGGCCGGTGGCGCAGCTGCGTTGTGCATGAGCGGTTGTACCCCGGCAGTGTTCATTCAGCAAAGGTGGAAAATGTGCTTAACAAAACCCACGCCATAGTTGTTGAGCCCACATCAAAGGCAAGGCTCCTTGTGAAAACAAACACGGCTGCGAGGGTAGGGGAGACGCTCCCAGTGAAAGTGACCCATGAAGCCAAAATGGAAACACTCGCCTTTGAAGACAATGAAAAATATGCCAAAGCTACCCCTGACATTCGTATCGCCTTAGGCCCTCTTGTTTATAAGAAAGAAGGTGTGACCAAGCTTTCCTTTTCCCATCGCGCTGCATCTGAAAAACAGAAAGTTGAGAGTGCTCTTAAGGCGCAGCTGCAGGAAGGCGACGAAGTGCTGTGCAAGCAGGGTATAAGTGCATTAACGACGCAGCAATTAGAGGCGGCTTTGCATATCTTGCGCGCACGGTGGCCCCAGGTTCAAGGCAGCGAAGGGGCGGCTCTGCCCCATTGGGTGCATGCTGTTATTAGCGCTCAGCCCGAGGTGATTGTTACAAATTTAGGCGATGTTCACGCCACCTTAGAAGATATGGCGGGGGTGCTAAAACACAAGCCGACGATTCAGGTTACGGCTACGCTGCCCGATGAGGTAAAAGACATGCTAAGCATGCTTTACACCGACCACGTGCGTATGGGAAAAGCCGCCTCTTTTATATGGGGGCAAACGGCGTTGGGGGTGTTTTATGATGTGAACCTCAGCCTTGCAAAAGCCGATAACGCCCTTACCCAAGAAATCGCAACGCGCATTGTCCAACACATTATGCTTGGCAATTTTGGGGGGCGCATTCTTGTGGATGTGCCGGCTCAGCTTAACCGCAACGTTTTCACCAAAGCCTTACAGGCTACATTGGACAGGGATATATTAAAGACCAAGCTTTTGGGCTTTACTAAGTCGGGGTTATTTGAGATAGTACGGCCTCATTACTATGTTAGCACACCACACATATTGACAGAAGGTAGATTACAAAAACTATGAATAGGATGACGTATAATGAAACCGCCCCAAAGCGTTTAGACGCCTGGTTAAAACAACAGTTTAAAGCCTTGAGTTTTGTGCACGTGCAAAAAATGCTGCGCAAAGGGTTGATTAAACTTAATGGTAAAAAAGCCAAGGGTGATGAGCGGTTGGCGGCTGGGGATAGCGTGGTGGTGCCAGATCACTTTGCCGAGGCGGTAGAAACGGGGCCCACCCTGAGGCTGTCCGCTAAAGAGAAAGAGTGGTTTAAAAGTTTGATTGTTCATGAGCAAGATGACTTTTTGGCTATTAACAAGCCCCAGGGGCTCGCCACCCAAGGGGGCACCAAAATCAACAAAAGTGTTGATGGCTACGTAAACACCAACTTGGACTTTGATTTTGCCGCGACCAAGCTTGCTAGCGCCACTTGTTGGGTTAAAAAAGATTCACACGAAGTCACCAACTCTTACGATTGGGTTATTTCTG
>JAUIKZ010000028.1 GCA_030433125.1 Alphaproteobacteria bacterium
AGGTATTACAATTGATCTTTTAGCCGTTAGTTCGGCCACAGTTACAGCTAAAATTGATTATGACCGTAACCGTATTATGACAAGTATAGCGGATTTTGTGGATAACTATAATGCGCTAATCGATTATAAAAACAAACAAACCGCTACTGGCGATGATGGCAAAGCGGAAGAAGGTGCGGTGCTAGCCAAAAACTATGACTTCAAAAGCATTATGATGCAGCTTCATGCTTTGGTAAATGGCCTAGCGGCAGGTGTCTCTTCTTCGCAGCCGAATTCACTTAGCCGTATTGGAATTACGTTAGATTCAGACGAACGTACTAAATTAGAGATAGATGCTACCACCTTAGCCAACAAAATTAACGATGATGCGGAGAACATGCTGCAGTTATTTGGGTTTAGCTATACAAGCTCTCTTTCTACGTTTTATGTAACGACCCACCCTGACGCCGTTTCAGGTACTATCGCAGGCGAGGACTTTACAGTCCAGATTGATAGAGATGCCAGCGGTGATTATAGTGGGAGCATCACCCTAGATGCCACTACCGTTACCCTTTCCGCCTCAAACATAAAAGCATCCGGCACAGGTTTAACGATAACGGCGCCTTCTGACAGTATTTTTAAGGGCTTTACGTTTGCTTATTTGGGCGGTGAGATAGCCAACGAGGGATCGAAAAGCGCTACGATTAACGCCACGCAAGGTATTGCTAATCAGGTGTCGCGTTATTTGCAAAACACAATAATAGATGAGAGCAAGCCCCAAAACAAATTAAGTGCTGTTGAAGACGCTTTAAAAAGTAAGGAGAAGCGTCTTGATGATGAGCTAGAGCGCAAAAAAGCCACTAAGGAACGTAAAGAGGTGGCTGTAATAAAAAAGATGTCTGGATTTCAAAGCGCCTCCCAAAAGTTGCAATCCATGTCTGCCCACTTAGATTCATTTTTAAACCCACCAAAGTAATAGAAGAGAGAGAAGCTAATGTCAAAACTACTGAAGGCCTACACCAACAGCCCCACAGTCAAAAATAACGATGAAGAGAATCACACAGCCCATGTGCTTGAACGCTGTGGGGAAATTATGAAAGAAGCGGCGGAGCACATTGAGAGAAATGAAATCGAAAATCGTTTTCATAAAACGGACCGGGTGCTAGAGGTGCTGAGCTTTTTAAAGTCATTCGATTACGCCCCCCAAACAGAGGAAGACAAGCGCTTTGTGGATGCCATGATAAACTACTACGACACCGCCAGTTATTTTGTGTCTATGGTGAACATTAAAAACGACAAAGTGTTGGCCGAGCAGATGGCGTACAGCTTTCAGGAAATGTCCAAAACTTGGCTTGAGATGGAGCGCCAAGGGGAAGAAGCCGAAAAGGCAAGCGCAGAAAAAACCGACTCCTAAGAGTTTTCAAGAAGTAGTTACTATCTTTCCGGTGGTGGTTTTTAGCTACTTATGTTAATGGTTTATTAAAATAATTCTGTGATCATTACTGTAGAAGTTTAGGTATTTGAAAATGAGAACTCTATATCATTTGCCGTTGTCGCCTTTTTGTCGCAAGGTTCGGCTTATGCTATATGAAAAAAAATTAGAGGTAGGCCTCAAGGTTGAGCGCGTGTGGGAACAACGTGATGCCTTTTTAGCGCTTAACCCGGCTGCGTCTGTGCCTGTCCTTATTGAAGAAGATGAAAGTATCGTGGTGGGGCATTACGCCATCGTTGAATATTTAGAGGCGGCTTACACGGATGTGTTCCTCTCCCCTCGCTCCCTTCCTGAAAAAAACGAAATGAGGCGTTTGGTTTCGTGGTTTGATGAGAAGTTTTACAAAGAAGTCAGCGGCGTCGTGCTTCATGAAAAAATTGAAAAGCACCAAGAAAAACAAGGGTTCCCCGACGCAAAGCTAATACGCCAAGCCTTAGCTCGCTTGCCCGAACACATGGATTACATTGCGTGGTTAGTAGAAAATCGAAATTGGTTGGCCGGCGAAGAGCTAACGATCGCTGATTTGGCTGCGGCGGCACACCTGTCGTGCTTAGACTATTTTGGCGACGTGCCATGGAACCGCTTCCCCGCCACCAAAGAGTGGTATATGCGCTTAAAATCCCGGCCAGCATTTCGTCCTATTTTGGAAGACCGTGTGCCAGCCTTTCCGTCTACAGATTTATACAAAGAGCTCGATTTTTAAATGCGTCGTTTGCTGAGGGTTATACTAACAATTGTAATGGCGGGCACATTTTCCCACGCCGCCAAAATAAAAGACCCTCAAGAACTTAAAACAGAATTTCGCTTAAGTAATATTACGGTTCCCCTTCTAAGCTACAACGGGCTGAAAGAGGTTTTATTGATGGAGCTAAAAATAGAAACCGCAAAACCCTACAAGGCACAAGTGCAACACAAAATGCAGGACCTTGTGCTTTCGAGCGTTTTCGATGCGCTTTCAAAAGTGTGGGATGGCAAGGGAACAATTAAACAAGAACACGCTCAGCATTTTATTGAAGCGCAGTTCAAAACAAAGCTACCAGAATTAATGATAAAAAACATTCATATCATTACGTTTAAACTGGTTCCCACTAATCATATTAAAGTTACCCATTAGCTAGACATCCGCGGTGCAAACTCTTCCGAATATTAAGAACAGCCTTCATGCATTTGCCTTCACACCATTTGTATAAGTATGTTGAAAAGCGCTTAAAAATATTGCTATAAGTAATGCAATGGACGCATAGCTCAGTGGTAGAGCATTACGTTGACATCGTAAAGGTCGCTGGTTCGACCCCAGTTGCGTCCACCATTTTATTACTCATACACTTATCGCCAAGCCGGCCAAAGTGCCACCCTCACTTAAGCCTCTAATGCTTTTTGCAACCGATGAAGCGTTTCACCCTTGCCCAAAATTTCCGCCACCTCAAAAACGCTCGGCGAAACCGTAGTGCCCGTTAGCGCAGAACGCAACGTCTGAGCAGCCTTCCCCAGTTTGATATCATGTGTTTCACACCAGCTTTTTACCAGAGCGTGTAAGGTGCTTTCATCCCACCCACTATGCGGCGATAACAGGTCTAACAAAGCTTGCAGTAACGGCTTGTCCTCAATAAACTTCTGCGCCTTTTCCGTATAGGCCTCCGGGCATCCATCTTTGTATATGGAGGCATTTTCAGCAAGCTCGATAAGGGTTTTTGCACGCACCTTCAGGTTGTTAAGCCCCCTATGTACGCGTGCCTTCTCATGATCTTCCAAAGGCGGCATAAAAGGCAGCAACGCCTCCATAAGCGTTTCATTAGGGCACTCTTGCATGTAATGGGCATTTAAACTGGTGAGTTTTTGCACATCAAACCTAGCGGGCGCCTTGCCCAACCCGCCCAAATCAAATAGGTCGAGGGCACGTTCACGCGAGATAATTTCTTCATCTCCATGGCCCCAGCCAAGGCGCAACAAATAGTTACACATAGCTTCAGGTAAAAAGCCCATCTTTTTATAACTAATGGCCCCAACCGCCCAATGGCGTTTTGAGAGCTTGGCACCATCCGCCCCGTGGATAAGCGGCACATGAGCCGTAATTGGAACCGACCAGCCCATGGCCTCGTAAATATACACCTGCTTAAAGGTGTTAGTAAGGTGATCATCCCCCCGAATAATATGCGTCACGCCCATGTCATGGTCATCCACCACAACCGAAAGCATATAGGTGGGAGTGCCATCACTCCGCACAATCACAAAGTCTTCCAGCTCTTTGTTTTGCACCCGCACCGTTCCCTGCACCTGATCTTCAATAACGGTTTCGCCCTCTAAGGGCATTTTAAGGCGAATAGAAGGCTGCACATCTTTAGGCGCCTCACTAACATCCCGGTCACGCCAATAACGGTTGTAACGGGGTGGTTGCTTGTTGGCCTTCGCTTCCTCTCGCTGTGCGGCTAGTTCTTCTGCCGTGGTGTAACAATAATAAGCATGACCCTTTTCCACCAGCTGTTTGGCCACCTCCATATGGCGGGCTAGCTGCTTGTGCTGATACACCGGCTCCTCATCTGGCAACAAGCCAAGCCATTCCAAGCCTTCAAAAATAGCTTGCTCCGCCTCCTTTGTAGAGCGCGCTCGGTCTGTATCTTCAATTCGTAGCAGATATTTTCCGCCATGCTTCTTGGCATACAACCAATTAAACAAGGCTGTGCGAGCCCCACCAATGTGTAAGTAGCCCGTCGGGGAAGGGGCAAAACGTGTAATAACCTCTGTCATTCTAATCCTCAAATTTATACCGTGGAATATAGCATTTTAAAGTGTTGTGGGCCAGTTTGGTTTTTGGTCACATGCTTGCTTTAAAAAAAGAAATTCGTTGGAATGGTTTTTTATGAGGTTAACTTAGAAAGAAAGTGGTGCCGGTTGTAGGATTCGAACCAACGACCCTCTGATTACAAATCAGATGCTCTACCAACTGAGCTAAACCGGCCTGCTTCCTGGCCTTGTTTTTACCTTAAAATAACTGTCTCTGTAAAGTAAAATCTTTAGGCGCAAACATTTTTTTCGTGATAAACTATTTCTAATAATAATGATAATA
The DNA here is from genome assembly GCA_030433125.1 of Alphaproteobacteria bacterium. GTDB lineage: Bacteria > Pseudomonadota > Alphaproteobacteria > UBA6184 > UBA6184 > JAUIKZ01. Next base: position 4,536 of record JAUIKZ010000028.1, read on the forward strand.
ACTATGCCAAACTCAATTAAAAATACACTCACCCATAATGGCCAAAACTATTCTTATGTTGATATTGCGAAGTTCCCCTGGCTATCAGAATTGCCGGTGTCCTTGCGCATTTTGTTCGAAAACAGCCTCAGAAAAAGCGCCCCCCCTGAAAACACAATTGCGCAGTTTCAGCAAAGAGCCCTCCATAAAAACAGAGGTTTTACACTCGCCTTTTACCCCAGCCGCATTTTAATGCAAGATTTCACGGGGGTGCCAGCCATTGCGGATTTGGCGGCCTTACGTGAAGCGTATAGCAAAAAGGGCAGCCCCGCAGATCGGGTGAACCCCAAGATCCCGGTTGATCTTGTGGTTGACCACTCGGTACAAGTGCATGCTTTTGGCACCCCAAACGCCTATGCGCAAAACTTAGCACTAGAATATGAACAAAATAAAGAGCGGTACAGCTTTTTGAAATGGGCCGAGCAAGCCTTCAAAAATGTACGCATTGTGCCCCCGGGCGCAGGCATTTGTCACCAGGTAAATTTAGAGTGCTTGGCGAGTGTGGTGCACACTAACAACACGGCGCTTTACCCCGACACCTTACTGGGCACAGACAGCCACACCACCATGATCAACGCCCTAGGTGTGCTTGGTTGGGGCGTTGGCGGCATTGAGGCAGAGGCAGCTATGCTCGGCGAACCCGTGATGATGGATATGCCAGAAGTAGTGGGGGTAGAGCTAGTGGGTGAACTGCCGGCAGGCGTCACCGCCACAGACCTTATCCTCACCATTACGCAGCGCTTGCGCCATGATAATGTGGTGGGCTGTTTTGTGGAATATTTTGGGAGCGGTGTGCCAAACCTCACCTTAGCTGATCGGGCCACCATAGCAAATATGGCACCGGAATATGGCGCAACATGTGGCTTTTTTGCAGTGGATGACCAGACGTTAAAGTACCTACATCTAACCGGCCGCTCGCCACACCAAGTGGATTTGGTAGAGAAATACAGCAAAGCAAATGGCTTGTGGGGTGCCTGCAACAATGCCGCCGTATTCGATAGGGTGGTGAAAATTAATTTGCATGACGTGAGGCCCTCCCTAGCAGGCCCCAAAAGACCTCAAGATAAAGTGCTTGTCGAAGACTTGCCCGCCATTGTGTCTACCGAAGGCGCCCAGCGCGATAAACTCAGCAACGGCAGCGTGGTGTTGGCCGCTATCACCAGTTGCACCAACACATCCAATCCATCGGTGATGTTGGCGGCTGGCCTTGTGGCTAAAAAGGCTGTGGAACTGGGGCTGAAAACACAACCCTGGGTAAAAACATCCCTCGCGCCAGGCTCAAAAGTGGTCACCTCTTACCTTGAGCAAAGTGGCTTGCAACATTATTTAGAGGCCCTTGGTTTTCACACGGTGGGCTATGGCTGCACCACATGCATAGGCAATTCGGGGCCATTACCCGAAGCGGTTGAAGCCGCCATTCAAGCACAATCCCTCACCGTCGCATCCGTCTTATCGGGCAACCGCAACTTCGAGGGGCGCATTCACCCTTTGGTGAAAAACAACTTCCTAGCGTCTCCCCCATTAGTGGTGTTATATGCCCTAGCCGGCACCACAAACATTAACTTGCTTAAAGAACCGCTTGGTTATGCCGCCGATGGAACCCCCATTTACATGCAAGATATATGGCCCTCATCAGAGGAAATTCAACAGCTTGAAGCGCAGCATGTTAGCGCAGCTTCGTTTCAAAAAAAGTATAGCACCATTTTTGAGGGCGATAAAAATTGGCAACAGTTAGAGTCCCCTTCTGATTTGTTGTATGCCTGGGATAAGGAAAGCACGTACATTCAAAAGCCTCCCTTCGCTGACCTTCAGCACGGGGCTTCATCAAGCGCCATTAGCCAAGCGCATATTTTGGCCCTTTTAGACGACAGCGTTACCACCGATCACATTTCTCCTGCGGGCGCCATAAAGCCGCAATCCCCCGCTGGGGCCTACTTAATAGAAAGAGGCATAGCCCCCACGGCCTTCAACAGTTATGGCGCGCGTCGCGGCAACCATGAGGTTATGGTGCGCGGCACTTTTGCTAACATTCGTCTGCAAAACCAACTTACACCAGGGGTTAACGGAGGGTATACTAAAAACCATTTGCAACAGGGAGAGGTGACATCCATTTACGAGGCTGCCCAAACCTATGCAGAGCACCATATCCCCCTGGTGGTAATGGCAGGAAGAGAATACGGAACCGGCTCCTCCCGAGACTGGGCCGCCAAAGGCACCAACCTCCTCGGCATCCAAGCGGTAATCGCCAAAAGTTTTGAGCGCATCCATCGTTCAAACTTAATTGGCATGGGTGTTCTGCCGTTGGTGTTTAAACAGGAAGAAGGATGGCGTGAGCTTGGCATCACCGGTAAGGAGCGCCTGACCATTAAAATAGAAGAGCCGCTTTACCCGCGCTGCAAAGCTGCACTTATAATTAAAACCTCTAAAAAAGAAACACGCACGGAGGTTGAATGTGCCATTTATACAGAACGAGAAGTAGAGTGGCTCCAAGCCGGCGGTGTGCTGCCTTATGTCCTGCAGAGGTTATAATTTTCATAATAGGCCCGGTGTTTCATCCAACAAACTATATGATGGTCAGAGAAAATATCCGGCTTTAGTTGGGGGGGAATAGGCCAACCACCCGCGTAGCTAGCCACTGATAAAAAAAGCCCCAACCATTTGGCTGGGGCTTTTGTCTTAGAGCTTTCCGTGGCACTGTTTGTATTTTTTACCCGAGCCGCAAGGGCATGGCGCGTTGCGGGGCACGGGGCTAAAGCCTTCCAACTCCTCTTCGCTCATTAACCCACTTGGCTCTTCATCAGGTAACAGAAGCCCCTCAAAATCCTCATCAACTTCATCCTCGTCATCCATCAACATCATGTTTTTTAGATCTAACTCAGAACGGCGTCGAGGCGTCAAAATCTCTTTTTCTTCACCCTTTTGTAGGTCCATATGATTCAATATAGTCACAACCCGTTCAGCTAATGTGGCAAGCAACATTTGAAACAGTTCATACGCCTCACGCTTATACTCATGCAGCGGGTCTTTTTGCGCATAGGAGCGCAGATAAATGCCTTCACGCAGGTGATCAAGTGTATGCAGGTGGTCTTTCCAGCAGTGATCAAGTACGCGCAAGTACACATCTTTTTCAATGCTGTGAAGCGTCTTAGCCTCAAGTGCGCTTTCTCTTTTTTCGCGGTGTACTTTAAGTGCGCCTTCTAGTTTATCACTAAACTCGGCAAAGCCCACGCCCTCGGCTTTTGCCCATTCTTGAATTGGAAGATCAACATTATAAATGCGCATCACCTCTTCATGCAGGGCTTTTGTGTGCCAGTTATCGGAACTGGTATCAACAGTCACAAAATTGCCCATAAGATTATGCATAACATCTTCATGCATACCCACAATATCTTCATGGAGTTCGTTCTCAGGGTTCATAACGTCGCGGCGTTGCGCGTAAATGATTTTACGCTGTTCATTCAACACATCATCATATTTAAGGTAGTGTTTACGCACATCATAGTTGCGTGCTTCTACTTTCTTTTGCGCTCGCTCCAGCGCTTTATTCACCCAGGGGTGCGTAATAGGCTCGCCTTCTTTTAAGCCGAACTTTTGCAGCAATGAATCGAGGCGCTCTGAACCAAAAATCCGCATAAGATCATCTTCTAGAGATAGGAAGAACTTACTTTCACCGGGGTCACCCTGACGCCCCGCACGACCACGCAGCTGGTTATCAATACGGCGGCTCTCGTGGCGCTCTGTACCAATAATATAAAGCCCGCCTACTTCTTTGATTTTCTCGGCATTTTGGGCAATCGTTTCTTTCACCCTTTTCTTAAGGGCCTCATCATCTTCTGCTTTATGGTTTTTGGTTTTCAGAATTTCTTGTTTAACCATGGCTTCATAGTTGCCACCCAACTTTATGTCAGTACCACGGCCTGCCATGTTAGTAGCAATGGTAATAGCCCCTGGCATACCAGCGTTCGCAATAATCTCCGCCTCTTTGTCGTGGTGGCGTGCATTCAGCACACGGTGGGGAATTTTGTGATTACTTAAAGCCCTAGAGAAATACTCCGAGCTCTCAATACTAACCGTACCTAAAAGAACCGGCTGCTCTTTATTGTGGCATTCTTTCACAAGCTGAACGATTGCCTCAAGCTTCTCGCGCCGTGTGCGGTACACTTCATCATCATGATCCTTACGTTGAATATGGCGATGCGTGGGCACCTCAATCACATCCAGCTTATAAATTTCATGAAACTCCGTGGCCTCTGTTATGGCGGTACCCGTCATACCGGCGAGTTTAGGATACATACGGAAGTAGTTTTGGTAAGTCACAGACGCTAGGGTTTGGTTCTCTAGTTGTATTTTAACATTTTCCTTCGCCTCAATGGCTTGGTGCAACCCGTCAGAATAACGGCGTCCCTCTAGCACACGGCCAGTAAATTCATCCACAATATAAATGCGGTTGTCCTTAACAATGTAGTCCACATCTTTTTGAAACGCTTTTTGCGCTCTTAAGGCCTGATTTACATGATGCACAAGACTGATGTTCTGAGGCGCGTAAAAAGAGGCGCCTTTTAAGTAGCCATCTTTCTCAAACCAGGTTTCCATTTTTTCCGCGCCCGCGTCGGTTAGGGTAACGTTTTTGCTTTTTTCATCAAGCTCATAATCGCTCTTTTCAAGAAGCCTCACATAGCGGTTGGCAATCTCATAATACTCGCTAGAGTCATCTGCGGCGCCAGATATAATAAGGGGCGTACGCGCCTCGTCAATCAAGATGCTATCAACTTCGTCTACGATGGCAAAGTTGAAGGCGCGCTGAACCATATCTTCCAAGCGATACTTCATGTTGTCGCGTAAATAATCAAAGCCAAACTCATTATTCGTGCCGTATGTAATGTCGGCCGCATAGGCCTCCTGCCGCTCATCGTCATACAAATCGTTCGTGATACAACCTGTTTTTAGATCAAGCGCGGCAAACACACGGCCCATCCATTCAGAGTCACGCTTGGCCAGATAGTCGTTTACGGTTACCACATGCACCCCTTTTCCAGAAAGGGCGTTCAGGTAAATAGGTGCCGTAGACGTTAGCGTTTTACCTTCACCTGTTTTCATTTCAGCAATTTTACCGTCATGCAGCACCATGCCACCCACTAGCTGAATATCATAGTGGCGCTCGCCCAACACACGCCAAGCCGCCTCACGTACCACCGCAAAAGCTTCGGGCAGGATATCATCTAAAGTGCTGCCGTCCGCTAGGCGCTTTTTGAATTCGGCTGTTTTAGCCTTAAGCTCTTCATCGGCGAGTGGCTTTATAGAAGACTCAAGCTCATTGATCTTTTGCACAACTTTTAAATACTTCTTTATTTGGCGATCATTTGCCGAGCCAAATATTTTGCTAATAAGGCGATTTAAACCTAACATTATAAATCCTTTGTAATTTTGCTTAACTTTAAGGTACGCTACGTTAATAAAGTATTAAACTATAGAAATAGTTTGCACCTATTCTTTTGCGCAAAGTATATTCTATTATAACAAAAGGTCAAGGAGGGTGTTAAGATAATGCATCAATTATTTTGGGTGTGTGCCATTATTCAGGGTTTAACGGAGTTTCTACCTATAAGTTCTTCGGCTCACATATGGGTTGCGGCACAAGCTTTAGGAAATTTATCTCCCGACCAGAATTTTGTCGTGTTCCTTCATTTTGGCAGCATGCTGGCGCTCGTTCTTTATTTCCGTAAAGAGCTAACAGCCATGTTCCGCAACGTGTTGCGCTTTAATACTAACAACCAATGGTTTAAGCTCGCCATGCAACTAATAGTGGCGCTCATCCCGACCCTGGTTATCGGCGCCTTAAAAAGCGCATTCATCCCCGACCTTTCAAAAGATAAGGAGTTTTTGCTCCTTGGCATCAACAGTATTTTGTTTGGCGTGTTACTTTATTGGGTAGACAAACGGGCCCCTACCAACCGCACATTGCAGCAAGTGAGTTACAAAAGCGCCTTTTTTATAGGCCTAGCACAAAGCGTGGCCTTTTTAGAGGGCGCCAGTCGATCGGGTATGACGATTACGGCCGCCAGGTTCTTAGGCTTCAACCGAATCGACAGCACCAAGTTTTCTTTTTTATTAAACATCCCAACCATCTTAGCCGCCAGCGTCCTCAAGCTTAAATTTCACTATGTAGACATAGGCTCTGAATTAGATGTGTACTTTTTGGGCGCTTTAGTGTCACTGTTTGTAAGCCTGCTCACCATCACCACTGTTCTTCGGGTGTTCCGCCATATATCCTTTTTACCCTTCGCCCTAGACCGCGTGGGGTTGGGGTTAGTGCTGCTTATGAGTTATTTCTGGGGATACACCTAAACAGAGTTAGCGAAAGTCATTCGGGGGCTTACGCCACTAACACAAAAACAAGGCTAAAGATGGGCGCTAGCGGCACTTTTTCAGCTTTTATAATGAGGCACACTGCCAAAGCCACCACACCCGCTACCATTAAAAACATCCCCATTTGAAGTGGCGCTAAAAAAGGCAGCAAAACGCCGAGCAACTTCAGGTCGCCCCCGCCTATTAAATGCCGCCCGCGTTTTTTCTCCCACAGCATCAACACACCCAGAACACCAATAGCGAGGAGCAAAGCCTGGGAATTAAACGGATACACTAAAGTCAACAGCAACAAAACAGCCACCACACACATGTTCGGTATGGTTTTACACAGAACATCATAGGCGCTTGTAAAAGCCAACGCCCCAAAAAGCATCAACTGCAACAAACTTAACATTATGTTAGCGTCAGACATTCATAGCCGTTTGTGAAATTATCTGCGCAAACCTTTAATTTAGTATTGACGTAACGCCTTAAATTTGTAATACCTGTTTTCGGATGGATGGCCGAGCGGTTGAAGGCACCGGTCTTGAAAACCGGCAAAGGAGAGATCCTTTCGTGGGTTCGAATCCCACTCCATCCGCCACCTTCGCAAATCACCCACAGAACAAAATTACAACCGAGACAAAACCTGATATGTAATAACCGCTAGCACATACGCAAAACTGTTATAAACTAACAATTGTAATAACGCTAAACGCCAAGATTTCGTTTCACGGGCCGTGACAACCGTGGTGGAAAAACACTGCAACGCATAAATGAAAAACACCAATATGGCTAAAATGTTAGCCGTATTAAACAGAGGCGTTCCATTTAGCTTTTTTATGTCTTTGAACGATTTAAGAATAGATTCCTGCTCATCCTCTTCGCTGGCATTAAACAACAATGCCTGGCTCGAAATAAACACCTCACGTGCCACAAACGAACTCAGCAACCCCGCGCCCACACGCCAATCAACCCCAAGGGGCTCAAAAATTGGCTCTATAGCCTTGCCAGCATCCGCTAAATAGCTGTATCGAAACCGCTCTTGCTGCGTAGGTTTATCATAATTCGGAAAGGTGCTAAGCGCAAAAATCCCCAGCGTGAACGCCAAAATCATCGGGGCCGCCCCGGTGATATAACGCTTACACTGCCTCAACACCTGCTGGGTAATTTGCTTCACATTCGGCCAGCGGTAACTTGGCAGCTCCATCATAAAAAAGTTTTCCTGGTCTTTTTTAATAAATTTGTTCAACACCTTGGCTGCAATAGCCCCGTTCACAAGAGCCAAAACATACAACCCGGTTAACACAAGCCCAGCTGCCACCGAACTTTCACTCCCAAACAAAAAGGCCAATATCAGCGAATAAATAGGCAACCGTGCCGAACACACCATTAAAGGTAGCACCAATATGGCAATAAGCTTCTCCCGTTTAGAACTCAACATACGCGTGCTATAAATGGCCGGAATAGCGCACCCAAAGCCTGATATCACTGGCAAAAAGGCCTTGCCGCTTACACCCAACCACTGAAAAGGCCTATCTAAGAAAACAGCCGCCCGGGGTAAATACCCCGATTGCTCCAGCAACCCCAGCACAAAAAAGAGCAAAAAGATCTGCGGTAAAAACAACACAGAGGCCCCAAAAGCCACCACAAGCCCCTTGGCCACAAACAGTGAAAACAGGTTGTCTCCTAGTTGCACAAACAGCCAGTTTGATAGGTTTGTAAAACATGTATCCATAAAATCTGTCAGAGGTGAAGACAACCAAAAAACTAAACTAAACGCCCCGGCCATAATAAGGATAAATGCCAGCAGCCCCCAAATAGGATGCAAAAACAATTTATCAAAGTTGCAATAAAAAGCGCTGTTCGACACCGCCGACTGCTGTTCTAATTTTAGCTCAGCAATAAGGTTTTGCTGAATCGTTTGCCGTTCCTCCGGGGTATACGCTGGCAATGCAGACGCTTCTGTGGCTGGGTCAAGCCCCCCCAACACGTTCAGCAATTTTTCTGTCGTCGTGTTATTCTCCACCAAAAAAGGGGCATTAAAATGGGCCGAAAACCCATCAATCTCGTTTTGTAAGCTGGGTGTAATTTTTTCTTTCACCAACATCACCACAAAGGGCACACCTGCCATTTTTAGTTGATGCAACATAATAAGCTTACGACGCAGCTGCGATGGCTTCATTAAAAACACAACCGCGTCCACAGTGGGGCGCCCTGCCTCGTTAAACAGAACCTTACGCGTCACCTTCTCCTCCGAAGAAAGCGGGCTAAAACTATACAAACCCGGCGTATCAATAAACGTTATATGCGCATGACTTTTACGTGCCGCCTTCGCCTCATAACACACCACCGTAGAACCAGGAAAATTAACCGTTTTAACGCCACTCCTCGTGAGCTGGTTAAATAGCGTACTCTTCCCAATATTCGGGTTTCCAATCAAAGCCACCCTCATTCTGGGGCCTCTTCCACCAGAACATAGCTGGCCTCGCTGGCCCGCAAAGCCACTTTATGCCCCGCTATTGAAACGATAAAGGGCCCACCAAAGGGAGCACGGCCCACAATGGTCGCATGCTCGCCAGGGCATATCCCCAAATCACAATATCTCTGCGAGAAATAGCTTTTCTCCAGCACGTCTTTAATAAGGTATACTTTGTGGTTTTCAGCGTTATCTAGTGTTATCATGCTACAAATTTAGCAGCATTCGCTCTGGCTCTTCAAGTGCTTCTTTTATCTTTGTTAAGAAAGTTACCGCCTCACGTCCATCAATAATGCGATGATCATAACTCAGCGCCAGATACATCATGGGTCGCACCACCACCTCGTCATTCACCACCACCGCGCGCTTCTCAATTTTGTGCATCCCCAAAATGCCTGATTGCGGTGCATTCAGAATCGGCGTAGACAACAAAGACCCAT
>JAUIKZ010000029.1 GCA_030433125.1 Alphaproteobacteria bacterium
CGGCGTTCGCTTTAAGCGCCTTTTTGCCATGGGTATTGACGCCTACCGGCTGCACCAGCGCTTCGCCCTGCTTGACCCAAGCGTCGGCATGCAATTACAAGGCGCGACCGGCACGCTAAAACTCGACGAACAACGGCAGATCGTTCGCCAACTCGACTGGGCCATCTTTAATAACGGCACAGCCAAGCCGCTACCCGCCATTCAGTAGCATGAGCAAACAGCGGGGCTCGCAGGCAGAACAAACTGTTGCCGAACAACTGCGCCGCGCTGGACATCGCATTATCGACACCAACGTGCACAGCCGCTTTGGTGAAATCGACATTTTGAGCGAGCAGCACGGCACCCTGGTGGTGACCGAAGTCAAAGCGCGCAGCAACACAAGGTACGGCAGCCCCGCCGAATTTGTCACTCCGCAAAAACAACAAAAAATCATTCGCTGCTTGAAACACTTTCTCAATGGGGGCGGCATTTGGGTTTAGCCAAGGAGGGCGGCCACTCTCCCGCGCCACGGGCGCAAAAGGTTCGGTAGGGGCTACCCCTTTAAAGGTGTCGGCATCCCCTATCTGCCCGGGTTCACCCCCCGGCATGGCCGCTTGCATCACGCGATACCAACAGGCCTCATGGGGTTCTTTCGTCGTGGCGCCATACACATGCAGTGCCTCTTCCGCGCGGGTAATGGCCACATACAGCAAGCGATAATACTCCTGCAGCAAGGTGCTTTTCTCATGATCATTTTCCGCCATATACGGCGTGGGGCTCAAGGCTTTGCGCGGGCTATAAGCAAACACACCCCGGTCCACATCCGCCACCCAGGCCGGACTTAGCTTGGGCATTTGCACCGTATCCGGCAAAATCACCACGGGCGCCTGCAAGCCCTTCGCGCCATGCACCGTTGAAATACGCACCCCATCCGCATTCGCATTATCTTGCCGCAGGGAAGGGCTTTGCAAAAACTCCCACGCTAAAAAGCTTTCAAGGCTCTGGCTACTAGCTTGTTGCTGAAACCCAATTAGGTAATCCCAAAACTGTGTGAGGTGCTCATCATAATTGTCACCCAACTGCGCCACAAACGCCCCGCGAAACCGATGTATGATGTGTTGAAAGAAATCCCCCGGTGGCAAGCTGCGCCACGCCAACACCTGCTCCAAGTGAGCCACCGCCTCTTGCGCATCGCTTTGCTGCAGTTGCGGCCATAAAGGGACGTCACGGTTAATACACAGCTGTTGAAGGCGCTCTTCGCTAAAGCCAAACAGAGGTGACTTTAAAATACAGGCGAGTGAAAAATCATCCGTTTGGTTCACGGCGAATTTCGCCAGGGCCAGAAGGTCTTTATAAAACAGCTGGTCCTTCAGGTTAAACCGATCCGCCGGCGCCACCGGCACCCCTTGCTGATGCAAAGCCTCTCGCAGCCCGTCCATCAGCTCCCCCCGCTGGCGTAGCAATATGTATATGTCACTGGCCGCTAGCAGCCGACCACGGCCGTGCAGCCATTTGCCCTTCTCCAGCCATTGCTTAATGTCAGCAGCCACCTGGTGCGCCAGCCTCTCGTGGGGGCTATCATCCTCATCCACCTGCATAAGAGGGTTGAGCGTAATGCTCCCCTCTGCCTGTGTAAAATAAGCCGTGTGCTGAGTGGTGTTGCCCAAAAGCGCCGCATTGCTAAACACGTTGTCGGCGAACCCCAAAATAAGCGGCAGCGATCGAAAGGACACATCCATGGCCACACTCTCAAAGGGAATATGCGTGGCCGCCTGAGTGTAAAAAGTGCGTAAGTTGTTAAACACCTCCGGCGATGTGCCCTGAAAGCTATAAATAGCCTGCTTGTGATCACCCACCACAAACAGGGTTTTAGGCGCGGCCTTTTCCTCTGCCGCCGGCTCAAAAAAAGTGGCCGCTAAGGCGTTGATTAAGCGCCACTGAGCCCAGTTTGTGTCCTGCGCCTCATCCACCAAAATGTGGGCTATTTGCTGGTCTAGCAAATACATCAACCAGTTTAGCGTCTCATTTTCCGTGGCGATGGAGCCGGCTTTTAAAATAAGGTCCTCATAGTCAAGCACCCGTTGCGCCATTTTCGCTTCCTCATAGCGCTTTAAAAATAGCTCAATAAATTGCAGCAGCTCGGTGGTAATGGCAAAAGTGGTGTGGGCTTTGTGGGCCTCCAGCGCCTGCTCCAGCTCTGTCGCCATGTTTGTTAACACCGCCTCTAGCTGGGGGGCTTTTTTTAATAAGGCGGCGGAGGCCAGCTTTTTTCGTAATGTGTTGGTGGTGGTATAAAAAAACGGCTTTAGCGCCTCCAGCGCGTTTTCGCCCGCTTGCAAGGCCTGCAACACCTCGCGGGCGCGCGTTTGCTCTGTGGCCGTGCCGCGCTGCTTAATGGTATTAAACACCTCTTCTACACCCGCTGTGGGGGTAAACGTAGCCCCCTCATAATCCTGAAGATGCAAAAAATCCGCCAGGTTTTGCTCCAGCTCCTGGCGGGTGTAATTATAAAACAAATCCTGAAACAAACTTTTACGGGCCACCACCTGTTGGGTAAGCTCCATAAAGGTGTTATAGGTCACATGCTGATGCAGGGCCCCAAACGTAGCTCCCTCCGTGAGGTGCTCGTCTTCAAACAGCATCTCCAATTGCTGCTCGGCCAGCTGCCGGCTTTCTACCTCACTAATCAACCGAAAATCCAACGGCACCTCTTGTTGCCCCCCACACATGCCCAGCAACCGCTGGCAAAACCCGTGAATGGTATAAATGTGGAAAGCGTCAACAAGCGTAACCCAAAAAAGGTTGCGCGCCTGTTGCACCAACGCCGCCGAGGGAGGTGTGCCCACCAGTTGCTCCAAGGCGTCTTGCAGCTCGGCCTCCTCCATCGTTACCCACACCTCAAGGCGCAAACGAATGCGCTCTTTCATTTCAGTGGCCGCCGCATTTGTAAAGGTCAGGCACAAAATTTCGCTGGCCGCCACGCCCTCCAGCAGCAAACGCAAAATGCGGTCCGTGAGCACCTTTGTTTTACCCGACCCGGCGGATGCCGACACCCACACGTTTTTGTGGGGGTGGGAAGCTAGCTGCTGACGTTGGGTAGCAAGCGTGCCCGGGCTATTGCTCACAGACGTCTCTCCATAAGGCCATAAATTTATTCAACGCACTATTTTGTTGCGCTTTGGTTGCCAGCTCATCAAAAGGCATGAGGGTTAAGTCATAATCAGTTTGGCTGCATGCAAACACCTTTTTATCCGAGCCATCGGGCTGTTTTACAGTGCATAAACATTGGCCACATATTTTTTTCATCATGCACTGCAGATTCATATGAAGGTTCGCATATATTTTATGCTCAGGAGGAAAGATCTCATAGAGGTCTTCTTCATACAAAGCATAATACTCCTTTAGGAAGTCTATAGGGCCCATGACAATAATTTTATTATACATGCTTAGGTCTTCGAAGAAGTGAAAATTAAAGGAGTTATTACAAACCCGGTGGGGGATACCTTTGCGCTTGCAATAGTCGGCAAATGCACTAACGTATACCAACCCATAGCCCTCACCCACTAAAAGCACGTTGTCATTTTCATCCAGTGGCACGGTGCTACCCGTAGGCCCCATCATATAAAGCGGTTCTCCCACTTTAAGGTTTCGATAATTTTTAGCGACAGGACTAAAAAAACCTAATCTAAATGAAATTTCACCACTGGTTTCATCAACGGTTAAGCCGCTAATAGCCAGGCCGTTATCTTTAAACTGGTTTCCCTTATACGTCAACCGCTCTAACTTAAACACCTCCCCCGGCTTAAAATTTTTGGCGGCTTGAGGTGCCTTCACGTTAAACCATACGGCTTTCGGCCCTTCTTCCACATGGGTCACCACCGGTTGCAGCATCTCTTGTAGCCACTTCCTTTTGAACTCCCACTCCTGCGAAGCGGCGGGTTGGCGTTGAACGGCTTGATGAATAACCTTAATAGAGTCTTTCGCACTAGCCAGCGCCTTTACCACACTGCCATTATAGCGAGGGTGCAAATCTCCCAAAGCGGACACATAACCGCCTGTAGCAGCATGTTGCGACACAAAAAAGTCATGCCCTAAGCCCGATAATGGCTCTAGGTGATGCTGCTCTAAGTTGTATTGACCTGGCTCATCCTCGGCAACAACGGTATTGGGTTGAATACCAATGGCTTGCAACAACGTGCCCACCCGGAACACCTCTTTGCCTGTGGGGGTTTTGAGCACCACCTCTTTTACAGCCTTTGTTTTTTTATGAGCCTTGATCCGTGAAATAGTTGCGTTTTCAATAAAATCAACCCCGAGGTTGAGTGCCTGTTGAATTTCAGGGTAGTTAATATTGTAAGATGGCGACGCTGCAAGGCTCCCCCGATAAATAACGGTGATACCCCCCCATGTTTTTATAAGCCCATCAAAACGGGGCTCTCTTTTTTCGGCAGCGGCTTTCTTTTCCTCTTCTGCCAATATAGAACCATGGTGTTTATAAAGGCGCAACACACTACAATCCTCATCACGCAAATATATTTTTAGCTGATGCAATTTATCAGCCTGTTCCAGCTTAGTGAACATATAGTGAATTTTTTTACAAAGCTTTACATAATAATTTAAGGCCTCGGTGGCGGTGTCGATAGCCGTTAAACCACCGCCTACAACCATTATGGGCAACCTCAGAGGGAAGTTGGTAAGGGCGTTTATATCTTCTGGGGAATATAAATTGGCCGTCATAAGAAAGTCAGATCCATGCCGAGCCTGGGGAATAAGGCTGTTCTCAACACCCAGCGTGGCGGGCTGCCCCGCCCCTGTAGCCAACACCACATGAGAAAAGTTGTAGTCTTCAAAGGCTTGCTGGGTTGTTAGGGTGGTGCCAAACCGCACGCCCCCTAAAGTCAACAACTGCGGGTGACGCTCCATTAGAAGGCGGACTAGCTTGAGCTTTACTTTATCCCATCTATCGGTGATGCCATAATTAGCCACACCGCCAAAAGCGTCATGCGGAATGTTCTCTTCCACAAAGGCACGTACATCCGTAATATCCTCTGCCTCTAAAACCTTATTCGGAAGTGGCACTATTTTAGCCCCATCCACCAGCACAACATTGTGTCCTGACCGCATAAGATAATGGGCGGCTCCAAGCCCCGCCGGCCCCGAGCCCACCACAAGCACATCTTTGTTTGAGGGCGGTAGAGGCAGAGGCTGCAGGGTGTTTAGCGGGTTCCAGCGGATCAACAGCTCATAAATGTGAAACCCTGAAGGCATGCACATAATCATATTAATGATATGGGTTTCCACATAAGGAATGTCGATCCCCTGCAAGGTTTGGAAAATGCAACTATTAACGCAGTCATAGCATATACGGTGTCCCGTTAATAAAGCCAGCGGGTTATCCAGCAATATCACGGCCAGCGCCCCAAGAATATAACCCTCCTCTAACAACACCATCATCTCTGATATTTTTTGATCTACCGGACATCCACTGAGAGGGGTGCGAGCGTTTTCTACTATGACATCCGGATTCTTACGATCTCGCAAGCCCGTGCGACAGCTATCTTTTCCTCGTTTATGGCATTTTAAGCAAAGACTAGCTTCATCTAAGGCCGCAGCATCTGGGGTGTTAAGGGCCGTTCGCGTAAAAGGAATTCCCGTTAGGCTAAGCCCCCGCCTTTGCGCAATGATCTTCCCCCCCTCTGTTTCGTAGCGTCGCAGAAATTTAAACAATGGCGTGGTTTCATGAACGGCGCGGCCTTCAAGGGTATTAATAGCCCATTTAATATAGGCTTTATATTCCGCTAGCTCAGGCGAATTGCCCTTTTTCAACAAGGCATTGTATGCGCCCATAAAACCATAACTATCAAAATGGCAGGTTGTTTTATCGACACTTAAACGAACATATCGATAAAATATATCTAACGGGCAGTCATGAATACCTGTAGCTTTTTCTTTTAAAGGAACAACATGCTTTTGCTTAAATGCCAACACATCGGAGGCACTTAAAAACGTTTGCTGCACTTGCTCATAGCCTTGTCGAAACGTGTCGTCACCTTGTGCGAGTAAAAAAGCCTCTAGCTCTTGAGCCACAGCTATCAGTAGCTCCCCAGAAAGCATGTCCCCCTTTTGTACGGTGTTTATATAGGCAGCCGCTGTTGAGGGCGCCTTGGTCTCAAGGGATTGAACGAAAGAGACGTGCAGCTTTTTTTGAGCGCTAAGTGAGTGAAGTAATGAATTGGTTAGGTTCATTGATAAGTCTCCCTAAGGAATTGGCTGGAGGACCAGGATTCGAACCTAGGTTGCCCGGTCCAGAGCCGGGAGTTTTACCGCTAAACTATCCTCCAGTAACAACACTTACTTGGCTTTTTCAGGTGAAAGCACTGTTTGCGCTTGCAAGCCAATAAGCTTGGGCGGCTTATCTGGCTTGGCGATCTCTGCTACATCTTCTAGCAGGCGATTAAACACCTTCATGCCATATTCGCTGTTACGCACTTCGCGACCGCGAAAACGTAACGTTATTTTAACCTTGTTACCGTCTTCTAAAAACTTTATAGCATTTTTTAACTTAACTTGGTAGTCATGTTCACCAATATTTGGTTTTAATTTTACCTCTTTCAGTTGAATAACCTTCTGTTTCTTTTTCGCTTCAGAGGCTTTTTTTTGCTGCTCATAGCGATACTTACCATAGTCAAGGGCCTTACAAACCGGTGGGGTTGCATTTGGCGACACCTCCACCAAGTCGAGGCCAGCATCTTTGGCGTGATTCATGGCCTCACGCACGGGCATTACCCCTAACATTTCACCGTGTTCATTAATAAACCGGACGTCGGTTGCACGAATTTGATGGTTGATTCGTGTTGTATCTTTAGAGCTCATTCAGTTCCTTTCACTAATGTTTTTTCTTTCACAACTTGCAAGATTTGTTCCATAAACAGGTCTGCCGCCAGCGTCTCTGTGTTTTTGGAGCCAAGCTTACGCACTGTAACGGTTTGCTGGTTCATTTCGTTTTCCCCAACCACAAGCACCAACGGTACTTTGGCCACGCTATGCTCACGCACTTTGTAGCTAATCTTTTCATTGCGCAAATCGCATGCGGCCCGTATGCCATGGGCCTTGAGTTTGTTCATTAACTCTGTGGCATAGGCATCAGCCTTGCTAATCACCGTGGCCACCACCACCTGCGTGGGCGCTAACCACAACGGCAGGTTCCCCCCATAATGCTCAATCAACACGCCTATAAAACGCTCGATCGAGCCAAGTATAGCGCGGTGCAACATAACCGGGCGATGCTTTTGGCCATCTTCCCCCACATAGTTGGCGTTCAAACGCTCGGGCAAAACAAAGTCTACCTGCAAGGTACCGCATTGCCATTGCCGCCCTATGGCGTCGGTGAGCACAAATTCTAGCTTGGGCCCGTAGAATGCGCCCTCTCCTGGGTTAAGAGTGTAATCTAACCCGGCGGCATTCACCGCTTCTGTGAGGGCTTTTTCAGCCTTATCCCACACAGCATCAGCGCCCGCGCGTTTTTCGGGACGGTCAGAGAACTTCACCTGAATATCGGTGAAGCCAAAGTCTTTATACACATCTTGGAGCAAGTTACAGAAGGCCACACTCTCTTCCATAATTTGGTCTTCACGGCAGAAAATATGCGCATCATCTTGCACAAAGGCGCGCAAACGCATAATGCCATGCAGGGCACCCGATGGCTCATAGCGTTGGCAGCTGCCGAACTCGGCCATGCGGTAGGGCAAATCACGGTAACTTTTGATGCCCTGATTAAAAATCTGCACATGGCAAGGGCAGTTCATGGGCTTGAGGGCGTATTTACGCTCATCAATTTCCGAGGTAAACATGTTTTCGCCAAACTTCTCCGCGTGCCCAGAGGCCTCCCACAAAGAGTAATCCACCAAGGCCGGCGTATTCACCTCATTATAATCATGGGCCTTCAGCTTCGCACGGATATATTGCTTAATGGTTTGCACAATCTCCCAGCCACTGGGGTGCCAAAAAATGCTGCCGGGCGCCTCTTCTTGCAGGTGGAACAGCCCCATCTGCTTGCCCAGCTTGCGATGGTCACGCTTTTCTGCTTCTTCCAGGCGGTGCAAATAATCCTTAAGTTGTTGCTCGGTGGCCCAGGCCGTGCCATACACACGCTGCAACATTTCGTTGTTGGAATCACCACGCCAATAAGCCCCGGCCACCTTCATCAGTTTAAAGGCTTTGCCGAGCTTGCCGGTGGTGGGCAGGTGGGGCCCACGGCACAAGTCGATAAAATCACCCTGACGATACAGCGTGATAGGTTGGTCCGCCGGGATACTGGCGATGATCTCGGCTTTGTAATGTTCGCCAATGCTTTTGAAAAACGCCACCGCCTTATCCCTCTCCCACTCTTCGCGCGTGATGGCTTCATTGCGGTCTACAATCTCGCGCATCTTGGCTTCAATGGTGGGGAAGTCTTCTTCGCGAATAGTTTTGGGCCCGGCAATGTCGTAGTAAAAGCCGTTTTCAATGGCGGGGCCAATCGTGATTTGCATGTCGGAATAAAGCTCTTTAATGGCCTCCGCAAACACGTGGGCAGCATCGTGGCGCAAAAGCTCGAGCGCCTCGGGGTCATCACGTGTCATAATATAGAAAGCACCACTTTCGGTTAAAGGGCGCGTGAGGTCTAGTTGTGCGTCGTTCAATACTACAGCCACAGCTTTTTTAGCCAGCGATTTACTAATGCTTTCGGCCACTTGCAAGCCTGATGTGCCTTGTTCATATTCTTTAATTTGGCCATCAGGAAATGTTAATTGAATCAACTTATCCTCATTATTTTGAAACATATTGCCAGTATTACTGCCATTGTCAAGGGGGTTTTTATCGTGCGATTCATTTTCAGCGGGTTCCAACGGGTTTGTTGTAGTTGTGTCATGTTCGTCTCCACTAGGAGCGGAGGCTGCTTCGGTTTTTTAAGGGGGGCTTTTTTCATGAGATGGCCCCAGATTTTTTGGCCTTACTTTACGCCAATCGTTGTTTTCATCCTTGCTTTATTGGTACAACTTTTTTTTGGAGTGTTGGCCCCATTTTTATAGGTAAGCCCAAAGCCCGAAATTGCTACATACTAAAAATTAACCCCCTCTTTACAAAAATAGTTTAATGTAAGGTATAGATTTATGGTAAGCGTTAAGCTAAACGCTTGACGTTGAAGAAAAGAAAATACATATATACTTTATGTTAACTAAAAATGAAATATTCCACATTCTCAGTGGATTGAGTAATAACGTACTTGTTACGGTGGTGGCCGTGTGCCTGGGCACATTATTAGGGGCCACAATTTGCATGCTCCGCTTGTCACGTATCGCCCCACTGGCGGCGCTTGCCAGAGTGTACGTCTCAATTTTTCGGGGGATCCCTTTACTGATTCAGCTTGTTTTTGTGTATAATGGCGCTAAGCCTGCATTAGGGCTTGACTTAAGTCCTCTCGAAGCCAGCCTGCTTGTGTTTTCCATGAACTCGGCAGCTTATGTATCGGAAATTTTTAGGGCCGGCATTACCTCTATTGATAAAGGCCAGTGGGAAGCTGCCGATAGCTTGGCACTTACACGTTTTCAAAAAATGCGTTACATCATTGTGCCCCAAGCGATTCAGAAGGTGTCGCCAGCGTTGGTGAATGAGTTGATAAACTTATTTAAAGAATCGGCATTGGTGTCGGTGATAACCCTGAATGACATTATGCGACAAGCCCAAAACACGGTGAGCCAAAACTATAAATACTTTGAAGTGTATGGATTGGTAGCGCTCACTTTTTATATATGTGTGCTGACGCTCACGCAGATTGCTCGTTTGTTGGAGCAAGCTCTTAATAAATCCCACGGGGTGAATGATGATTAAACTGCAAGACGTGCATCTTCACTTCGGGGCACACCATGCCCTAAGAGGCATCAACCTCGACGTAAAGCAAGGCGAGGTCATATCTATTTTGGGCCCTTCTGGCTCGGGCAAATCAACGCTTTTGCGCTGCCTCAATTTATTAGAACGCCCAACAAAGGGTAAAATTTATATTGACGGTGATAATATTCTTGGAAGCCATTTTGACGTGACACGGTTGCGTCGTCATGTAGGTATGATTTTTCAGGGGTTTAACTTGTTTCCCCATTTAACAGTACTCAACAACATTACACTGGCCCCACAAAACGTGCGGGGTTTGCAGGTGGAAGATGCCGAGGAACGGGCCCACGCCTTACTTAAAAAGGTGGGTCTTTATAACCAAGCCCATAAACATCCCAACCAGTTGTCGGGCGGTCAAAAGCAACGTGTGGCTATAGCGCGGGCTTTAGCAATGGAACCAAACATATTGCTATTAGACGAACCTACGTCAGCTCTTGACCCCGAAATGGTGAAAGAAGTTATGTGCGTGATACAAACATTGCAAGAGGACAACATTACCATGTTAGCCGTGAGCCATGAGATGAGCTTTGCAAAAAATATCGCGCAACGACTTCTTTTTATGGATGAAGGACAGATTATTGAAGATACAACGCCGAATGCGTTTTTTAACAACCCTCAAACAACCCGCGCTAAAGCCTTCTTGGATCAAATAAATTATTAGAAAGGATAAAGCGCCATGAGCTATTTCAAAAAAGATACATTATACTTCTTGCCCCTGGGGGGCTGTGGTGAAATTGGCATGAACCTCAACATGTATGGCTACAACAATCAATGGGTTATTATTGATGTGGGTGTTAGCTTTTTCAAGCAGTTCGGTGTGGAGGTGGTGATGCCCGACATCAGCTTTATTGAAAAAATCAAAGATCAGGTGTTGGGGATATTCATTACACACGCCCATGAAGACCACTTGGGAGCATTGGCTCACTTGTGGGAGCACATCCAAGCACCCGTTTATTTAACGCCGTTCACCAACTATATTGCTCAACACAAGCTTAAAGAAGCCGGCATTAAAAATGCTGATATCAATAAAGTGAAGCTGGGAAGCAAGCTCACCAAGGGCCCGTTTGAAGTGGAGTTTGTGCATTTAACTCACTCCACGCTAGAGCCCAACGGCCTTGTGCTGCGCACCCCTGCGGGCACCATTTTCCATACCGGTGATTGGAAATTCGATATTGACCCCCTTGTGGGCAGCCACTTCGATGGTTCGCAATTAAAAGCCTTGGGTGATGAAGGCGTGTTGGCCTTGGTATGTGACTCTACCAATGTGTTTGAAGAAGGCGAATCCGGCTCGGAAAGCTTGGTGCGTGAGAGCTTGATTGACCTCGTAAAACACCAAAAAAACCGCGTAGTGGTGGCGTGTTTTGCGTCTAACTTGGCCCGTGTACAAAGCGCCTTAGAGGCCGCTAAAGAGAGCGGAAGGAAGGTGGCCTTGGTGGGGCGTTCTATGAAACACATGGTGAAAGGGGCGGCTGAAACCAACTATTTTGGTGACATTCTTGATCATGTGATCAGCGAAAAAGAAGCGGCTGATCTGCCCCGTGATAAAGTGATGTATGTATGTACCGGTAGCCAAGGTGAATCACGCTCGGCGCTGAAGCGCATTTCGGAAGGCAGCCATCATCACATACACCTTGAAGAGGATGACACCGTTATTTTCTCCTCACGCATCATCCCAGGTAATGAAAAAGACATTGCCACGATGCACAATTCCCTCGCCCGTACGGGGGTGCAAGTGCTCACTCACCGGGAGGCGGCTTTTGTGCACGTGTCGGGGCATCCGTATCGTGATGAACTTAAGCAAATGTATGAATGGGTGCGCCCTAAAGTGCTGATCCCCGTGCATGGGGAAGACCGTCACCTTTTGGAGCACGCCCGTTACGCCACCGAAGAATGCGCGGTGCCCCATGCGGTGGTGCCACACAATGGCAGCTTAATTGAATTCCAAAAGGATAAGGCCCACATTGTGGAGGAGGCGAAGATAAGAACCGGCTATTGGGGTAGGGATGGTTTTGATCTTATCGAAATGAACGGCGATATTATGCATGACCGACGAAAACTGAGCTACCATGGTTTGGTGGCGGCCAGTATCGCTATTGATGGGAAGCTTCGCCTAAAGGGCTCGCCGGAAGTGACGCAGCGTGGCATCGTAGAAGGCAATGACGCGGGTGACTTTTGTGCTCTCATCGAAGAGCGCATTGAGAAGGCCGTCAAAAACCAACCTAAAGATGCGTCCTATAAAGACCTTCAAGAGGCGGTGCGGGTGTGTATTCGCCAGTTCATTAATAAAGCCCGTGGGATAAAACCAAAGATTGTGCTTCACATTATCGAGCTGTAAGGAGGGGCGGTTACTCTGCCCCCTTTGTTTCTTTTTTTGCTTTGTTACAAGATAACCCAAAGCGGTTTGGCGTCAAGGTCGCCCTTTCCCTTCGATTTTGCTGACGCAAAATCTGCAGGGGCCCGGCGCTCGCTTGACTCCACCCCTTGCTTCGGGCTTTGAATTATTATTCTTGTAAGCAAAAAAAACAATATATCCATGCAGTGTGTGCGACTTACTTTTGTAGTGTACTTACGGCAGTATGATTGGTAACCCGCCGTGCATAAAGTACAGGCTAGCTGCAGCTAGCGACACCACCAAGGCCTACACAGGAAAGTGTTCGTGATATCCAAGAGGTGTCAATACCATACCTCATACGTCGGCCTGTTGTCCCCTAACCCTGAACTCGCTTCAGCATCTCCTATCGTTATGAAAGAAAGCGATGTTTTAGGAAGATGGTGCCGTTTACCGGGTTCTCTTCTCCAAGGGAATCACTTTGATGGGGAGGGTAGCCTTTTTGTGCAAGGCTCTTCCGCGCGCAAATCATGATTCTTGAGCTGAGGAGCAAGATACGTTATTGTAATAATTATTGTCAACAAGAGTTAAAGTTTTTAGATACTATGAAAATCAAACGTCTCGATGAAACGATCATCAACCAGATTGCCGCCGGTGAAGTCGTGGAGCGGCCCGCCTCTGTGATCAAAGAGTTGGTAGAAAACGCCCTAGATGCCGGCGCCAGCAACATTGATGTGACCATTCACAACGGGGGGCAAACTTACATTAAGGTGATTGACGATGGCCATGGTATGGATAAAGAGGATTTGGAGCTTGCTATTGAACGCCATGCCACCTCTAAGCTTACCAACACCGACTTAGCTCATATCACCACCATGGGCTTTCGGGGGGAGGCCTTGCCCTCTATTGGGTCGGTGAGCCGGCTTAAAATAACCTCGGGGGTAGAGGGGGCCGAGCAGGGCTGGGTGCTGCTTGTGGAGGGCGGCAAAAAGACACCGCCACACCCGTGCCCTCCATTTAGAGGCACTAAAATAGAAGTGAGCGACCTCTTTTTTGCTACGCCAGCACGGCTCAAGTTTATGCGCACGCCGGCCACGGAGCAGGGGCATATTAGTGATACATTCAACCGATTGGGCTTGGCCTATCCGCATGTGGGTTTTACGCTTCGCAATGAAAATAAAGTGTTGGCAGAATACCCAGCCGCCAGTGAGGTGAAAACGCGCATCCAGCAAGTGTTGGGGCATGAGTTTATGGAGAATGCTACCTCTCTTGAAGCGCAACGAGGGGCCCTCACTTTGTCAGGGTTTGTGAGCATACCTACTTATAACCGTAGTGCCGCCACGCACCAATATTTATTTGTGAATGGGCGCCATGTGGTGGAT
>JAUIKZ010000030.1 GCA_030433125.1 Alphaproteobacteria bacterium
AACGCACTAAATAAACTGATTTTATTTAACAACCTGGATCAGCCGTTAAGTACTGAAAACATAACAACTGTTAACTATTTAAAACTTTATATCATATATCACTACATGATAGCTGTCTTATGTAACAAGGACAGGTTTTCTGATGAAAACAAAAGAAAAGTACAAACTTTAAAAAACAGTGGCGTTAAAATCTACAACAGATTAGCAGAAACAGCTGAATGTCGCTTTAATAAAGATTTGGAGTTTTCTATTTCTTGTATTGGCACAGCAATGGTAACACAAAGTTTTTTATATCGCATTGAGGCTTATTATAGTTTTCTAAAAAATGATAGTGGTCTCGATGTGTTTTTACCACAGCCAACAAACGAGCATGGAGCCCCTTTAGCGACCTCGGGTTCGAAAGCTGAGGATGAAGTAAAAGTGGTTTTAGAAAAAAGTGCAGAAGAGGATCGTTCTATTTTAGCAGACCTCCTTCAAAAGCATTTGAAAAAATTTGGCGAACAAAAATACAACAGGCTTTTCGCAGGCGTAAGAAGATACTTAATTGCTATAAACAGCATAGAGAAAGAAGTGGTTTTGAGCCTAAAAACAGGTGAGCCATGTTTACCTGTGGAACTAGAAAAAATAATCTTCGAGTATGCTGACCCTATTCTTAAACAGAAGCTTTATGCGGATTATAATAAGCTAGACCCTTTGTTTACAAACATTATCAAGGAATACCGGACAAAACAAAAGGCTAGTGCCCACACAATGAGCCAAATTTTGTCCCCTGACGAAATGGACAAGCTGATTAATGGCGAGGTGCCTCAATTAGAAAAAGAGGTAGAACCAGACGACCGGAGTTATTCTACTAGTAGAGAGCCGATTCCAGGCGATACTTCTTCGGAAAACATTGAAGCACTAATAAGTCTTTATGATAGATCTTATGAAGAAAATGACCGACTTATCGAAGCTATAGCTCAGCAACAACAGCAGCTGAATGCACATATACCCCCTGTTGAAATAAGACTCACCCTTAAGACGATACCGAAATTCTTAGAGCCCGGCTTGGTGAATGAATCTATCGTCTTTTTGCAAGGGCTTTTGAAAGATAGGAAAACTGAGTTTGAAGCAAATCCTGGAAGTGAGGCGCTTAAGGTGGCTGTGTTACAAGCCGGGCTGTCTTTAGGTTATGAACATCTTAAGGAGCACACCTTTGAGGCGTATGCAAAGGCAATTTCTGAATTGAAAGGACTACCCAAAGTTATACTCGTTGCTGCAGAACGCAGCATGTTATCTTTATATATTTACTATCATCAATTGTTGAAGGAGTTTCAAGGCGCTGAAAGGTTTTCGGCAAGAGCAATAGAAAATGTGGATATGCTTATTAAGCTTTGCAAAGATTATTACAACAAGCTTACCAACCACCCTGGTATTAACACTAAGCCAACCTTGCACTATTCTATTGCCGGTTTAGGCACGGGCTTTTTGACCGTGCAGTATATATATAACTTAAGATCCTACTATAACCTTCTCGCAAACTGCCCGGAGCTAATACAAAAGGTTCGTGAGAATGATAAAGATATAAAATCACTTGAGGAATACATTCAGGAGGCTTGTGCAACATCGCCGGACTCATCTTGCGATAATAAGCCTGAAATTTCATTAGCTATAGTTCGCTCTAACTTTTCAAAGTGTCGCGAGTATTTTCTTCATCACATCCAGCGCCTGAGAGATGTTTTCGGAAAGCACAATCAGTGGATAAACCTTGAGCGTATACGTAAGTTTGTAGCTGAGGGTAAAGACTCAGAGCAGAATATTATTAAAGCACTTGAAGAAGGCAGATGTGTTTTGCCTCCATATTTTTTAGCCTATCCATTTCAGTTTCTGGAAGAAAACGTGAGACATAAGTGCGAAAAAGAGGCTGCCCTCAAAGAGGTTCTTAAAAAAGAAATTATGCTTTTTGCAACAAACACCCGCTCAGAAAGTGACATAGACCCCACGCTTTCAGTAGATGAATTAGTAGCTGCCATAGGGGGGGGAGAGAGCCCAACCAAAGGCTAAGAAGCGTAAAAATAAAAGCAGAAGAAAAAAGGGAGGTGGCGGCCAGGAAAAGAAGCAGACTGTGTCACTTTCTAGCACGGCGGCAAAGCCAAAGAAAACAGACAATAAAGAGCCCGGTAAGAGAAGAGCGTGGAATGTGGAGGCATCAACGGGCCCCGGGGAATTGCAGGGTGAGTGGACACCCGTAGGTAAAAGCGGCAAAACCAAAGCGCCTGCAAAAGGCATTTTTGAAGTGCCCGTGGAAAAACCCGCTCCTCCTATGCAGAAGAAAGAGACGCTTACGTTACCTTCTCCAAGTGTTACAGATACTGACGCATCTTCACAAAGTGTGGGTAGCAGTAGAGGCAGAACCCCTAGTGATGAATCATTCTCACCAATGGATGATGCGGCAAGTTTTGGCGCGCCAGATACTCCTGAATTGGGTTCGCAACCTTCCCCTACCTTATCTGCCGTCTCTTCGGATGAGGTGCTTGAAAAAGCCAACACACCCAATAAACCTTCCTCATTTGCTTCATCACATACTAGTGAAACGGAGCAACCCGAGAAGCCTGACTCGCCCGTGACGCCAGAGGCTTCTCCCTCTTCGGTTAGTAGTAAGGTTGCTTTGGCTAATTATGCAGATGCGCCAGCGTTTGTTCCATCAGCACCAAAGCCAAGGTATGCTACAACACCAAGGTATGTAAAGAAAATATGGAAGCCCGTAGACGCCGCCCGCCCCACTGAAGAACCAGTAGTCGCAGCAGAAAACGAGGATAAGGGCAGAGAAGTGTATGAAAGGCTAAGGCAAAAGGCTCAAGAGGATCGAAGCTCATGGGCTTGTATAGAGCTTGGAAACATGTGGGCCCAAGGGCTAGTTGGGGCAGCCGGTAAGCAGGCTGACACCGCTATGCACTGGTTTATTGAGGGTATATGGCTTGAGAAAGACCTCGCTACTAGAAAAAGGCTTCAAGATCAGGTAACTAACTATATTCAGCTTCAAAGATGGCCACGGTTTTATAAAGATAAATATTTGGGCGAGGTGTACCTAGGGCCGCAGCACTATCAATAGGTTGCTTTTAAAAAGGGCGGGGGTCTTTTGCAAATTTTTGATAAAGACGGTGGTCTGCTTGAGTGGTGTTGGTGTCAGTTGGCGATTTTATATCCACTTTGATAAACATCACCAATTCTACCACTTCGCGGTTGTCGTCTTTGTCGCCGAAGAGGCTGCCCAGTGGGCCCTGCGTGAACCCAGGTAGGCCCCCCGATTTGTTGTGGACCTTTTCTTGCATGAGCCCGCCCATTACCATCACCTGCCCACTTTTTAAGCGCATAACAGATTCCATTTCACGCACCTCAACGATGGGTATTTCAGAAGAGATGTCAGGATGATCGGTTTTAGCCGCAGCAATTCGGACAGCCGGGTCAGAAACCTTCCCTGTTATACTGGTAAGGGTGGGGCGCACCGTGAGGGTTACCTCATTCGTGTCGAGGTCAATAGACGGGTGTACAGCCATCATGAGCCCTACCGGCACGGTTTTAACCTCACTTTTCATGGTGTTTATGGGGGTTTGTTCACCTAGCAGGCCGTCTTTTGTAATAATGGTGTCGGACGACACCGTGAAGTACACGTAGTTTTGTGTGATTTTCATTAACGAAGGCTGGTTGTTTAAAACGGTGAGGCGCGGGCTAGATAGTGTGCGGCCGGTGCCAAATCGCTGTATCAGATTTAAAAAACTGCTCAAATTATCGCGTTGTAAGGAGAAGGCAAGTTTGCTGGGGTCATTTACTGTTGTGCCGTTGCCTAAGTTAAGGCTGCCGTTAAATGTTTTGTTGAACACAAAATTCCAGTTAATGCCGCTTTTGTATTCATCACGGAGGCTCACTTCCATAATTTTAGCTTCAATAACAACTTGGGTAGCCATCGCTTTTTTGATGTTTTGAAGATATTGCGCCACTTGGCGTTGCTGTTTTTGGGGGGCGTTCACGTTAATCACCCCGCTTTGCGCATTGAGGGTGAAGTGGTGCTTTTCTTTTCCTTGTTGCAAAATAGACTTCAAGTTCTCTGTGATTTCTTTAAAGAAATTGTTGTTTGTCTCGGCGTTGATTTCACTTTCAGAGCCATTCACCATTTGGTGGTTTGTGTTACCCGTGCCGTTGCTATGCATTTTTGTGGCGAGCATAGTAGAGCTTTTGCTTTTGCGGTCGATGCTCAGGAAGGGCAGGTTATAATGCTGAACATAAGGTTTGTCGCCCCAGGCTCTTACTCTTGCGTCTTGCGCGCTATAGGCTAAGTTAGCTACCTCGGTTAGCTCGTCTAGTAGGTTTAGAAATGTGATGTTTTTAAATTGTAGAAAATGTGGGGACACCAACTTTTCTTCTACAGAAATATTCAGGCCCAGACGTTGCGCAGTTTCCACCAGCATGTGAGATATATCCGTGCCTGGTTGCGCGATAAAGCTGATTTTTTTGTTGAAAGCGGGGTCAAGAGCTGGCTTTTCCACAACCTTTGTAGCCTCTGGCGGAAGTGGTGTGGGAACAAAATCTAGCAATTCATCATAAACGTCTTTATCAAGATTGGCGTATTTATCATGTTCATAGTTTATAACGCGTGTGCAACCGGTGGTGAGCAAAACTAACATTAAATGGAGAAACACCTTTAAGCGCACAGTTGACCCCCGTTGATGTTAAAGGTTGCCCCGGTAATGTACGCGGCCTCTTCTTTGCACAAATAACAAATGAGTGAGGCTATTTCATGGGGGTGCGCTAATCGATTAAGGGGGATGGTTTGTATAATCTTGTCGAGAATGTCTTGCCGCACAGCCTTTGTCATTTGTGTTTGCGTATAACCAGGCGCTATGGCATTGGCGGTTATGCCCTTTGAGGCATTTTCTAGCGCAATAGCTTTGGTAAACCCAATCAACCCCGCTTTTGAGGCACAGTAGTTTGCTTGGCCAATTTGACCCTTAAGAGCGTTGACGGAACTGATGTTAATGATACGCCCGGCTTCGCGCTCTCTCATGCAAGGAAGAACGGCCCGGCACATATGAAAAGCACCTGTTAGGTTCGTGTCTAATACCTCATGCCATTTTTCGGGTGGCATTTTGTGCAGAAAGCTATCTTGAGTGACCCCTGCATTATTAACAAGAACATGAATAGGACCCTGCTGTTGTTCGATGCCTGCAATGGCTTTGGTGACAGCTTCATAGTTGCGAACATCAAAAAAGGCCGTTTTTATCTGATGTGTGTCTTGAAATACTATTGCTTCTTCAATCCATTTTCTTGTGGTGGCTACCACTCTGTAACCAGCCTCTTTTAGGGCGATACTGGTGGCAGCGCCTATGCCCTGGGTGCCTCCTGTTACTAAAGCAACTTTCTTCATCTTGTTTTCTTTTGGGCTATACTCTCATAAGCGCTTTAAATATAGGTAAACGGGCAGTGAAAATCTTAGACGCAAGGCACATTAGTAAAAATTAGTGGGATGTTTTTTTAATAGCCTCCTTTATTATGATGGCCAAATGCATTATATTAAGACAAAATTTTGATGTATGAAAAGCCCATTAACCCAATTTGAAATTAAAACGTTATACCAAATAAACGTGTTTGGCATAGACATTTCATTTACGAATTCGGCTCTTTTCATGCTGCTGGCGCTTGGGTTAATGTGGGCCTTCCTGACATATGTTATAAAAACGCAGCGTAAAGTGCCTACCTATCCGCAGGCTCTTTTTGAGCTGAGCTATTCGTTTATTGCTGGCTTAATTAAAGATAGCTGTGGGAAAGAGGGGTTAAAATACCTGCCGTTCATTTTTAGTGTATTTTTCTACATTCTGTTAGGCAATCTGCTGGGCATGATCCCTTATGCTTTTACGTTTACAAGCCACATCATCGTTACATTTGCGCTTGCCCTAATCGTGTTCGTTACTATAAACGTCATAGGCTTTATGAGGCATGGGTTAAAATACTTCTCGCTCTTTTTGCCGCAAGGAACGCCCATGTATCTTGCCCCTTTTTTGATAGTGATTGAGGTGATATCATTTTTGTCGCGGCCTGTTAGTTTGGCGGCGCGTTTGTTTGCAAACATGATGGCTGGCCACATGATATTAAAAGTGTTCGCTAGTTTTGTGGTGGCCCTCGGTGTATGGCTAGGGTGGGTGCCGTTAGGGATGAACGTTTTGTTCACGGGGTTCGAGTTTTTTGTGGCCTTGTTGCAAGCCTATATTTTTACTGTTTTAAGTTGTATTTATTTAAATGAGGCTTTGCATCTACATTAACAAACCGTTATTAATAAATTATAAGGAGATAAAAAATGGATATAGCTTCTGCTAAAGTTATAGGAGCCGGCATATGTATGATCGCTCTTTTAGGTGTAGGAATTGGATTGGGAACAATTTTCTCAAGCTTTATTAACTCCATCGCCCGCAACCCTTCAGCGCGTGATAAAATTTTTAACATTGGTATGATTGGCTTTGCGGCAACAGAAATGGTTGCTATTTTTGCTATCATCATAGCGCTCATTATTTTGTTCACATAGGACTTAGAATGCCGCAGTTTGATTTTTCTACCTTACCATCTCAGGTTTTTTGGTTGCTTGTGACCTTTGCTGCTTTCTACTTTTTTAATAAGTACATAGGGCTCCCTAACGCTTTGCGCCAAATGCGTGAGCGGGATAAATCTTACGAAGAGCTCAAAGCCAAATTAAAGCGTGCAGAAGAAAAAATTGAACAGCTCACGCAAAAGCAATCTCAAATCAGAATTCAAGCGGCGGCTGAGTATAAAAAAATTGAAGATGAAACTCTAAGTGATATACAGGCTGAGCTTCACCAATTCCGGCGTGATTTGCATATAAATACGTTAGAAGAAGTTGATAAGTTCGATGAAGATGTGAACGAGAAACTCAAAGGGCTTAGTAGTTATAAAGAAGAGGTAGCCGACGAGGTATTGCGGTTGATTTTATCGAAGATGTTTAATGACACTATGGGCGACATAGACAAGCTGACCTCATCTAATGGGCCTGCAACCAAAAGGAAGTACGATGCTTAAAGATCCTTCACTTTGGGTGGCCGTGGCCTTTATCGTATTTTTTGTGTCTTTGGGCAAAACCATATTCCTATCAATCAAAGGCATGCTTGATGATTACATTAATGGCATTAAGCACAAGCATGAAGACATTGTAACAGTTCTCACCGATGCCATGGCTAAACTACAAGCGGCTCAATTGAAGCTTGAAGAAGCCGAAGCGGAGGTAGAAAACATAGCTGCCAAAGCTCAGCAACGGAAGCAGGCTTTGCAGAAAATGCTGCAAGAAGAAAAAGAAAAATCACAATCACGCTTTAATGAAAAATTACAACGTCGCAAACATGAAATTTCACGAACATTTTATAGGAAGTTTACGCGGGATGTTCTTGATATAAGTTTTGAGCGCTTGAAGGATGTATTGGAGCACACCGATGCCATGAAGCATCAGGAGTATATCCACAATTTGATAACGAATTTAGATAACAAATAGATGTAAGAGGCACGTATGCAAAAGAAATGGTTTAGCTTATTATCCGTTTTACTATTAATGGGCTGTGGAAATGAGTATGAAAAAGAAACAGCCGAAGAGGTGTATTTGCGCGCGAAATCGGCGTTTGATAATTACAACTATGATAAAGCGGCAGAGCTTTTCCGGAAAGTAGATAAAGAGCACTTTGATTCGCAAAAGTGGGCACCGCGCGCTATGATTATGGAGGCTTATTCTCACTTTCTAAACTCTGGGGATCATCACAACTTTGATACCTATGACCAGGCGGTTGCTGTGTTAGACGCGTTTATTGAAATCCATTCCAGGCACCCTTTGCTGGCCTATGCCATGTACTTAAAAGGTATGTGTTATTACGTGAGGGTATTTGACGTACATCGTCATCAGGATCACACCTTGAGGGCGGTCGAATCTTTCCAAGCTTTAATCAATCGTTTCCCAAGTTCAAAATATGCGGTGGATGCCAAAAAGAAACTGAAATTTGCTCACGAGCACTTGGCTGCCAAGGAAGTGAATACGGGGATGAACTATTTCAAATTGGGTGAGTATCTTGCGGCGATTAACAGGTTGCAACCATTGCTTAAGAGCAGTGAAGCAAAAGCTTATCACGGCGATATCTTGGCGACACTCACAAAAATATATTACGAGTTGGGTCTTGATGATCTTGCAGACATTATGTTGAAAGACCTTAAAACAAAGTATCCGCAGCACGAGCAACTTGAAGATATTGAGGCGGGGATCGCAGCTATAAAAACGAAGTAACATGCTACAAAGCTTGCACATCAAAAACTTTGTGTTAATTAACGAGGTCTGCCTTAACGTTGAGGCAGGCCTTACTGTTTTTACGGGTGAAACGGGGGCGGGTAAATCTATCATCTTGAGCGCCCTTGGGCTGTGCCTGGGGCACAGAGCGCCTACTAACTGTGTGCGCGAGGGGGCCGATAGGGCTGTAATCACCGGTGCATTTCTAGCCACCACGGCGATTAAATTGCTTCTTGAGGAAAATGAGATTGAGTCTGACGATGAGCTGCTAATCATCAGGCGCTCCATAAGCGCATCTGGGGCCAATAAAGTATTCATAAATGACCAGCCCTGTAGCTTAGCTCTGCTAAAACAGCTGGCGCCCAATTTAATGGATATTCATAAACAGTTTGACCGCTTGCTTGATAGCGCCTCACATTTAACCGTTTTAGACGCCTATATGGGTCGGCCTGCTCTTATAGAAGAGGTGGCCTCGCATTACCAAAAATTAAGCGAAACGCATAAAAAGTTAGCGGGATTGCAACAGCAGCAAAGGGAGGCGGCGCATCATATAGAATTCACCTCCCACGCCGTGAAAGAGCTTGAGGAAGCCAATGTTTATAGCGAAGAGGAAGATGAGCTGTTAGCCAAAAAACAACGGCTTAAAGCACATGAGAAAGTTGTGGGAGTGCTAAACACAATTCATCAAGCGCTGCAAACCACCGGTGGTGTTGATGAAAAATTGGCGAAGGCCACCAAGGCTATCATGCGCGTTACGCCGGAAGAAGCACCGGAGGTAGCCGCCCTAAGTGAGCCTCTAACGGCACTTCATGAGGAGTCGCTTGAGTTAGGTTCTAAGGTCTCAGATTTGCTCTATAATTATGAGCATGACAATCAAAGCCTAGAGGAAGTGGATGAGCGTCTTCATTTTATCCGACAGTTAGCACGGAAATATAATGTGTTATGTTCAGAGCTACCCACCGCGCTGGAAGAGTTTTCGCATAGCTTACATAACATTCAACATATTGATCACCTTCTAAAAGAAGCGGAAAAAGCGCAAAGTGAAGCTAAAGAGCAATATGGGAAGGCGGCACAGAAGCTTTCAGCAGCGCGTAAAGAGGCCGCCCACAGTTTAGAGGTGGGCGTGTTGAAAGAGCTGTCTCCACTAGGCCTGCCCCGCTGTAAGTTTAAAGTTAGCTTTACCGCCCTGCCCGAAACGCAATGGGCCACAAAAGGGGTCGAGAACATAGAATTTGTGGTGGATACAAACGCCACCGGCCGTTACAACCCTTTACAGAAAGTGGCGTCTGGTGGTGAGATGGCCAGGCTCATGTTGGCGCTAAAGGTTGTGCTCGCCAGCAAAGGTGAGCTGCCTACCATGGTGTTTGATGAGGTGGACAGCGGCGTTGGTGGGCCCACAGCCGCGGCCGTTGGCGAGCGCTTGAAAAAGCTGTCAGAGACTGTGCAGGTGCTAGTTATCACGCACTCGCCACAAGTGGCCTCTTATGGGGACACCCATTTTAGAGTGCAGAAAAAAGCTAATGAAGCAGACGTTGTTCAATCAAATGTTGTTAAGCTTTCAGTAGAAGAGCGAACGGAAGAAGTGGCACGGATGCTGGCCGGCAAAGAGCTCACAAAAGAATCTATAGAGGCAGCCAAACGTTTGATGCACTAGTTTAGGTGCACAACGCATTACTTTTTAGGACGCAAAAACGAAGAAAACCAGCGATGTATAGTCGCCGGTTTTCGTTTTGAGTAAGATGTTTATAGAGCTATTTAGCTAGCAGCCTCAGCACCGGGGGCAAAATTTGGTTGTAATGTCCACGGGTTTTTTTGTGAGGCGCCTGAGCCTTGACCCATCATTTGTTGCATCATTTGAGGGTTGTTTTGCATCATTTGCATCATCTGCATCATTTGCATCATCTGCATCATTTGTTGCATTTGAGCAGGATCCATTTTTTGCATCTGTGCCATTTGAGGATTATATGGCACCATTGCTTGAGATTCTTCTGCATTGTCCTCATCACCGTATTGACGGATCACATTAAGGTCGGGTTGTGGGGCAGCCGGTTGTGCTACAGGCGCCTTGAGCTGAGGGGCCACGGGTTGCGAAGTGTCAATACCACGAAGGTGTCGGGTTGACTCCTGAGCCTCTTCTTGTAGCTGTTGACCCAAATCCATGTTCATTTCTTCGGCAAACATATTCACCTTTTGAAGCAGTTGTTCGAAATAATTTCTTTTAATGATGTCCCCCCGACGTGTTTTATTCAGGGCTGCTAACGCTTTATCTTTGTAATCTTTAAGGTTTTTAAGTAATATTTGAGAACGCTTGTATTGGTTTGATCTTGCATCACTTTCTCTTGTGTTTGCTGTGTCATAACCCTCAGGAACTTTGTGCCTATTGATAAAGTTTTTAACTTGTGGGAGTGCTAAGAAACTGTCGAAATCATTAAAATCAACTTTTTTCAGCCAAGCGCCGACATAGTGTCCTAATTTTTCGATGGAACATCTAGTCCAACACTTAGCACCAGTGCTACCCAATCCACCTTTTTTTTGCCACGTATTATAGTGGTTTGAAACTTTTGCGCGCGTACAACTTAAATAACAACCTCCCCAGGGCGCTGGAAAGGCTTGAGCACTTGTTGTAAGAGCAACGGCTCCAAATGTTAATGCTGATAAAAATTTCATTTTCATAATATTTCTCCGTTTTTATTGTTATTGTTAGTAGCCGTAACCTTGAGGAGCTTGATTGTAATTAGACCAATCTTGCTGAGGCGCTTGCCACTCCTGGCGGTACGACTGTTGGTTTTGCATGTCGCGCTGGATCCGTTGAACTTCAGCTGCGTATGCATTGTAATTCTGACGACTC
Organism: Alphaproteobacteria bacterium; assembly: GCA_030433125.1. Classification (GTDB taxonomy): domain Bacteria; phylum Pseudomonadota; class Alphaproteobacteria; order UBA6184; family UBA6184; genus JAUIKZ01. The sequence continues at coordinate 11,154 of JAUIKZ010000030.1, forward strand.
AACTGCCACAAACCATTACCACTCAGTGCGTTTAAAGAATTTACCACTTCCCAATTTTTGAGACGATATTGCGGATCTTGGCGACGATCTTGAACTTTTTGCAACACATGATTAAAGTAAGGCAATATTACTTTACCAATAAAGTTGGGGTCAGATTGAATGAGTCGGCTTAAATCATTACCAAAGGCACCTAAAAACTCACCCATTTGTTCTAGGCGGGCAGATTCCTTAAGCAAATCTTTAACGTATCGGTCAATTTGGTTCGCGCGACATCCACGTAAACACGCTGAAATTTTGGCCCCGTTGCCATTTTGCAGAAAGTCACGCACATGGTTGTCTGCGTTCCGCCCGCTACAAGTAAACATACAGTTCACACCGCGAGCTTCAGTAATTTGTGTAGCCCCTCCCAAAACGGCGAGTAACGAAACGGCTCCGAACAGCTTTTTAGTAATCATAGTTTTATCTCCAATTTGGTAGTAGATTAGCCAAACAAAGTAAAAGAAACGTTAATGCGCAGCGTGTTCTTGTAATTTTTTCAAATTGTTTTTGAAGGTGTCTACGTTTTTAAGGATGGAAGACACGTCTTTCGAAAGAGCATTTCCAATGTCGGCCTCGTTTTGAATTAACTTGAAGAAGCCCTCGAGATGATCAGGAAGAGGGTGTTTTCTAGCTAGCTGCTTCAATGCATACTGATCTTTAATAATGTAAAGCACCCACCCAAGCTCCATTAAGTACTTGTGCTTTTGTGCTTCGGATTTAGCTTTAGGTAGCAGTTTTTCAAGCGCAGCTCTGGCCTCTTGCCAATTTTCTTCGCGGAAGGCTATTTTGCGCAAAATGTTTAGAGCCATGAAATTGTTAAGGTAGCGACGCGCTATTGATTTTGCCTCCTCATAATTGGCTTGTTTGTAGTGAACCTTAGCTTCTAGCACCCTCAGCAATTTATCGTGGTCAACCTTATCTAAGGTTTTTTGGAGGCCCTTAATTTTTTCTAAGGCTTTTTCAAAATCTTGGGTTGCTATAATGCAAAAAACATACTCCACCATAAATGGAAGAAGTTCTTCTTTGAGTATTTCTTCTGGGTAAAACTTCAAAAAGCGCTCTACGATCCGCACCATATCTTTGGCACGGCCAATGTGCCTAAAAACAGCCGTAAACTTCGTGAGAAAAGGCATAAGCTCTTGGTGAGGCGGAAGGAACTCTACTAAAGAATCTAATAATGTAAACACTTCTTTAAGGGGCAAAGCGAGGGTGTTGTTGGTTGTAAGCTCAATAACCGCATACAGCACACGTTGCAATTTAGGGATCATCTCTATGAAAACATGGGGGAACTCTGAGCGCGCTTCTAATGCATATTTTAAAAACTTACTATAATTTTTGTGTTTAAAAGATTGATCCGCCATAAATTTAAGGGCATCTTGCTTGTAAAATGTTCCTCGCCAGTTATTTGCAAACGTTTTCATGTAAAGGTACAAGTCCTTTAAAAAGTTATCGCCTAACATGGGGTCTTCAGAAAGCAGCAATATAGCGCGCATTGTTTTTTCTGAATGATCATCCGCTCGTATTTTGGCAGCTTCAAAAAGTTCAATAACAGGGTCTTTTGCAGATAGCTCTTCTGTGGCGAGTAGTTGCTTCGCATATTTAAATTGATCTCTTCTTTGCTGCGGGCTCAGCGCTTCATTCATGGTTTTGGAATCTATAAAGTTCTGAGTGTGGTATAATTTTTCCTTCAGATGCTCTCGCAAAAAAGAGTGTTGCTGCAACATGCTTTCTATGTTTCGGATATGGCCACTCGTGAGGCCATTTTTTTTGCTGATGGGCCTCTGGAGCCCAAAGTCTATGGTGTGGTTTAGTC
>JAUIKZ010000031.1 GCA_030433125.1 Alphaproteobacteria bacterium
TTATATTCATCCCTATATTTTTTCTCAATTTCATCATTCACTTTACGAAGCTTTTTACCTACTGAAAGCCATTTCTCAAAATCTTCTGGCGAAAGTTTCTTAAATTGGGGTTCTAATTGTTTATAAGCTCTGGCAGCAGATCCACGTCTAATAATCGGAATTTTTACCTCTAAGGGGAAGAAATCATCTAATATTTTCTGTTGTACGTCTGTTAGTTCAAGGTATGAAACACCACCTTCACCCTCTCCTTCTGGGGCATTTGAGGTGGTTACTCTAGAGGCTTCTGCCGGCTGTTTCTCAACGGTTCTACTTGCAGGCTCTCCTCTTTGTTGCTCTGGCTGGGCTTGTCCCCCCGCAAATGACAACTCATTATCAGCTCCTCTATCTTCAGCAGGGCTTTTGTCCTCAGATTGACGGCCAGCATCGTTACCAGCACTCAAATCTACGCCTAGTTTAAGAAGCTCCATACGGTGGTAGAGTTCTTTCATTTCCTTTGATGCCACAGCTGCGCTGCTTACGCCAAGCAAGCTGAAGGCGCTTAACATTAAAAGTGATTTTTTCATAGTTTTTTCTCCTTACATATTTTCTTATCTGTAAGAATAAAGGGTATTGGTTAAAAAATTTTTAATGGTTAGATTTTTTGTTGAAATAAGTAGCCTCTATCCACTTATAGCCCGCCCTTATTATTTGCGAAAAGGGGCGGGCCATTTGTGTGGCTGCGGTTAGCTTAAAAGCGTGCGGTTACGCCAACGTTCGCCCAAAAGCTATATTTTGAATCGTATTTGTATATATTGGTTTCACGCTCACCGCGCAGTGTTTCATAGTTAGCTAGCTTAAGAGTGCCAAACACCTCAAAAGGGGTGTTAAAGCTTGCCGCTGCTTTAATTTGCCCCATAACCCCATTATTACCGGCTGTCACATCCACTTGCGCCCAACCTTTAATGTGGGGGAATTTTTTATGAAGACCAGCCGTTATTTCAAAATCAATCTGCTCGTTTAGCGTGCCGTGATAAGGCGCTACCTCAACCTCAAGGGGCATAAACCAGTTATCATTAAACGTGTAGCCGGACACCATTTTATAGCTCGGCCCTTTTGTGGTGTTGTAAAAATAAAAGTCTGGCAGGCGAATACCTTTGTAGGTCAGCGTTTCTTTATGGGTGCTACCCCAGTTAACCAATGGTGCCCACAAGCTGGCAGAGGCCAGGTAGGTTAAACCAAAGGAGGCGGCTAAGGTGCTGTCAGAAAGCTGATATCCAAGCATAGCATAATAGCTTTCAACATTCTGAATGTCGTGCCCAGCCCTTTTTTTATTACGACCTAGCGAGTAAAAAACGCCATCTAATTTGTGTAGCAAGGCGGCGGCATATGTCATTTTTTTATGGCCGCCGTGTAGCCAATTATCATCAAACACACTTTTCGCAAAGTCGGTGCTGTTATTTATACCGGCCGCCGAGCTAATTAGCCGCGCCTCAATCACCGTGCGCAAATGGGGCTGGTCCTTTATAAAAGCGGTCACAAGGTCTGTGCCACTTAAGGTAGCAACGCCTGGTATGCTGCTAGCCTTTGCATAATCAAAGCCTATACCATCAAAAATGTCATTATAAAAAGCGGGACTTGATTTAATTTGAGGCTCAAGATACGCTAAGTCTCGGTTTTCCTCATGAATGATCTCCAGCAAATTGCCAGCACGTAGATGGCTGTTTGCAATAGCTTCCGTTATTTTGCCTTTTTTGCTAAAAAAGCGCATATTTTGGTCGTATGAGGCCCAGTCTTGATTATCGCTGGTTTTTAACTTATAGCCTGTAGCAGGGTTTGAGTTGTAACCCGCCCTAAAGGTTATAAACCGCTTCGCCAGCCGGCCATAATAGGGGAAGATGCTTTGGCTGTAATCGTCACCTTTATCACTACCACCATAATAAACGGGCCTTAAGCCGCTAGCAAAATCGCGCGATCCATGGCCATACTCATGATTTGCTACGTAGTTGCATAACCCTACGAAGATGTAGCCAACCCCAACGGCAAGTTTGGCGCCCACTTGCGTGCCTATGTTATCTATGTCATCGGCATAACTAACAAGGTTATCAAAGCCTTGGTATATATCCTTCATCAACGGGTGTAACGCATGCGGGTCGCGCCCTTCTAAAAAGTAGTTTGAGGTTAACGACACACGCCATTGAGAGCGGTCTTCTTTTGAATAGGGTGTTGTCAGGGCGGCCACACTTAGGGCAGCCACAACGCTCATCTTTAATTTTAATCTCATAAATCATTCCTTTCTGTTTTTTTAAAAAGACTCATGTTTGATAACAATAAAAGGCCAGCCGTCAAAGGGAGTAAAATGTCCACGCGGCTGGTTCTGGAAGACAGATTAGGGGCTTACTCCTCTGCTTTTTTTAATACGGCCGCAAGTTCGTCTTCTTCATGCATATCGCGCACTATGTCGGCGCCACCAATGAATTCTCCGTTCACATATAGTTGCGGAATAGTAGGCCAGTTGGTGAAATCTTTAATGCCTTGGCGAAGTTCTTCGGTTTCTAGTACATTCACATCTTTGAACTCAACACCGTAATGTTGCAGCACGCGCGCCACGTAAGCTGAAAACCCACACATAGGCGCCATGGCTTCGCCTTTCATGAACAACACGACGGGGTTTTGATCAATGGTGTCTTGAATAAATTGGTGCACGCTCATTATTCGTCCTCCCCAGCCGCTACTGTTTTAATGGCAAGTGCATGAAGCTCATTGCCCATACGGCCTTTGAGCGCATCAAAAATCATGCGGTGTTGCTCGATGCGGCCTTTGCCCCGAAAGGCAGAGCTTGTAATGGTAACCGCATAGTGGTCATTATCATCCGCCAAATCTTCAAGCTCAATGTTGGCGTCGGGGAGGGCCTCTTTTATCATTTGCTCAATAGTTTCCTTAGGTAAAGGCATGTTAGTCTCCTATCGCTTCTGTTTTTGTTGCTAAATCCTTGTACACCGTTTGATAATCAATGTCAGAATCTTGTTCACATAGGTAATAGGCATCATTTTTTAGGTGATGCAACCGGCAATTGTCCGGCGTTATGGCTGAGCAAATGATAAATACAAATTGCTCTTTAAACTCGTCAAAGCTACGGCCAATGTCAAGAGTGATATCTACCAAGCTATACCCCAAGCTATAAAACCCGCCTTGTAAAATGGCGTTCACGCGCTCAAGATATTGGCAGAGTTTTTTGTACTCGTTGTAAGGGATCCATTCAAACAAGCGCATGTGCTCAAAGCTTAGATAGGTTTTGGGGCCGCCTACCTCTTCGGTGAAAAATTCTAAAACGGGTTGCATAAGGGGTTCGCCGCGTACCATGTTAAATCGGTTTACAAAAGAGCCAGCCGCTTGGTTGCGAATGATGCATTTAAAGGGCATCTCTTCTGTGTAAGCAACCAGCTGTTCGCGCATGTTTTGACGTTTCAAAAAGTGGGTTTCAACACCCATGGAATGTAGCATCTTATAGAAGTAAGAGGAGATGTGGTTGTTAAGCACTCCTTTACCGGAGATTTCACCCTCCAAAAAGGGCACCGTGTCTTTAAAATAGTACACAAAGGTGCCGGCTTCGGGGCCCTCATAGTAAATTTTTTCTTGGTCTTCAAATACTTTTTTGCGTTTCGCTATCATGAGTTCAATATATCGTTTGCCCTGTTTATACACCATATTTTTTTTGAGGGCTAAGGGTTTGTGCTAGTAACCCTAAATTTGGCACTGTGCTAAGCACTTTCTTGTTGCCTGCTGCCCTGCACCTCGGGTAGCATAAATTCAAAATGAGAACAAATAATGTTTTATGGCTCAATGGTACCTTTAGTGACCCCCTTCACAGCTGAAAAAGACGTTGATCACCGTGCCCTTAAGGCGCTTGTGAATTGGCACCGTCAAGCAGGCACTAATTCGTTGCTGGTGTGCGGCTCTACGGGGGAGGCCTTAGCCTTAAGCGCCGCCGAACAATATGAGGTGCTAAAAACCTGTATCGAGACCGCTGATGGTGATTTGCCGATTGTGGCCGGGGTTATTGCCGCCACAACGCCCTATGCCATTGAGCTAGCCCAAGCTGCGGAGCAAGCAGGGGCCGATGCCGTTATGCCGGTGGCACCGTTTTATTGCAAGCCATCGCAAGAACAGATGTTTCAGTTTTATAAAACCATCCATCAGGCGTTGAACATCCCAGTATTTTTATATAACAACCCCTCCCGCTGTGGGGTGAGTATTGCTGTTGATACTGTTGCGGGGTTGAGCGAGTTGCCGCGCATAATCGGGCTAAAGGATGCTACTTCTGATATCACACGGTGTACACTTATTAAAAACCGCGTGGCGAAAGAGTTCACCATGCTTTCAGGCGATACACTTTATATGGCGGGTTTTTTGGCTCACGGCGGCGATGGGGTGATTTCCGCTTCAGCGAATGTGGCGCCAGAGTTAACGGCTCAATTTGTGCGCGCCTGGCATGACCAGCATATCGACCTCTTTAACCATCTTATTTACAGACTCATGCAACTAGACAGGGTGATGTTTACAGAACCTTCGCCCGCCCCCATTAAATATGGGTTGTCCCTTTTAGATAAAATTAACCCAGATGTTAGGTTGCCTTTAACTACCATAAGCGATACTTGTAAAAATGATGTGAAAAACGTATTACTAAATTTAGGAATACTATAAGTTTTTATGAGCAAATCGAACGACAAAGATAATTTTAAACTAGTGGGGCAAAACCGCCGCGCCCATTACGACTACGATATCAAAGAGAAGTTTGAGGCCGGCATCATGCTGACGGGCACGGAGGTAAAGGCGCTTCGTAATGGTAATGTGTCGTTGCAAGAGGGGTTTATAAGCCCAAACAATGGAGAGCTTTACCTATTAGGTGTGACGATTCCTCATTATTCCTTCGCAAGTGCGCACCTAAACCACGAACCCAGGCGTCGCCGTAAAATTCTTCTGCATGCCCGAGAGATTCGTAAAGTGCTTGGTAAGTTAGATCAGAAGGGGTTCACGCTTGTCCCCATTAGTATGTATTTCAATCACAGGGGCATATTAAAAATATCGCTTGGGCTGGGCACCGGTAAGAAGACCGAAGACAAGCGGGAGACCATCAAGCAGCGCGATTGGAATCGTAATAAGGCCCGAATTCTAAAAGGTGAATATAGTTAGTCTTCAAAGTAGTCTTTGATGTCTTGCAATAGTTCTTTTTTTTCTAGGAGAGATATTTCAAGAGATTCTATTAAATAATGATAATGTTGAATCAATGAGAGCAGAAAGCCACCGTTGAAGTCTTTGGGCGCCATGCGTTTTGGGGTGGTTGACTTCTCCTGGCTAAGGCGTTTTCTCTCTTCGTGGCAATCAGATAGCATTTCTTCTTCAACGCCGGGCTGACTAACGAGGGAGAAAACCGCCAGAAAGAGACCTTCTCGCCCCTTATCGCTAACATTCACTTTCTTAGCTAGAATGCTAAACAGACTTTGAATTTTTTTTCGGATTTTGGCTTTACTGAACCGCTGCACAGCTATCATAAGCGTTGATGTACGTAAAAAGTAGTAATAATTTTTTAGGTTCTTATAGGACTCTTTAATAACGGCTTGGTTGTCTGGTGAGCTGCATTTTAATTCTGTTAATGTCTCCCTCATGAAATCCTGGCCAGAGAGTATGTGTTCTTCGACCTCTAAAAATTCGGCTAGTTTTAACCGGTAGCAAGAGTTATATACACGAGAGTAAAAATGAGGCGTTAGCGCATACGTATCTTCGCCCACTATACCCCTTGCGGCACTTGCTAATGCTGTGTAATGAGCAAGATAGTTTCTATACTTTTCTCGTTTTAAAATCTTTGTATATTCTTCCAAGAGTCCATTCATGTGTTTTGCTTTAAGTTTTTTATTGTAAAGCAGCGCTACATTTTCAACTATCGTTTCCACATCGCTATATTTAACCCAGCATTCCTTGCTTAACGTAGTGATTAAATTAGTTTCAGCTTTATAAATATGTAAAGCTTCAGCGGCTGTGAGAGTATGAGCGAGATGAAGCATTAAAACAAATCTGCTTATTGATTTGAACATATTAGGACCTCACATTGATATCAACTTACAAGGTCCAGATTAAGACTTGGTTAATACTCATAAATAAGGTCTTTTGCGTGTTTAAAGTTGCAGCCGCAGGGGAGTGTTTTCTTTTTATTGTAACATTTTATTAACTCTCGTATACTATGCTTTGCTAGTTTATATAACGAAAAGGAGTAAATTTTATGAAATTACTTAGTACGGTTTTGTTGAGCTCTGCACTTGCACTGCTTGCAGGCTGCAGTAAAGAAAAGAAAAAAGACGTAGAGCAAAAGACAGAAGAAGTTAGAGAAAATGTAGTTGAAGTGGTTAACGAGGCGAAAGAAGCGGCTGAAGAAAAAGCAGAAGCTGCAGCTGAATCTGCTTCGGAAGCTAAAGAAAGCATGATGGATAAGGCAGCGCACTATAAGGACAAGGCGATGGATAAAGCCGGTGACCTGAAAGATGCTGCTGTGGAGAAGGCCTCAGATCTAAAAGACGCCACCGTAGAAGCCGCCAAAAATGCAGGTGAGGCGATGGGCCGTGCAAAAGACGCAGTAGTTGAAAAGGCTTCCGACCTAAAGGATGCGGCATTGGGCAAAGCCGAAGATGCCAAAGAAGCAGCCGAAGAAAAAGCTGAAGACATTACGGAAGCAGCTGGCGAAGCAAAAGAAGCTGCTAGTGAGAAAGTAGAAGACGCTAAAGAAGTAGCTGCAGAAGCAAAAGATAACGCCGCCGAAAAAGCTGAAAATGCCATAGAAGCTATTGAAGAAAAAGCAGAAGATGCAGCTGAAGCAGTGCGCGAAAAAAAAGACGAAGCTGCTGAAAAAGTAGAAGAAAAAGCAAAAGAGGCGCAAAGCGACTCTGAGTAAATTTAGAAAACATATTGTTTTTGGAGGGGCCTTTTAGGCCCTTTTTTTATGGCTGGTTCTTTAACTTAAACTTAATAAATCTTTGTTTAGCTAGCATAAAATATTAGGTGTTTTTAATGCGCAGTTTTGTGCTGACAATTTCTGGCTTGCTTTTTTGCTGCCTTGATGCAAGTCAAGGAGGGTATTGGCGGCCGCAACGTGTGCCTCAGCGCAGCTCACGGCGTATGCCACCACCGCCCCCTCCCACAAATTATTGGCAGCCGCAAGAGCCTGTTTATGAAGATGAGGAGGGTGAATTTTATGAAGAGCCCCCTTATGACGATGAGTATGTAGAGGAAGAGCCGGGCAGCCAGGAAGAGGCGTTTCAGAACGAAGATGATTATGCAGCCACCCCTTTTGAAGAAGCTGAGGATGCAGAGCAAGAAAGTGATGGTGAGCCAGAGGAGTCAGGGCCCGCTCCGCAGGAAGAAAGCCTTAAAAATGAGCGAGTGAGCCCTGCACCAGCGAAGGTAGCCCTCTCCTCTAATAAGGAGGAGAAAGCCAATAAGGCGCCCTCAAACCCTGCACCAGCGAAGGTAGCCCTCTCCTCTAATAAGGAGGAGAAAGCCAATAAGGCGCCCTCAAACCCTGCACAAAGCAAAGCTAAGCCAGCGCACGTAAAGCCCAAAATACAAAATAAAAAGGCAGTGCCTACCAAAAACGTGCAGCCCCCCAAAAAGCGGGTGCCGAATAAGAAGCAAAAAAACACACCCATTAAACCTGTTCAGGAACCAAGGGCTAAGGTTACAAGACTAGCTAGATCACCAAAACTCAATGCTGTAAAACCAAGGAAAAAAACCATAAAGCTTTGTACACCGCCTGTACGCGAGGAGGCTCTTCCTTTTAACCGGCGCTTAAACCATTGGGTTTTAAATGGGACTGAAAATAATTATGATCACTGGTTCGCAAAAGTGGGTGTGAAACGTTTAACGGCCGACCCAGGTGTCTTTGCACACGTGTTTGTGCCCTATCAACGATTTTACGCTGACCTCAGCGGCTACACGCAGTTTCTGACAAATGCTTCAGACACGTTTGGTGATTTACGCGGCAGCTTTAAAATGGGCTACGAACATAAATATGTAGGCGTGCATGTAAACGCAAAAGCTAGCCGCTACCTTCACCCTAAAACCCAAGTTGATCAACGGCCCTTTAAAGTTAGTCTAGAGCTGCATGCACCTGTGTTTGAGCGAGACAAGATTCGGTTTGCGGTTATTGCAGGAGGCGGTTTCGACTATGAAACGGTTAGTGTGCCTGATGCGGAGGGCGATGCCTATAAAAGTGCTGGGGCGCTTTTTGGTATGAGCATATGTTACAAAACACCGCAGGTGTTAGCCAAGGCTAAAGGCCTAGCAAATCTAGATTTATGGAGCAAGCTGGGTGATGCTGACATCAAAGAAAGCTCACCCTACTTTAAGCTAGAAGGTTTAATTAAAGCTGATTTAGGGGAGTGGGCCTATTTAAACACTTTTTTAGATATATTTGGTGGAAAAGCTACGGCACCATTGCAGCGAATGTCGCATTTAGATGTTTATAATCTAGCCCCGGGGTTGCCGAATAGCTTTATGACTGCCACCGGCTCTATTTCACATAGTGTAGAAGTTGGGTTTAAATGGCCACAGCGTAACGCTTTTTTCAAGAGTTCTAAGTTTTATTTGGGGGGCGTTTGGGCCAGGGTAAAAGAAAATCTGAACACAGAACACAGTGAGCAAAGTTTTTTTGCGGCTCCTCAAGTAGGGTGGAAGTTTGCTACAACAGCAGCCCTTGGCGGGCATGTCTTTGTTAACATCCCGTTCATACAGAAGGAGGATATGAGTTTCTTTTTCGGTTTTGAACTCAATGCCGTTTTCTAATGTTACCTGTTTTAACCATGATCATATGGATAAAGGATTGTTTTTTTCTTGCAAAGCGCTGCACTTAGCATCATATTTGCAATTATGAGGTAATCTATGATTAACAAGAAACAAGATAAATTTTGGTCGACCATTAAGGATTTTGTGGCAGCAATCATTGTAGTGCTTGTGTTTATAACGTTCTTTTTTCAACATTCCGTTATACCAAGCGGGTCGATGATCCCCACTACTCTGATAGGCGATTTCTTGTTTGTATCTAAATATAGTTATGGTTATTCAAAGCACTCAACCCCGTTTTATTCGGTGTTGCCGATAAAGGGAAAAGTGTGGAAGAAAAATCCCCAACGAGGGGATGTGGTGGTTTTTCGGGTGCCCCAAAATAATAACGAGGATTGGATTAAGCGTGTCATTGGTATCCCTGGGGATACAGTTGAGGTTGTTGATGGCAGAGTGATTTTAAATGGCGAGGAGTTGCCTTTAAGGTATGTAGGCGATTATACAGCACGTACTGACAATTTAGGTGAGCAAGTGTATGCCCATTACAAACAAACACTTCCAAATGGCGTGGAGCATGACATTATAAAGCTTAACCGTTTTGTGGGTGCGCCAGAGCGATTAGATAATATGCCAGAAATTAAAATACCCCCGAAGCATTACTTTATGATGGGCGACAACCGCGATGGGTCAACCGACAGCAGGAACCTAAGAAAGTTAGGGGTTGTGCATGAAGATCAAATTGTGGGGAAGGCGCGCATTATCTTTTACTCTACTGATGCACGCAGCAAGTCTGATTTCGCGCGCTGGATTTCGCCAAATCGCTTTAAACGTATATTTACTTTTATCAAATAACGCATGGACGAAAACTCTTTAGAATCTTCATTAAACTATAGCTTTAAAAACCAAAAGCTTTTGGAAGAGGCTATGCATCATCCCAGCTATGCCAAAACTACGAAGGGAATTAATCGTAAGGCTTTTGAACGCTTAGAGTTTTTGGGCGACAGGGTGTTAGGGCTGGTGATAAGTAAAACGCTTTTTCTTAAAAACCCTCGAAGCCCAGAAGGGGAGCTTGTAGAGAGGTATAATCATTTGGTGAAGGGGGAGACCCTCGCCAAAATTGCGAGCAACCTGAACTTGATGGAATACCTACGTTATGGGCGCTTATTAAAAGGGAACGCCAAACAGCTGCAAACTATTCAGGCTGATGCCACAGAAGCGCTTTTGGGGGCTGTGTTTTTAGACGGTGGGTTTAAGGCAGCCGAGCCAGTTATCTTATCCTTATGGGCGCCTTACATAGAATCAGCCGCTAAAGTAGATAACCCTAAAAGCACCGTGCAAGAATGGGCGCAAAAAGCGGGGTACGACATTCCTGTGTATACATTACTTCAACGCGATGGGCCCGACCACAACCCGTGTTTTGAGGTTAAAGTCGAAGTGGGGAATGAGATGAAGTGTGCGGGGCAGGGGCAGTCTAAGAAGCAGGCAGAAATTAAGGCTGCTGAGCTATTTGTAAAACAGTTTATAGAGAATAAAACATGAACCAAAATTTAACAGAACGTTGTGGCTACGTGGCCATAATGGGAGAAACAAACGCTGGTAAATCAACCTTGGTTAACACCTTGGTGGGGGAGAAGGTGTCTATCGTCACCCACAAAATTAACACCACTCGTCGCAAGGTGCTGGGTATTGTGTGTCACGCGCAAACGCAGTGCATTTTTATGGATACCCCTGGCCTAATGAACCGCCAAGACACCCTGAACAGAGCTTTAGTAAGAGCCGCGTGGGAGAGCTTTCAGGAAGCGGATATTGTGTGTATTGTTATTGATGCGCAAAAAGGGCTTTCGCCGCGGGTGCGCCAAATTATGGAGCGCGCTAAAAAGGCCGCTACCGATCAGACCATCATTGCTCTTAACAAGATCGATCTGGTTGATAAGGCGAGCCTGTTAGAACTAACGCAACAGTTGCAAAACTCGTACCCTGAGTTCGGTCATATCTTTATGATATCAGCTAAAAAAGCGAATGGCACCAATGCCTTAATGGATTATTTTACAAAACACTTACCTTATGGGCCTTGGCTTTACCCAGAAGACCAGCTCACAGATATGCCTATGCGTGAAAACGCGGCTGAAATAACGCGCGAGAAACTGTTTATACACTTGCATGAAGAGCTGCCTTATGGCTTGTTTGTGGAAACAGAAAGCTGGGAAGAAAAACCAGATAAAGTCACTATAAACCAGGCCATTGTGGTGGGTAAAGAGCATTACAAGCCGATGGTGTTGGGAAGAGGTGGCTCTAAAATTAAAACCATTGGGACACTGGCCCGTAAAGAATTAGAGGAAAGTTTGGGTAAAAGTGTGCGCCTTAACCTGTTTGTGAAGGTGCGTGAAAACTGGCAAGAGAAGGCGAGCTATTATAAAAACCAGGGGCTGGCCCCCTAGTTTATAAGTCGTCTTATTAGCTTAATAGGCTCAACACTTGGCCTATAATAAAAGTGCCACCCACCGCAAGGTTAAACACAGCCAAAGGCTTTCCGCCACGGATATTGGCGCTCTTGTTTCGAGAAAGCTTTAAAGCCACCATGTTGGGGATGATGACGGCGATGATCGCTAGTGCAATGCCAGCAAATTGCAAGGCAAACACAAAGATACTTGGGTACAGCAGCGATATAGCCAGAGGAACTATTTTAGTGATGCTGAAAGCAGCTATACCGGCCGTTACGCTCGGCATCTCATCAAATTTATTTTGGGTTACTTTCGTGGCTACTTCGGCCACGTGTCTTGTGGAGTGAGGCGTGAACTGCTCTTTTAAAAACTGTATAAGCCCGACAGCGACACCTAGTAATGAGGTGATAATAGCGAGCAAAGAAAAGATTTGCGCCACAGCATAAAATTTGGTGGTGTTCACAACCTTGTTGAGGGCTTGTAGCAAGTCATTAGGCTGTGCCCCAGTGCTCAGGGCGCTTATTGCGTCATTGCCAGAGAAGCTAACCCCGAGCTGCGCTACGAACACCCATAAAATGTAGAGCATTAGTGGCACGAGGCTTCCAATAATAAACGCATGCCGAAGCTTATTATTGTTTGTCTTCATGTAATTGATGAGGGCGGGGATGCTGCCGTGAAAGCCAAAGGAGGTGAAAAATATGCCAGTTGCTGTTACTAGTGTAAGTGTTGAAGGGCTGCGTGGCAGGTTTGGTAGGCTAATGTGAGGCACACTGCGTAAAATATAAAAGCACAATACGGCGAAGAAACAGATCTTTAAAGCGAAAAATATGCGGTTATAAAAATCGGTTACGCGGAGATTAAAGTACAGGATAAAGCCCATAACGCCAGAAAACAGTACCGTTACTAATTCTCTTGAAGTACCCAAGCTTTTGCCTATGCCGGCGTGAAGTATGCCGCTTCCCCCAGAAACATAAGCTGATAGCAGCGCTAAAAAAAGGCCCAATATAGCTACATTACTTATGAGTTTAGAATACACCCCTAAGTGTGCCCCCGCCATTTGGGCGGTGCTGAGGCCATGGCCCTCGTGTTTGCAGCAATCTACATACACAAGCGCGTTTTCAAGCATAAAAGCCCACAAGCCTACTAGAAGAAGGATCGTAGTGCCAAATCCAATATCTAAGCTAGACAGGGGGAGGGCCAGCATGCCGGCTCCAATGGTTGTGCCAGCTACAATAAACACAGCCCCCCAAAACGTTGACATATTATTCATTCATTTTCCTTGGTTTTCTTAAGTATAGTGAATAAGGGTAAATGTTTCTATGTAAAACATTTTGTAATTTTTTGCTTTGTTACAAGATAGCCCAAAGCGGTTTGGCGTCAAGTTGCGGGCTAATCTTCGCGGGCGACGCCCGGGGGGCTGGACGAGCCTTTGGCTTTAGCCAAAGCCTCTACGGCGCGCTTCGC
>JAUIKZ010000032.1 GCA_030433125.1 Alphaproteobacteria bacterium
CAGCCCGGCAGCTCCGCGCGCAGCGGCACGATCCGCCTGACGGGGCGCAGCTGCGCATTCCGCGCGAAGCAAGACGGCGACGTGCTCGAGGGGAGCTTCGTGGCCGGGAAGGCGCGCTTCGCGTTCTCGGCCGAGCTCGCGGATGACGTCGTAGTGGCTGAGGGCAGTCATGCGAAACGCTCCTTCAGCGCCTCGTTTCCATAAAATGTGCGGCACAATATCTCGTTCATGCTTACACCTTAAGGGCGGCTACTAAGGCGCTCTGAGGGATTTCCACATTACCAAACTGTCTCATGCGCTTTTTACCCTCTTTTTGCTTTTCCAAAAGCTTGCGTTTACGGCTAATGTCCCCGCCATAACACTTCGCGGTTACGTCTTTCCGCATGGCAGACACTGTTTCACGGGCGATCACCTTGCCGCCAATCGCTGCCTGGATAGCAATTTTAAATAGCTGCCGTGGAATCAGGTCTTTTAGTTTTTCACACAAAGCGCGCCCACGCACCTCCGCTTTCTCGCGGTGCACAATACAAGAGAGCGCTTCTACTGGCTCTCCGTTCACAAGGATGGAAAGCTTCACCAGCTCACCCGGGCGGAACATCTCGATGGCGTAATCAAAGCTTGCATACCCTCGTGAGGCCGACTTTAAGCGGTCATAAAAATCAAACACCACCTCATTCAGCGGAAGCATATAGGTGAGCATGGCGCGATTACCCGCAAAGGTCAGCCCCAGCTGCTCGCCACGACGTTCCGTGCAAAGCTCAATAATCGCCCCCATATACTCCTCGGGCACCATAATTGTGGCTTTAATCCAGGGCTCGTGAATTTCATGGATCGTGCTCACATCCGGGAAGTCTGTGGGGTTATGAATCTCCAGCTCTTTCTTATCTTTTTTCATGATGAGCTTATACACAACGCTAGGCGCAGTCGTGACGAGGTTCAAGTTATATTCACGCTCTAAGCGCTCCTGAATAATTTCTAGGTGCAACAACCCCAAAAAACCACAGCGGAAACCCATACCTAAGGCCGGAGAGTGCGTTACTTCAAACACAAAACTGGCGTCGTTTAGGCGCAACTTGCCCAAGCTTTCCCGCAGTACATCAAACTCCGCTGCATCCGCTGGGAACAATCCACAAAACACCACCGGTACGCTGGGTTTAAAGCCAGGCAAAGGTTCGGTAGTGGGGTTCTTTTCGGTGGTAATGGTGTCACCCACATTAAGATCCGCCACAAACTTAATGCCACAGGTAATATAACCTACCTCGCCGCTATACAAGGCATCCACTTTTGTTTTGCCGGGAGCAAACACACCTACTGCGTCCACATTGTGCGTGCTTTTGTCAGACATAAACTGAACCTTCTGGCCGGGCTTTAGCACACCATCAATCACGCGCACCAAAATGATCACCCCTAAATAGGTGTCATACCAGCTGTCTACCAACATAGCTTTTAAGGGCTTGTCCGGGTTGCCGGTGGGAGCAGGTACATGCTTCACAATTTCCTCTAAAACGGCTTCAATACCTAGGCCTGTTTTGGCAGAAATCTCCAACGCATCGCTGGCATCTAAACCAATCACGTTTTCAATTTGCTCTTTCACGCGCGCTGGCTCGGCTGCTGGCAGGTCAATTTTATTTAGCACCGGAATAATTTCATGGTCATTATCAAGCGCCAAATATACGTTAGCAAGCGTTTGTGCCTCCACACCTTGCGAGGCATCCACCACTAATAACGACCCCTCACAGGCTGCTAAGGAGCGGCTTACCTCATATGAGAAGTCCACGTGCCCCGGGGTGTCTATCAGGTTAAGCTGATATTCATGCCCGTCTTTTGCTACATACTTTAAGCGCACCGTTTGCGCCTTAATCGTAATGCCGCGCTCACGCTCAATATCCATATTATCAAGCAGCTGGCTTTTCATCTCACGTTGCTGCACAGCATGTGTGTGCTCAATCAGACGATCTGCAAGCGTTGACTTTCCGTGGTCAATGTGGGCGATGATCGAAAAGTTTCTAATCCTATCTTGGCTCATGCTCTCAGCTTGCTTTCTGTTCGTTTTTCAACATTATTAATAATTTTCTGGCAGACCTCTTGAATCTCAGCATCGCTGAGCGTTTTCTCAGTAGGCTGGATCACTGCCTTAAATGCCACGGCTTTAAAGCCTGTCTCAACGCCCTTTCCTTCGTACACATCAAACACATGCACATCACTAATAAGAGTGCGCTCAGCTGATTGTATCGCTTTTACGGCTTCATCCACCGGGGTGTTGCCATGCATCACAAACGAGAAGTCTCGTTCGATAGGGGTCAGCTCAACTTTTGGCGCCACGACTTTATTGCCTTTTGAGGCTGGCAGGTTTTCAACAAACACTTCAAATGCAAACATCTCATCTTCAACATCCATCTTGTTAAGCAACACCGGGCTCAGTGCCCCAAAGAAGCCAATAATGTTTTTAGGGCCCAACTTAACGGCGGCACTTTGCACAGGGTGATACCAGCTTGGCAAGCCATGGGTGTCGAAAGAAAGCTTGTCCAGCGGCAGCCCTAAATCTCTCAACAGCATTAACATCGCCGCTTTTGCATCAAACACTGTAAATGACTTTCGCGGCTGCTCCCAGTGAGGGGGCGCTTTCGGACCGCACATAACGGCTGCCAGTTGTATCTTTTGCTGCTCTGGCGCGGGGCCCTCATACACTTCCCCCAACTCGAAAGAAGCCACTGATTTATGGCTCTTCGCTATGTTGCGCCGCGCCACATTAATAAGGTTCGGCAACAGCGATGGGCGCATAGTACTAAGGTCTGAGCTGATTGGGTTTAACAACTGCAACTCAGGCTGCCCCCCCTCAAACAACTCGGCCTCTCTCTGCGGTAAGAAAGCATAAGTAATACATTCGTCAAAACCGTTGGCTGCCATAATGGTGCGTATTTTCATGCGTTTTTCATGGCTTGGGCTACGCTTCACATCCGAAAGCAACATACGCGGGGGTTTTTCTTTGATGGTGGTATACCCCACCACCCGCGCAACCTCTTCAATGAGATCCTGCGGGATGCTTAAATCATGCCGCCACGAGGGTGTGCGCACACTCACTTCCATGCTGTCTTTGTGGAGTATTTTACACCCAACTGCCTCTAACACCTCATGCACTGTTTTTGTTGGCACCTCTTGCCCCAACAGATTTCGTATGTTTTGATAAGGCAATTTAAGCTTGCGAGTGTTGTTAGGTTCATCGCCCGCCTTTACAATATAAGAGGCCTCACCCCCACAAAACTCAATGATCATCTCGGCCGCTGCAATAAGCCCACGCATGGTGCCCTGAGGGTCCACCCCGCGCTCAAACCGCGTACGCGAGTCGCTATGAATATTCAACCGTCTGCCGGCCTCACTCACCGCAATGGGGTCGAAATAAGCGCTCTCTAAAAAGATCTCAGTGGTCTCTTCCGTCACACCAGAATCAAGCCCGCCCATTACGCCTGCTATGGCCACCGCGCCTTTTTCATCGGCCACTACCAGCTCATTTTTTAGCGTATACTCTTTCTCATCAAGCGCTACTATTTTTTCGCCGTCCTCGGGACGCCGCACAATAATATTCCCGTTCAGCTTACCCGCATCAAATACGTGCAACGGGCGACATAAATGAAAATTGATATAATTGGTTACATCCACAGCAGCACTAATGGACTTCAGCCCCACCTGACGCAATCGACGCCGCAACCACTCTGGGCTTTGGCCATTCTTCACGCCCTTAATGTGCATGCCATAATATACCGGGCACGCCTCAGTGTCCTCAATATTAATATCGATAGGCGAGGCATATGTGCTGCTGACATTGCACCCATGAAGGGGTGTAAACTTACCCACGTTGGCAGCCGCCAGCTCACGAGCTACTCCCTCAACACCAAAACAGTCAGAGCGGTTAGGGGTTAAACCAATTTCAATAACAGGGTCGTCATAGCCATAATGGGCTGCGAAGCATTTCCCCACCGGGGCGTCACTCGGCAAGTCAAGGATACCTTCGGCCTCATCGGCAATGCCCAGCTCCTTACCGCTACACAACATACCATTGCTTTCTACATCGCGGATTTTGGCTTTCTTAATAACAAAGTCTAACCCCGGCACATAAACCCCGGGCATCGCAATAACCGTTTTCATCCCTTTGTAAACATTCGGGGCACCGCACACCACTTGAAGATTATCAAAGCCTTCCCCCGCATTCACGGTGCACACATTAAGTTTGTCCGCGTTTGGATGTGGCGCTAAATCGTCCACGGACGCAATTAGGAAAGGTGCCAACGTGGCACTGTTGTCTTCAATGCCCTCAACCTCTAAACCCAACATGGTGAGGCGATGGCTTATTTCGCTTAAAGGGCGGTCGGTTTGCAAAAATTCTTTAAGCCAATTAAGTGTAAACTTCATTCATTATCTCCGTAAAAATTAGTAGGGGTTAAACCCATATTGCTGAGACCAGCGTTGTCCGCCCTCAAAAAAGGCGCGTAAATCCGGGGTGCCATACTTCAACATCGCTAAGCGCTCAACACCCATACCAAAGGCATAAGCTGTGTACTCGGTGCTGTCGATGCCGCAGTTTTCTAGCACATTTGGGTGCACCATACCGCACCCTAGAATTTCTAACCAGTCGAGCCCCATGCCAATCTCTACACCTTCTGCCGTGCGCTTGCAGCCGATATCTGCTTCTGCTGAGGGTTCTGTAAAGGGAAAAAAGCTGGGTCTAAAGCGCATCGGCAACTCTTCTAATTCAAAAAACGCCTTCAAAAACTCCGACAGGCACCCCTTCAAATCCTGAAATGTCACATGCTTATCAACATACAACCCCTCTATCTGGTGGAACATGGGCGTGTGCGTTTGATCAGAGTCAGACCGGAAGGTTTTACCAGGAACAATAATTTTGATAGGAGGCTTTTGCTTTTGCATCGTGCGGATTTGCACCGAGGAGGTGTGGGTACGCAACAGTGTCTCGTCATTCGCGTCTTGCGCCGGTAAATAAAATGTATCGTGCATTTGGCGAGCGGGGTGGTGCTCGGGAATATTAAGAGCTGTGAAGTTGTTATAGCCCGTTTCAATGTGTGGGCCCTCCTCTAGGGTAAACCCTAATTGTGAAAAGATCTGCACCACTTCGTCAATCACTTTTGAGGTGGGGTGTATTCTTCCCACACGTGTCATCACGGGCGGCAGGCTAACATCAACAGGGTTTTCAAAGAGCCTCTTTTGCAACTCCTGTTCTTCTAAAGCTAATTTCCTAGCAGACCATGCCTCTAAAAACGCTTCTTTTACCTTATTTATTTCAGCGCCTTGTGTTTTCCGCTCATCTGGTGTGAGCTTTCCCAACGCCTTCAAGGCTTGGGTAATGGCACCACTCTTCCCCATGGCGCTCAGACGAACACTCTCTAGCGTCTCTAAATTAGCCGCCTCTTTCGCCTCATCTATATATTTTTTCAATAATTGCAACATTGAAAACATGTTCCTTAACTTTAAGAATTTTATATCAAATTGCAGCTTCAAAGGAAAGTTGTAAACCCCTTGCGCTATTATCAATATGATTTACATTGCACAGCCTTCCCCCAGAGGAAATAATGCCGGCATCTGTATGTGTGGGCATTTGCTGCCTTGTATAAACATATCCTCTTAAAACAACCAATTCAAGTTGGCGTGTTGATTAACTGCCAAATTTGCTGGCGCGTATAATCACTAATTGAATGAACGGCCAAATAAGAGTATGTTTTTAGTAGTGGATTGAAAAATTGGTTATTATTATATGAAATTGGTTATTGTTGAGTCGCCCTCGAAAGCGAAGACTATAAATAAGTATCTGGGAAAAGATTATTATGTGATGGCGAGTTTTGGCCACATAAGAGATGTGCCTTCAAAAAGTGGCGCCGTTGATGTGGAAAATAATTTTGCGCTCACATGGGAGAGTAATGATCGTTCTAAAAAGCATGTTAGTGATATCATTACCCAAGCCAAAAAGGCCGAGGAAGTGTTGCTCGCCACCGACCCCGACAGGGAAGGAGAGGCCATTGCTTGGCATATAGCCGATGTGCTGCACGAAAAAAAGCTAAACAAGGTGCCGCTCAAGAGGGTGGTGTTTTATGAGATAACCAAAACCGCTGTGAATGCAGCCATTTCGGCCCCGCGCAATATTAACGATGACCTCGTTAATGCCTACAAGGCCCGACGAACCTTAGATTACCTAATGGGGTTTACCCTTTCACCAGTGCTCTGGCGGAAATTGCCTGGTAGTCGTTCGGCAGGGCGTGTTCAATCCGTCGCGCTAAAGTTAGTCGCCGAGCGAGAGAATGAAATCGAAATGTTCGAACCCCAAGAGTATTGGAGTATTGATGGTGAGTTTTTCAAGGAGGTCAAACACCCTTTTAACGCGCAACTTGCTCTTTATAAAGGTGAAAAGCTGGAGAAATTTTCATTCACCAACGAAAAAGAGTCGGCCAACGTTGTAGAAAACCTTAAGGGGTTAAACTATAGTGTTGAAACGCTCGAAAAAAAGAAAGCACAACGCAAACCGCAAGCCCCCTTCACAACCTCCACCATGCAACAAGAGGCCTCAAAACGTTTGGGTTTTGGGGCGGCCCGCACCATGCGCGTGGCGCAAAAGCTTTATGAGGGCATCGACATAAACGGCACCACTCAAGGTTTGATTACCTACATGCGTACAGACAGCGTTAACCTGGCGGCGGAGGCAGTGAATAACATTCGTGGCTACATTAACAGCAACTTTGCAAAAGAGTATATGCCTGCAAAGGCCATAACCTATGCCACCAAATCTAAAAACGCACAAGAAGCGCACGAGGCTATACGCCCGACGAATGTGAGCTTAGCACCCGCTGAAGTAAAGCCGTTTTTAGATGCAGACCAGTTTAGGCTTTATGAGCTTATTTGGAAGCGAGCGGTGGCCTGCCAAATGACGAACGCGCAATACGACCGGCTCACCGTTTGGATTGCCGCCAGTGAAGGTGACCATAAGTTCAAGGCCACAGGTTCAACCTTGCGCTTTGATGGTTTTTTAACTCTTTATAATGACACAAAAGACAGCGACTCAGGCACTGGCTTTGCCGACTCATTATTGCCACCGCTTAATGAAGGCGATGTGTTAACGTTAAAAGACTTGGTGGGCAACCAGCACTTTACCCAGCCCCCTGCTCGCTACACCGAAGCCTCGCTTATTAAAACGCTAGAAGAAAAAGGTATTGGCCGGCCTTCAACTTACGCCTCCATTATTCAAGTTTTGCAAGACCGCAATTATGTGACGCTGGATAAGAAGCGCTTTTTCTCTACCGACCGGGGGCGGCTTGTGGCTGCGTTTTTAAATCATTATTTTACCTCTTATGTGGATTATGACTTTACCGCCAACTTGGAAGAAGACCTGGACAAAATTTCAAACGGCGACACCAATTATCTTGGCGTGCTGAAAAAGTTTTGGAAGGGCCTAGATGAGGTGAGTAAAGAGGCCTTGAAGCTAAAAACCAGTGAAATGCTGGAGGTGCTAAACAACGACCTGGCGTTTATTTTGTTCCCCAAAAATGAAGACGGAACTTTTGACCGCAGCTGCAAGGCTTGTGGCAAGGGCACGCTTAGCTTGAAGGTGGGTAAGTTTGGCGCCTTTATTGGGTGTTCTGATTACCCCGAGTGTAAGTTCACACGCCCGTTCGATAAAGAAGACACCTCTGCCGAAGCAGCCCCACAAGCGGAAGATAAAGTGTTGGGTGCCCATCCTGAAACGCAAAAAGACGTGCTGCTTAAACGTGGGCCATATGGTTGGTATGTAGAAACCGAGTTCGACAAGGTAAAGCGTGTGACCCTGCCTAAAGACCTTATTCCTGATGAAGTGAATTTGGATACAGCCACGTTCTTGCTGACGCTGCCCCGCACCTTAGGGCAACATCCCGAGACAGGTAAAGATGTTAAAATCAATAACGGTCGTTTTGGCCCCTATGCGCAGCACCAAAAAACATTTGCAAGCCTGGGTAAAAAGTACAGCTTGTTTGAAGTTACGTTCGATGAAGCACTAGAGCTTGTGGAGGCGAAAGAAAAATCCCCTGCTAAGAAAGCCGTTAAAAGAACAACGACTAAAAAAACAGCTGCAAAAAAGAAGTAAAGAAGGGGGGAGCCCTTACAGGAACCGCAGAGGCAAAGGGGGGGGCTGGGTTAGAGCCCCAGCTCCCTATTGGGTGGATGCTGTATGAGTGGGGCTGACCTGTTCGCCATGCAAGTGGATAACCTTATAGATAGGCTCTGGCGGCGCCTCCATAACTTTTTTAATTTCAGCGTTCACGTGGTGCATGTCCAAAAACTTAAGGGGGGTTTTAAACACGTTCTTCTTAAAGAAGGCGTTTAAGCGCGCGTCACTATTTTCATCCTCAATAAAAGGTTTTTCATAGGCAAGTTTGGGCGAGATGATCTCCCAGCCATTATCACGTAACTTATCAATAATGGTGCTAATGCTGAGGGCATTAATATCATTCTCATGAAAAAGCATTACCATGCGCATGGGGCCACCCGCCACTTTTTGAGTGTGTTCAAAAAAATACTCGGCGCAGTGAATAACATGTTCCACATACATGTTAATGAGGCGGTGCATTTTCAGGGTTTTATCATTTTTTAGGGCTTTAATTAAATGAGAGTTATAAACCCAATCTAAAGTGGGGGCCGTAACATACCCCATGCTATAACCCATCATATTTAAGCGTTGCCTCAGAATTGCTTTATGGGCCCCGCCTGAGTCTAGCTCCGGGAATCGGAAGGAGGGCCAAAAGTTGGGCATGTCCACAATAATATTGTGGCACCTTACAACGTCGTCTAAAAAGTCTTCTGGTTTTTTGCGTGAAGCCGGCCAGTGATGATAGGTGTGATTACCAATAAGGTGTCCCGCTTCTCCATAGCGCCTGAGCTGCTTTTGTTGCCATTTGTCTGCGGCGTGAACACCCAATGCATAAAATGCAACTTGTGGTACATTCTTCTCTTTCAGCACATCAATAAAGCGCGTCACACGCTCTGGCACGGTAAAAAAGTGAGCCTTAGGCATAGGCATAGGCGCATCATCAAAGGTTAAAGCAATTTGTTTCACTTTTTTGGAGGTGGCAGGCTTGTCCTGAGCGTGGCTTTGCTTTTCTGTTGCGAACATCAGCGAAAGCGAAAGCGTAAAAAGGAAAAAAAACTGCTTATTCATGCTATAAATTAATAAAACCTTTATCTAGTTGTAGTATACCTAGCCTTAATAATCAATTAAGGAGTAAATGATGGAAAGCGCACTGGAGAGAAAACTTCTTGAACTTTTTGCAAATTTGTATGCCCTGTATCTGAAAACACAAAACTGCCACTGGAATGTGAAGGGGCCTTTGTTTTATGCTGTGCACAAAATGACAGAAGAACATTATGAAAAAATGGCCGATGAAATTGATGAGCTCGCGGAAAACCTTAAGCAGTATGATATTCATGTCCCCGGTAACTTGGCGTTTCTAAACGAGACAGCTACTATAAAAAGTGTGCTCGAGGAAGCCACGGCGGAACAATATGTAAATGACCTGATTGAAAGCCACAAGCTGTTTCAACGGGACCTGAACAAGCTTCTTAATGAGCGTCAGCTGGAAGGTCATCATGGTCTGATCGACGCCTTAACGGTTATTTTGAAAGAGCACCGTCACATGATGTGGTTTTTACATTCTAGCCTTTAAGGTGTTGGGGGGGGGCAACCACACAACGGGGCAAGCACAATAGGTGCCTGCCCACATTGTGTGATGGCAATGCCACAACATTATTTCATCGCTTGGGTTTTTTATGAGTTCGCCCATGGGGGGCAGGTTAGATCTGTTTAGCTATAGATACAGCTGCCTTCGTGATAAGCGAAATGGCTTTCTTCGCGGCTTTTAAAGGGAGTGTTTCTGGGGGTTGCTGTTCTTGTGCAAAGTCATGGTGCCGTTCTTCATCTTCCTTAAACTTTTGAATAGCAGACAACAGCTTATGTTCTTCAGGAGCCATCAAGTTGAGATAATTAAGCTGCTCCGTGTAGTGGGAGGTAATGACCTCTTCAACGGCCTCAGTGCAGGCCATGGCGTATTTTTCACCCGCCAGGGCTGTGATGGCCCCTAAGGCACGCCCGCCCCATTTCCATAGCGGGTAAAGCGCACTGGGCCGCACGCGCCGCGTTTTCATTTCTTGCTCAAAATAATTTAAGTGCACTTGCTCTTCGGCCTTGAGTTTTTGAAGGGTGGCTTTTAGCTCCGGTGACTTAACCACCTTTAACTGGCCTTCATAAATCCACTGCGCGCCTAGCTCACCGGCGTGGTTGACACGGATCATTTCGTGAAGCTTGTGTTGCGTGAGTTTATCTGTGGTCATGGCGCGACATCCATCTCCTTAAGGAAATATACAACACAATGAACGAGGCCATAGCTAACAGATTTAAGAGGCTCACAGGGATGCCAAGTAGTTTCCAGGCTTGCCTGCAGCTTTTCGTGTGTTGCAAATAATCTACGACCTTCGCGGGGTCAGCTTTTATGTAAGAGGGGATCGGCATGGTCGGGCAGGCATATTTCCACCATCCTTGTTCTACCCCTAATTGAAATACGGATAATGCGAGGGAGCCTAAAACGCCAAACAGCGCCATTATGTGCACCCATGTTTTTTTGTAAAGGCAGGCTGCTAGGGCCGAAAGCCCCGCCAGGCCCCATAAAACATACCGTTGATCCATGCATAATTTACAGGGAAACACATCAAAAAAACGCTCAGCCACAACAGCCACCCCAAGCGACCCTAGGCAGTAGGCGAGCACACCCAAAAAGAAATATCTATATAACTTTGAACCCAACATAAACCATCGCTATTATTGCTATTATTGTTATTATCATAACTTGGTTAACATTCCGTTCCATGTAGCGTTTCACCTCTGCGCCATAATAGTGAACCATCACGCCTAGTAAAATGAAGCGTGACGTGCGCGCAATGATGGAGGCCACGACAAATAAAGGCAGATTGAATTTTGCTAGGCCCGCAGCGATGGCTACAACTTTGTAAGGGATCGGAATAAATCCCTTTACACAAAGCAGCAAAAAGCCCCATTTGCTGAATGTTTGTTGATAGGCCGTTAGCGCTTCTTGTGACACAATATATTGTCCCACTACATCGTATAATGCGAAGCCAATATAATATCCTAAAATGCCGCCCACAACAGATACAGCTGTACACACCGTTATGTAGTGAGGGATGTTTTTGCGATGATGAATCATCATGGGGATGAGCATGACATCGGGCGGGATGGGCGATACAAAACTTTCAGTAAAGGAAAGAAGGGCAAGAATATAAATCGCATAGGGCGAGTCTACATAGCTTAGGATTGTGTCGTATGCCTTTTTAAACATACGCCATAACCCTTAGCTGCACACTGTGCAAACCGTTTTCAAACTCATCTTTCAACACATCCATTACCATTTGCTGTGCTTCTAGGCGCGACAGGTCTTTAAGTTTTACGCTCAGTATTTCAATTTCGTAATGGCTTTCCCCAGGTGTTGAATTTTCAGCTCCAGGGTGGCCTTTATGTTTATGGGAATTATTTGTTACGCGTAAAAAGCTAGGCATAAATTCATGTTGTAATTTTTTTTCTATACGACGATTTCTATCCATATTTCTTATCTAATTTTTAATTTCTGTGTTTTTATTATAGTATTATGCACGTGTAGCCATGTAAAGGACTTAAATGCGACGAAAAAAACAAGATACATTCACGGAGGAAGAGTGGCTCGCTTTGCCCTTGTGCGAGGCTGAAGGGTGCAGCCACAAAGCGCCTTTTAGAGCGCCCAAGGTTCCAGGAAGGCGCGAGTACTATAATTTTTGTCTGGATCACGTGCGAGAGTATAATGCGGGTTGGAACTATTATCACGAAATGGGAGGGGAAGACGTGGACGAGAATGTGCGGCTCGACATGATCTGGCGCCGCCCTACGTGGAGCTTCGGCAATAAGGCTAAGGTGAACTCTCCTTATGAAATTGAAGACCCATTGAATGTGGCTGGTTTTACAGGGCATATTCGCCCCAAGGGCCGAGGGATGGTGGCCTTGAATCGCAGCGAACAACAAGCCCTAAAAAGGTTAAACTTAAGCTACCCATTTACCAGAGAGCAATTAAAAGCCGCTTACATTAAGATGGTGAAGAAGCACCACCCGGATGTGAACAAAGGGTGTAAACGAAGTGAGGAGCGTTTAAAAAAAGCCTCCGAAGCCTATGACGTTCTTAATAAGTTCTTGAAAAGCGGTACGTTCGATGCTAACTGAAATTAATTATATTTAAAAATGGCTGGCACACACAAAGACTTTTGGCCGCTAGAGGGCGGGCCCGTAATTATTTTAGTTGAACCAAAACTGCCCGAAA
Source organism: Alphaproteobacteria bacterium (assembly GCA_030433125.1). Lineage (GTDB taxonomy): Bacteria > Pseudomonadota > Alphaproteobacteria > UBA6184 > UBA6184 > JAUIKZ01. Next base: position 12,384 of record JAUIKZ010000032.1, read on the forward strand.
ACGTGGGGATGGTGGCGCGTGCTATGCTAAACTGCGGTTTGAACGAATTGAGAGTTGTTGCTCCGCGATGGGTAACTGAGCAGGGCTTGCCCTTGGCCCATGAAAAAGCTGTGGCGGTGTCATCGGGGGCGGATGCGGTTATCCACAACATGAAGATGTTTGATACCTATCAAGGGGCGATGGCAGACATTGAATATGCCGTGGCTACCTGCCCTCGCAAACATGATTTGTTTAAAGAGGTGGTG
>JAUIKZ010000033.1 GCA_030433125.1 Alphaproteobacteria bacterium
GGTGCGCATTTTTATACTGCCCCCCAGCCTGGATGAGCTGCGGAACCGGTTGACTAAACGGAAGTCAGAGGCGAAAGAGATAATTGATGCGCGCATGCAAAAAGCTTCCGATGAAATTAGTCACTGGGCGGAGTATGAATATGTGTTAGTGAATAATAAGCTGCTGGAAACGGCCAGTGCGGTGGCGTCTATTATTCAAGCCGAGCGGCTCAAGCGCCGCCGTATGATTGATTTGCCCGAATTCGTTCAAGACATTCGCTACGGTGATGATGAAGAGTGATGTGGTGCCCCCACTGGTGGTAACGAGCACAACGCCTGCCCCCTCTGACGTCATTCCCGCGGAGGCGGGAATCCAGTCATATAAGACCGTCCAGCCGTATGAACATGTAAAGCTGCCTGCCCTTTTTTTGGCTTGGAAACCTGCTCTATGATGATGTTGAAAGTTGACCCGCCGCAGTGGTTGCTTGATAATTTAGCAAGCGCTACCGGAGTCGTTGTAGCCGTGTCAGGCGGCCCGGACAGCATGTATTTGGCGCTGTATTTGAAGGCGGCATTGGCGCCATTGAATATCCCTTTACAGGCAGTACATGTGGATCATAAACTACGCCCAGAGTCGCGCGATGAGGCTGATCAGGTAGTGAGGTGGTTAGCAGAATATGATATTCCGACGACTGTCTTAACCTGGGAGCATCAACCTTTAAACGCCCGCATTCAGGAACAGGCACGAGAAGCACGTTATCGTTTGCTGTTGGATTACTGTTATAAACACAATATGAACAGGTTATGCACAGCCCACCACGCGGGGGACCAACGCGAGACATTCTTTATGCGGCTCAAAAAAATGTCAGGCCTCAAAGGCTTGTGCGGCATCCAAAAAATAACGCCACTTGACAACATTCAATTGGTTCGCCCGCTTTTAAATCACTCAAAAAAGCTCATGGTAGATGAGTTAGAAAAGCAAGGAATTCCCTACCTTATCGACGCCTCTAACATAAGCGACAAATACGAACGAAACCGCATAAGGCACTTTCTTTCCGATAAGGCAAACGACCCATTTTTGCCTAATGAAGAGGAGCTAAACTACCTTTTAAATAAACTAACAACGGCGAAGATGGCACTAGACCAAGGAACCAACGTTGTGGAAAAGCTGTTCATAACTTTCCGGGAACATTACGCTGTTATAGATACCAGATTTATAGAGCAACCTCAATACTTTCAGGAAGAAATTTTAAGAAAAATGGTTAACCGCTATGGAACGCCACGAAAATACCCCCTCCGCCAAAAAAGTGTGGATGTAGCCTTATTAAAATTGCAGGGTTCGGCGGCCTTTACGTTGGGGGGGTGTTATTTTAAGCTCGCATCACAAGGATGGGAGGTTCGTAAAGAGCATGCGTAACCAAAAACCTGTTCTGTACCCATAACCAAAAAACACAGGCTGTTTTCTCCCCCTGTCTGACAAACGCTTGGGGACGGCAAACTCATTCTAATTCGCCGTCTCTTTACCACTTGTTCACTACTTTTTTCTAGGCTGTAGCCAAATGGCACAGAAATTGCACCATTGCAGTTACGAGGAAAAACATGAAAAACGTTGTTACAGCATTTATAGTATTACTAACCAGTCTCTTCGCCAATGTTCGCGTGAAAGACATTGGTTTTTTTGAGGGAATTCGCGACAACCAACTGGTGGGCTACGGCATCGTGGTTGGGTTAAATGGCACGGGTGACACCCTCAACAACTCCCCTTTCACCAGTGAAAGCCTGATCAGCATGCTCGAACGCCTGGGGGTCAACACGCGCACCTACAAGATGGACACCAAAAACGTGGCCGCGGTTATGGTAACCGCAAAGTTGCACGCCTTCGCGCGGCAAGGAACGCACCTGGATGTTCACGTGTCGGCTTTGGGCAATGCGAAAAGCCTGTTAGGCGGCACGTTATTGGTGACACCTTTGCACGGGGCTGACGGCGAGGTGTATGCCGTGGCGCAGGGGGCGGTGTCTGCCAGTGGTTTTTCCGCAAGCGGTAAAAAACAAAGTGTCGTTAAAGGGGTGCCCACAAACGGCCGAATCCCCAACGGCGGTATTATTGAAAAAGAAGTGAAGTACGACATTGGCAAGCTTTCAAAATTAAAGCTAGGCTTGCTTAATCCCGACTTCACCACCGCTCTACGCGTTTCTGAAAAAGTAAATGAAGTCTTCGGACGCCCCATCGCACGGGCAGTGGATTCCGCACGCATTAGTGTAGATGTGCCACAAGACTTTAACGGCCGCGTTGTAGAATTTATTACGAGGGTGGAACAACTGACCGTGCAACCCGACACCCCTGCCCGCGTGGTAGTGGACGACAAGGAAGGTATTGTTGTAATGGGTGAGAATGTGCAAATAAGCCCCGTGGCGGTGTCCCACGGCAGCTTGAACATTAACATCACCGAGCTGGAAAGCATATCCCAGCCCGGGCCGTTTTCGCAGGGAGACACCCAGCGCACCGAAGCCACGTCTTTGCAAATTGATGATGGCAGCAACCAAAAGCTGGTGTACATTCCCCGCACCACCACCCTCAAAGACCTTGTGGATGCCTTGAATGCCATAGGCGTGTCGCCGAGAGACCTAATCTCTATTCTGACAAGCATTAAGGCCGCAGGCGCTCTACAAGCCGAATTGGAGGTAATATAATGAGTATCAACGTGACGCAAATGGGTGTTATGCCATCTCACGCAGAGATACCCAACGTACAAAAAACAAATGATGAGAAAAAATTATGGGAACAAGCAAAGAAATTTGAAAAGTATTTCGTATCGATGATTTTTGATGAGGCCCTAAAAACCTCACAATCACCCGATGCAATAGGGGGCAATGACTTTCAATTTTGGCAGTCACGCTTGGTAAATGACTTTATTGAAAACAGCCCACAAGAGTTTGGCATAGCGGAGAATATCTATAAACAAATGTCACAAACATTAAAATAAACACAACCATCAGGAGAAGAGAGAGATGAGAATTCTAGATAACATTGAGACTAAAGTTAAAAACATTGAAAACTTAACACATGAAGACTTTTTGCAATTAACAGACTATCTAACGGATATTGTGAGTCTGGAAAATGTAAGCCTGAAATCCTTTGAGATGCAGGAGGTGGCCGAACTGCAACCAGCGAAGGTGCGTGGTTGTTACATCTACTCTAAAATTGTTGAGCAGCTAAAAGAAACCCACACATTTTGGGACAACATCCCCGAGGCCGAAAAAGAGGAGTTGCGCCAGCGCACAAAAGAGCTTGATGAATACCTTACCCACAATGAGCGTATTTTAGAAGCGTACATGCAAGCCAATGACATTATCATGAAGCTCTTTAGAAACAACAAAAACGCCAGTGAGTTTGCCCTCTATGATAACGACGGGAATAGCTATCATATATCCCATGATTCTATTCAACGTCGAGGCGCCTAAAAACAACAGTTGTTAAGGAGAAGAGAGATGTCTAACAATGTTTCGTTGAGCCAAGCCATAAATAGTGCCTCCTCAGGCATTAGAACATCGGCAACCGCCATAAAAACCACTATTGATAACATTACGAACACGGCCACCGAGGGCTACTCCCGGCGGATTCACAAACAAGAAACCATGGCCACAGGAGGGAACACGGCGGGGGTCAGAGCCCTCACCGCGATGCGCGCCGTCCAACCCGAAATTCTGAAGCGCGTGGGCATGCAAATGAATGACTTTCACTATAAAGAAACAGGTGATAAGTACTTTAACCAAGTGGAATCTCTTATGGGAGAACTAGGCACCGAAAGCTCATTACACCAGCGCATGCAAGGGCTAAGCGCCACGTTAATTGCAGCCAGCAACGCCCCCAATTCGGTGATTCAACGGGCGGAGCTTTTAAACCAATCTACAAAAGTGTGCCACACACTTAACACCACGGCCACAAGCATTCAGAATATTCGCCTTGAGGCCGACAAAGAAATACTCTCAAGTATCGAAACCCTGAATGATCACCTCAGCAAACTATATGAGCTTAACAAGCAAATCACCCTTGGCACAATGCAAAACGCGGATATCAGCACCCTTGAAGATGCGCGAGATGGTTTAGTAAAAAGCATTTCGGAGTACATTAACATTGTAACAAACACAGACAAAACGGGGCAAACCCACATCCGCACAGAAAGTGGCGTGGAGCTTGTGGGGTATACCTTAAACACGGTAAGCTACTCTCCCCTCACCCGCGCGGGGGTAGAAGTGATTGCTGGCGAGAACATTAATGATATTAAGGCTAGCGGCACAAGTATTCAAAAAGCGATCAAAGGGGGTAAGCTAGGCGCGTTACTTCACATGCGCGATGAATACCTACCCACCATACAGGAACGCCTCGACAACGTGGCTAAAAACCTGCAGCGTGTGATGAACAAAGCCCATAACGAGGGGTGTGGCTTTCCCGCGGCTAAAACACTAACAGGCACCACAGAAATAGCTGCCGTTGATCAAGCCACGGCCATTGCCTGGGCCGCCGGCAGTAAGGTGCGGGTTGCCTTGGTAGATAATGACGGCAAGCTCATTCGCCATAGTGATATTGATTTAAGCGGCAAATCAGCGGAGGATATTAGAATAGCGCTGAATGCCATTGATGACCTTGAGGCCACTTGGGATAAGGACACCCTCAAATTAAAAGCCACCAACGGCGCCCGCATTGCCATTGGCACCATTGACGGGGAAACGAAACCGACGGTTAATATAAATGGTGACGAGGTAGGTTTTTCGGAATACTTTGGTTTAAACAACATGTTTACCGCATATCCCTCACAAACGGCAAACGGCCCCAAAGGTTATGCTCAGTCTATTTCTGTTAGAGAAGACATCGCCGAAAACACCTCCCTGTTTGCCTTTGCAAAGCTTAACAGCAGCGCCATTTTGCAAGCCGGCGAGGATGCGGTATCTCCCTTTGATAGCCGCAACGCCCAACGGCTTGTGGAAGATTTCATTTCACAGAAACACGAGTTCCCAGCTGGCGGTAACATTGAATCCCAATACTCCACACTGAGTGAATATGTGGGCACCGTCACCGCCAAGTTCTCGCTAGAGGCCTCTCTTCACCAGAAGGACCTGGACGCCTCGAAAGAACTGTTGCAAGCCTTAGAAGCCCGCGAGGCCAGCGCCACAGGTGTAAACCACGAGGAAGAAGCGCACCAACTTATGCTTCATATGTCGGTGTCGCGGGCCTCTAGCACGGCATTTAAACAAATCAAAGACTTAATTGATGAACTCATTTCAAGTATGGGACGATAAAAATGGAAATTCGCAACTCAACATTAAACCACCATATTACACATAGTGACCGGTTAAAAAATGCACGCAGTAAAATTGATGATACCTTACGTAAGATCACTGACGGTAAAGAGGACTTAAGCCTGCGCAAGGTGGGAACCAACGCCAACTTTTTGATGGACCTGCAAAATCGCATCGCACAAAAAGAAGCCTTTCACAAAAACAGTGGCACCATCAACCTACGCCTTCAGGCCTATGAATCCTCCTTGGATGCCTTGATGCGCATAGCCGACAAAGCCAAAAGCACCATGATTGCCTTAGCGGGGGAAAACGGTCAGTTTGCAGGGTTTACGGCGCGCAAGGAATTTGAAGGCAACCTTAGCCAAATTCAAACAGCGCTCAACGCCAACGTGCAGGGCGATTATATTTTTGGGGGCACCCGCACCGACCAACATGTGGTTGATATCTCGCGGCTTGAGGGCGCACCGGTAGACGCCACGACGCCCAATTACGATTATTTTCTGGGCAACCATGAAAAAATATCGGGCCTCATCGATGAACAAGATGGTTTGGAATATGGCCTCGAGGCGGGCGACAGCTCTATTGAAAAACTCATTCGCGCCATAAAACTGGCCTCTTCGGAGGACATTCCCCAAAACCGACAAAAGCTCGCCCAAGCCCAAGGGCTTATTGATGACGCCTTTAAAGGAATCGTGGCCCTCAATTCGACAGTGGCACAAAACCAAGTGTATATTGAACAAAAGGTTGAAAACCTGGAACACCAAAAAGACTTCTTACAGGAACACTATAACGAGTTCATTGCCGTGGACCTGGCCGAAGCCTTAACCTATTTTAGCACATTACAGTCAATATTAAGCGCCTCCTATAGCTCTACCTCAAAAGCTAATGGGCAAGACATTTGGAGCTATATGTAAAGCACCACATAAACCTGAGGGGCCCATGCCCCTAGGTTTACTATCGTTTTCTCAACCTACGTACCGAAAAACCCCGTATTTGCAAATCCGTTAAATTTGATTATGATTAGTCAAAAGGATATACAAATGCGTAAACTATTTTTAGTGACCATAAATGCACTAGCTCTACTTGCAACTTCCCATAGTGCTGAAGCTACTCCAGTGCTGCCCCAGCTTACAGCACAACAAGATCAAGCGTTAAAAGTTGCAGCCACATCAAGAGATAGGGAAGCTTATAAAGAAGCGCTCCAACTTGCGAAAGCGCAGGTTAATTTTTTACAGGCCTACTCTCCCTTCAGCACAAAAAATGATGTTACCCTTGAAGACTTTTTGAAATCTACAATGCCTACTATTTATAGTGGAATTGTGGCAAGCGATGAAAAAGAGGACCTTTTAATGTTCCTTCGAAAACATTTAACAAGAATGTTCCAAGAAGCAGAGATGGCCTGGCAACGTATTGATAGCTTGTTGCACAACAACCTTGAATATGCTCACGTTTACATTCAGCAATTTTTAGTCTCTCAAAGGTTGTCCCATCGGAATTTAGAAAAGGCTTATTTGCGCATCATTATAGAGCATCTAAAGCCTGTTTTTTCTTATCTAGAAAACAAAGGGAACTCTAGAAAACTAAAGCCGAGAACGCGAATTAACATTGAAAAAGAAGCCCTTCAATGTACACAAATGGTTGTAGACCTCAAGGCCTTAAAAAACCTTTATAATTCCACGCTAGCGGCCTCGCCCTGGCCCGCCTATGAGTTGTTTAATCTAGATGTTGACTTAAAGGGAAAATTAGAATTTGTACAGACCTTTGAACGACGGTGTTTGGATTTCTTGGGGTTGTTACAACAATTTCAAAACACCTATAGCGATAAACTAAATGATTATTTGGACATGGCTTTTTTTAACAAGGCCAACCGCGAACTCGCTACTGTTTTAGCTAAAGATGATATGTATTCACAAAAACGAGCGGACATGAAGAAAACAGCCTCCATTACTTTAGAAAAAAGGCGCGAAAAGGCACGCGCTGAAAAACGTGCATTAGAGTCGATAGCCGCTATAGAAGGCGGGCTTTCCCACAAAGAGGTTTTTGAAGCCACCGTCGAAGATATTTATAAAGATGGCCTTCATGTTTACTTATCCAAAAAACTAGAGCTTTTGTTTATAAAAAACACCTACGATCCATTCATCCGTGATGCCATCCAGTTGATGACATACTTAAACAAGCGGGTGGAAGAAGCGCAAAAAGCTTTTGATCAGCGCGTTGAAAACATTATGGGAAGCCTTGGCTCAATAGCGAGCCAAGTGTCCTCCGCCACTGAGAAGCAGGCAGCCCCTGCCACCCCTGATATTAAGATTTTCTCAGATCAAGCTGGTGGCACACTACATCAAGTGGGCGCGCTAAAAACAACAACAGTACATGTAGCTCCTGATAAAGGGGCTGAGGAACAATCATCTTCACCTGCTAAAGACAAAGCCACGTCCGCTGACGGCGGCGGCGGAGGCAGGCCGATTTCGCCTGCGCGCCAAGAAGCAAAAGAAGATAGCGAAGAAAAAGAAAGTGAGGCAGCACCATTAAAACCACATTGGCTTGCATCACGTTTGGGCGCCTATAAAATGAGCTTCCCTCTAAAGGCTCCGCCAACCTTCATCAATAACTTCAAACCTAAATACATTGATGAAACGGGAGACATTGTTTTAACTATCAACCCCGCAAACATACGCTTCAGCGATCTTGAAACCTGTTTAGGCCGCATAGCTGACATCCCCAAAAAAGATGGCTCCTCCCATTTTTGGGTCTATTTTCTACATTCTCACGGTAGGGTAAAAGTTGTGCGCCCCCATGGAAAAGGTAAAAACAATTCCATCTCACGGGTAACACTTAAAATATTGAGGGAAGGAATGACCGACGCAGGCTATGCATTGCTAAAACTTTAGTCTAGCGAAAGCCCCCAACCACACGTTGCCGCAGCTCCATAACCGGGGCTGCATTAACATGGGCAAGCAACGTCTTTTGCAAAAAATAGGCCGTAACAGCAAATGAGCATTGAACATCTCGTGGCGGCGACGCCCCCTGCAACATGGTGGGATAGGGTAACAATTTATCTTTGTAGGGTTCGCCCGCTTCACGGCTCACCGCCCGCCCCGTCCGCGGCGATACGTAGGCCAAATCAGTGGTTTTGTTGGTCACCGCGCACTGGCTTAAATCCAACTCATAACCAAGCTCATCTAGCAACAGCAGTTCCCATTTAAACAGCCGTTCTGCCTGCACCGCCTCTTGCAACACACGGCGGGTACTCACATACAGCTTTGGGTAACGATGGTGCTCGGGGCACACCGCTTTTAATAAAGCACAGGCGTATTGCTGCAAATGCAGTTTCGCAGTGTCTTGCAAGGCGATAGCCATGTTGGGATAGAGAGGCGATCCCTCCAGGTAAAGTTGCCCCAGTTGTGTGGTGAGCCTTGCCTGATAGCGCAACTGATACACATCCGTAATATGAAGCGGCTGCTTTTTACGCACGCTCACCACACCCTTCACCAACCCCTGCTCGGCGCAAAAAAAGGTGGCGAGCCGTTTGCGCTCCCCCAAGGGCTGTAAATGAAGTAATATCCCTTCGTCTGTCCATTGCATATTTCTTTATAGCATATTTACTAGCATTTACCGTGGTTTCTATTTTATAGTCAGGATAAATTTAAGAGATGTTATTATGTACGCAGTTACTGTTTTGGGCGCCACAGGCACGGTGGGCCGTAAAATTATCGAAATTCTTGAAGAGCGTGACTTCCCCATCAACACACTCACGCTACTCGCCTCGCAAAAATCAGCCGGTAAACGCATTACCTTCAAAGATCAAGAGCTGGCCACCCACGACGCCACGCAATTTGATTTCACGGGTCAAAACATTGTGTTCATGGCCGCCGGCAGTAAAACAGCCCGGCAGTATGCCCACAAAGCAGTAGAGGCCGGCGCGGTTGTGTTTGACGTGAGCTCCGCCTTCCGTATGGAAAAAGACATCCCTCTTATTATTCCTACGGTGAACCCTCAAGCCCTGCAGCATATGCCACGCCACATTGCCAGTGGCCCCAACTGTGTGGCCTCACCCGTTGCTACCGTATTAAAACCCCTACATGAGGCGTACGGTGTGGAGCGCACGGTGATTAGCACCTATCAATCCGTATCGGGTGCCGGCAAAAAAGGGATGGATGAGCTGTATGACCAAACCAAAAACACATATATGAACGCGCCTCTTACCCCCGCCACGTTTGATAAGCCCATAGCCTTCAATGTGATCCCCCGTATTGACATGGCGCTACCCAATGGTATCACCGCCGAAGAAAGTAAAATCGCCCTTGAAATAAAGAAGACACTCGACCCGAATATAAAAGTAGCCGTCCATTGTGTGCGGGTGCCGGTGTTTATTGGTCACTGCACCAGCTTAACCCTTGAACTCGAGCGCGACTTTAACATAGAAGAAGCGAAAAAGCTTTTGCGTGAGAGCCCTCACATAATATTGCTAGAGGGGGAAGACAACGATGAGATTATCACCCCTCGTGAAATCGCGGGGGAAGACGCAGTCTATGTCTGTCGGGTGCGCCGCGATGCCTCCGTGGAAAATGGCCTTATGCTATGGACCTGCTCAGATAACCTGCGCCGCGGGGCCGCCTTAGATATTGTTGAGATCGCTGAGCTTTATATAAAAGGTAACTAGCTCCCAGGGGCATTGCACACAGGTTAATATATGTTTCATACTGGCTTTAAACATTAGGCAATCGCTTTCTCTTTTTGGGCTACTACTAACATACGCTCGGAGGTTGTGGGGTGAAAGTGTTTTCCATCGGGCTCGCTGATATGTTGCACACAAAACCCAGCCTCAGCGAGCATAACCTCCAGCTCTTCCTGACGGTAGACCTGTAGTGTTTGGTAAGCGTTTGTGATGCGCGGGGGCTCGTTCCCCTTTTGCTCATGGTAAATATCATAAGACGCCATAATGCCATCGTGGCTAATAGTGCTATACTGGATCTTCCGGGCTACATAGTCGCCAGATGGCTCTAGCCAGTCCACCGTGAACTTTGTAATGTTATCACCGTCCATTAGATAATCAAGATTGAAGATATCGAACACATATAACCCGCCCGGCTTCAGGTTGGCGTTTATGTTTTTCATGGCCGTCGCAAAGTCAGCGCGGGTTAAATGCCCCACCGCGTTAAAGATGGTGATAACTGCGTCAAAGGCACCCGCCTGTGTGGTACGCATATCGCCCGTTTCAAAAGTAAGGTTTAGCTGGGCCTTCGCGGCTTTTTGACGGGCCACCTGAATCATCTCCGGGTTAATGTCATATCCCACCACATCAAAACCTCCCCTTTGCAGCCAAAAGACTTGGGAGCCTGTGCCACAGGTTAGATCAAGCACCGTTTGCACATTCTGTTGCCGAAACAACGTCTCCAGCTGTCGGTTCATCACCACCGAACGCTCTTCGTTAAAGGCGTCGTAATGCTTAGCCTTCTCTGCGTAATGGTCACTGGCGGCGCTTTCGTGTGTGATCATAATGGTTTCCTCTTTGCTAAATAGGTTTTCTTTTGGTCTGTTTCCATCTTTTCAATGGCATACCGTAGCATGCTGCCTCTCATGATTCAGTAGCCATTGTTTGCGCGCCACACCGCCACCGTACCCCCCGAGCTCACCATTTGTATTTATAATCCGATGACACGGAATAATGATGGCCAGCTGATTAGCCCCGTTCGCATTCGCCACCGCCCGAAACGCTTTTTCGCGGCCAATAGCACTGGCCTGCTGAAGGTAGCTACGGGTTTCACCATAAGGGATACGCATAAGCGCCTGCCATGCTTGCTGCTGAAAAGCACTCCCCATCAAGTAAAGGGGTGTTTTAAACTCTTTCAGCGCCCCCTCAAAGTAAAGGGTAAGCTCACGCCGCAACATAGAAATGGGGGACGTTTCGCCAGGAACAACAGGTGCTTTCAGTTTCAAGCGGAGGCGCTCCACCTCGCGCTCTAACCCGCGCCTATCCGCAAACTCCAGCAGATAGAGCTTGTGCTCATCAGCAATGGCGACCATAGGGCCTAAGGGGGTGTTAATCTGGGCACTATAAAAAATGTTTGCGAAGTTCATCTTAATTAATATAATTACCTATATTCTACACCATTTGCAACCAAAGATAACCACGAAAAATGAACCTTGATTTTGCAACGTTAAGGCGGTTTTTTCCAACACAGAGGGGGGCCTTTGAAAAGGCCCTCTCGAAAAGAAAACCATACGTTTCGTGTATATTGCCCCACCGTGTGCGCCGGGTTCACCCCGTGTTTGGGAGAGGCCAAAAGAGCCCCTTTTACACCAAGGCACATGGAGCGACGTGCTTGCAAGCCACCCGCGCGCCAGCCGTTTTGGGGCCGCCTGAAACGGGAAGGCCTTTTGCAAGGCAGGTCCCGCTGTGCCTGCTTAGCGACGGCTAGCAAAAAATGAAGCTCCATAGCTTCATAGATAGGGTTCTTTACGGGTGATTGGGTCTTATACACTGATTGTGCCATATGTATACTCCTTTTGTTTTTGTGTGATTGAGATGGCCGCCAGGTTATGTAAAGGCAGCCAGCATGAAATATTGTATACCGATTAATACTAGCGGTGTTCGCCAGGTTTGTAGAGCAAGCTTGGCTTAACATTTGCCCAGCCTACGTGCAGTATACCGGCTCATAGGTTAACAAATAGTTAATAAATGCAAAAAATATTAAGGCGGTTTAAGATTTTTTTATGATATATTTGACGGCTTATATCTTGCACAAGATATAATATTTCTTTTGGCTCATGGCTGAATTTAAAGCTTAAAGCGAAGCGCCGTTTGTCAAGAGCGCCCCGGGCCCCTGCAGATTTTGCGTCAGCAAAATCGAAGGGAAAGGGCAACCTTTACAAACAAGCGCTTTAAGCGACAATGCAGCTGAGCGAAAAGAATGCCCTGCTCAACGTATTATGTGCGCCTGCTTTTTTGCACCCTTCTTAAAAAATGAGCTTCCGAATAAAAAATGGTGATCCCGGCGGGATTCGAACCCACGACCCCAAGATTAGGAATCTTGTGCTCTATCCAGCTGAGCTACAGGACCACTAACACGATAATAAAACGTATTTTCGATCTCTTTGCAACAAGAATACGCGATGGGAACAGGGCCTACGCATGAAAAATGGTATTGACAGCCTTAACGAGGTGTTTGAAAGACATCATATTTTTGCGCATGACTGATTTAATGGACTGGTCTGGCTTTGTTTTAGCCTGTCTCAAGATAGCCATG
>JAUIKZ010000034.1 GCA_030433125.1 Alphaproteobacteria bacterium
ATAAAGATACCACCGGCTTGTTATTGATAGCTAAACACCTGGAGGCGGCCCAGCATTTAACGGAACAGTTGAGAGACCATGCAGTTCAGAAAACATACATTGCCAAGGTGGTGGGGGCCCCTCGTTTGAAGAGCGGTATTATTCAAGCCCACCTGTGCAAAAAGCGTATTGGCGGTGAGGAAAAAGTGGTGATTGACCCGAAGGACGGCAAAGAGGCTATTACCGAGTTTAAGGTGCTGTCAACCCGCCATAACATCTCCACCCTTGAGCTCAAACCCAAAACGGGGCGCATGCACCAATTGCGTGTGCATTGTTCGCATTTAGGATGCCCTATTGTGGGGGACAAAAAATATGGCTACACAGGGCCGCGGGCCACTTTAAAGCTACACGCCACGCAGTTGCAGTTTAAATACAAGGGCAGGGCCCTAAAGTTGCAGGCGCCTGAACCGCAAGATTTTTAACGTGAGGATGAGGGGCCGCACCTCCAAACGCTGCGGCCTTGAGGGGGCTTGTTAAACTGAAGGTGCCGTCGGGGTGAGGCTGGTAAGATGGACGGTGCTTTCCACAGCATCTTTGATGGCAATAAGCCCTTTCTTAAAAATGTCTCTATTTAAATGTGTTTGCACGGTGTTTTTGAATTCCAATTTTAGCTTTGCTTTACCTGCGTGCACTTTCACGGGTTCTGCAAAAATCACCCCGCCATCTAACAAGAAGTGATAGGTTGTTGTGCTTCCCTCAGGCAACGCTGTAGTGAGCTCCACTTCATCTGGCAGTTCAATGTTTGCACCATTCGTGGATTCAAATAGTAGTGTACCGAGGTTTGTGTAAAAAGCTCGCGCAAGTTTTAGGGTGCCTTTACCTTCTGTCGCAAGAGCCATTGAGGTTGCATTCGTAACGTGAAGATTGCTAATGGTGGCGCTTTGCACGCAAAGCAGCACGAGCGTTGGCACATCAATCCCCCCGTTTATCGTTAAAGCTGAAAGTTCAGAGCCAGGGGTTAGTGTAAGCGTAGAGGAGCTGGTTATAACCCCACCGTCACTGCTAATAGTAAATTCTCTCGCTTGGCTTTCAAACCCTAGCTGTATAGTCCCTAAAGAGACATTGGTTTTGACGGTGAGTGTTTGGTCGCTATTGTCCCCCACAAAGACAATTTTGGAAATGCCTTCAGGTTCAGTTAATTTTGATACGGCTATCTCAAGTGCGGCAGGGGTTGTAGCCGTAAATGTGGGGTTGCCACTTCCATCAGTGCCTTTAGTGACCCATGTCGTCTTCAGCCAATTGCTGGCATCATTGGCGGTAGCTACTAACGACAATGAACTGCCACCCACCGGAATAACCCATGTGTTGTATTGTAAGGTTAATGTACCACCGTAGCTTTCCCATTTTCCACCAACCAGGCTATTTTTTTCAGTTGTGGTTTGTTGGATGCGGGTGGCCACCGTGTTGTTTTCAATCGTGACCGTATGGGTAGATGTAGTTACGTCAGTTGCTCTAGACACTCTGCCAACCACTCGCCCTACCTGGGGTTGTTCGGTGACAATAATGGTGTCCATAATATGGTTGTTGGAAATGAGTATGTTTGACTTTTCCGCGTTATTTTGCACTTGGCCAATGAGGCCGCCCACGCGATCATCTTCGGTGGAAATTCTTACATTGTGGAGCTCATTTCCAAAAACATGGCTCCTGCCAGAGGTACTATCGCCATGACAAAGTAAAACCCCCAGCAACCCGCCGCACAGTGCGCGGCTGGTAGAGGCACTAGCTTGCAAGATACTTACATTACTCAAGTGGTTGTTGTAAATTTGGGTCGTCGCCACGTTTGTTACTCCACCAGCCAAGCCACCAATGTAATCTTTCCCTTTAATGATGAGGTTATCGTGAACATGAATATGCCTGATGGCTAGGTTAGATTTATCTTTTGCTGTTGAATCGCCCATATACCCAATAAGTCCCCCTACATAGCGGGCGCCAACCACCGAACCCGTCAGGGCCACCGACTCAATAACAATTGGCGTTGTTGAAGCTTCCGACCCCGTCAGGGCCACCGACTCACTAACATCTGACGTTGTTGGAGCTTCGGCATAACCAATAGGAGCTGCAAAATTTCCTGTAGTGTTTAGTAGCAGATGCAGCTTTTGGCCTAGGCCATGGAATGAGCCTGTAAAAGGTTTGTGGTCCTGAATAGTTGTTCCATCAACAGTAGCGGAGCCAAGTTTGGTAGAGACTCCTGTTCCAGCGCTGCCTATTTCATCCCCCAACGCATAGTTTTTACTCCAATAGGTACCCCAGTAGTTCGCGTCGCCGCTGGTGTCTGAAGTCCCGGTAGCCACCTTATTCCACTCCGCCACGCTGTTAATGAGGTGGTAAACGGTTTTAACTGGGTCTCCTGGGTCTGGATTAGACACATGATCTGCACCGTATGTAATAGCAGTGGTGGAATAATCCGGCCTTACATACACTTGCTCTTCGGCGTTGTCCCAGGGGTTTTTGGCGCGAATCCACATCTCTTGGCGGTTGGCTAGAGTCCAGGCGTTGGTGTCAGCCTTGTTGTGTTCCCCATTAAACGCCAACGTAGAGCCCGTGTGGAGTGTGAAGGTGCCATCATTCCCGAAGGTAGTGGGGTTAGGCGTTGTGCCATCCCACCCTGTATTAAACTCCAGGTTCCCCGGTTTGTTCCACGTAAGCGTCACATTCGTGTCTTCACTGCCAATGTTAATCTCGCCGGTGCCAGTACCATTCCCGGCTATGAAGCGAAGCATGTTGGCAGCTGATACGCCGCTAAAATCGAGATCACTCAAAACGGAAATACTGTTGGTGGCGGTAATGTCTAGATCAGCGGTGAGGGCTGCCACCACCTTAGAGGCCGAAATCTTTTGCGTGCCTGAAGCTGCTAGCACAGCAGTTAGATCATTGCCATGCCCGTCATCAGCTACAATCTCTAAATCATCTACACCCCATACCAGTCCCAACGTGGCTACCGTGCTTAACGCGAGCTTCTTTAACATCTTTGTACCACTTTTTTTTCATCATATAGGCCGTCTCTTAAAAAGTTGTTAATTATTGTATAATTCAGTTGCAGTTACCCATATATTTGTTTTTAATGGTTTCAAATAAAGATAACTATGTCTGCTTATATATTGAATTCTTACAATGTTATTTCCCTTGAAGGGCCAGATGCCGTTAGCTATATCAACAAGATCATTACGCAAAAAGTGCCAACCGAACCTGATGGCATGGCTCATTATGGCGCGTGGTTAACCCCTAAGGGGAAGTATGCGTTTGATTTTCACATCATAACCTTAACACCCTCTAACGTCTTGCTTGTCACGCAGCGGGCTCAGGACCTTTTGCCCAAGCTTAATATGTATAAAATTGGGTTGGATGTTGACTGTGTGTTGCACCCAGACCAAGTGTATTACCTACCTGGTACAGCCCCCCCAGAAGAAGCATATACGGATGCCCGCTTACCCGCTTTGGGTAGTTTTGCTTTTGGAGAAGAAGGTGACCCACAGATCAACGACACGGATTATTTTTTAAAGCAAGAGGACTACCGTACCTACATGTTCAATAATGGAATCCCCACCAGCGATGTGTATGAACCCGAAAAAACATTTGTGCTGGAGTATAACGTTGATGAGTTAAATGGCGTTAGTTGGAATAAGGGCTGCTACATGGGGCAAGAACTCATGGCGCGAACCCATCACACGGGAGTTATCCGCAAACGGTTGCTGCCGATAACGTTGGAGGCCGGCACGCTTAATGTAGGGGATGAGGTTTATTTAAACGACCAAAAAATAGGCACCCTTAAAGGCGTAGCGACTGGTGTTGCCCTCGCGCTCATACGCCTGGCTCATGTAACCCATGAGTTACCTTGCCCTGTTCAGATAGGCCCTCACCGCATAGCCGGCACCTTAAATCTACCCTTATTTTTATCACCCGAAAAATTAAAGGATTAATTATGCAAAATACAAACCTGCCACAGAAATTTGATCACAATACGGGCGAAGCGGCCATAAGTAAGTTATGGGAAAAACACAAAGCCTTTCACGCCGAAATTGATGAAACGAAAGAGCCGTTCTGCATCATGATGCCCCCGCCCAACGTAACGGGTAGCCTGCACTTGGGCCACGCCTTAACCTTTACCATTCAAGATATTATAGTGCGTTATCAACGAGCCTTAGGGAAAGACGTGTTGTACCAACCAGGCACCGACCACGCGGGTATCGCCACGCAGATGCTTGTGGAGCGTCATTTAGCCAAAGAAGGTTTAACGCGCCACGATTTGGGCCGTGAAAAATTTTTAGAGCGGGTATGGCAATGGAAAAAAGAATCAGGTGACACCATTTTGAACCAGCTGCAACGGTTAGGCGTGTCCGGGCATTGGGAGCGTAGCCGCTTCACCATGGATGATGGACTTTCGGAGGCTGTTAAAAAGGTATTCATAGAGCTTTACAACAAAGGGCTTATTTACCGCGACAAGCGCTTGGTGAACTGGGATTGCCAGTTGTTAACGGCCGTGTCTGATCTAGAGGTGGAAGAAAAAGAGCAAAAAGGCCACATGTGGTATTTTAAATATGCGCTGAAAAATAACCCTGAAGAACACATCATGGTGGGAACCACACGCCCCGAAACTATGTTTGGTGATACGGCCGTGGCGGTAAACCCAGAGGATGAGCGCTATAAGCACCTTGTGGGGCAAGAGGTGATCATTCCCGGCAATGGGAAGGCGATCCCTGTGGTGGCGGATGAGCACGCGGACCCCGAAAAAGGAACGGGCGCCGTTAAAATCACCCCCGCCCATGACTTTAATGACTTCGAAGTGGGGCAGCGTCATAACCTGGACATGATCAACATTATGGATGAATATGGCCGCATGAATGACCACGCGGTGGTGCCGGAGGCGTATCAAGGGTTAGACCGTTTTGAAGCCCGTAAAAAGCTAGTGGCGGCCATGGAAGGGAGTGGGGCGCTCAGCCATGTAGAAAACATTGTAAACATGCTGCCTTACGGCGACCGCTCGGGCTCGGTGTTGGAGCCTCGGTTAACCGACCAATGGTTTGTGGATGCGAAAACGTTGGCACAGCCAGCTATTAAAGCCGTTGAAAAAGGCGACACTAACTATGTTCCCGACAACTGGGCGAACGTCTATTTTGAGTGGCTGCGTAATATCCGTCCATGGTGTATTTCCCGTCAAATTTGGTGGGGGCACCGTGTGCCGGCGTGGTATGGGCCCGATGAAAAAGTGTTTGTAGCCACAACAGAAAAAGAAGCGCAGGCTCAAGCCAAAGCCCATTACGGTAAACCCGTGGAGCTTCGTCGTGATGAGGATGTGTTAGACACCTGGTTCTCCTCAGCGTTGTGGCCATTCTCTACCTTGGATTGGCCCGACCAAACGCCCGAGCTCAAGCGCTATTACCCTACCAGTGTTTTGGTAACAGGGTTTGATATTATCTTTTTCTGGGTGGCCCGTATGATGATGATGGGGATGCACTTTATGGAGGATGTGCCTTTTAAAGACGTCTACATCCATGCGCTTGTGCGTGACGAAAAAGGCCAAAAGATGTCAAAAACAAAAGGGAATGTGATCGACCCCCTTGAAGCCATCGAAAAATATGGTGCCGACGCCTTGCGTTTTGCCTTGGCCTTATTAGCTGTAGCAGGGCGCGATATTAAATTCTCTATGTCTAAAATTGAAGGGGCGCGTAACTTTGTTACCAAGCTATGGAACGTGGCGCGCTACACCGAAATGAATGGCGCCCGTTTAGTGCCTGGCTTTGATCCGGTGCAAGAGGCCGCCTTGACCATTAATAAATGGATTGGGTCCGAAATTAATGCGGCTTGCCAAAAGGTGTCGGAGGCGCTGGATAACTACAGTTTGGGTGAAGCCGCGACCACCCTGTATCATCTGGTGAAAAACGTGTTCTGCGATTGGTATATTGAGTTTTCAAAACCTGTGCTTGCAAACGGTACGGATGCGGAAAAAATGGAAACACGCGCCACGTTGGCTTGGGGGTTGAAACGCATCCTTATGGCCCTTAACCCGTTTATGCCGTATGTAACCGAGGAACTTTGGAGCCACCTGCGTCCGGCAAGTGCCACCGATAATGATATGCTATGTTTAAAAGAGTGGCAAGGAAGCTCGGGGTATAATCAACTGGCCGCAAACGAAATGAACTGGGTGATTGAGCTTATTAGCGAAATCCGCTCGGTGCGTTCCTCTTTAAACGTGCCGCCAAGCACGATTGTTAATCTGCTCTTTTCTCAATTGAATGATGAAAAACAGCAATGGATAGATACAAATCTTCAGTTAGTGGAGCGTTTGGCCCGTGTGACGGTTAACCTTGAAAAGGCCGATGGCCAAGACTGGATCGCAAGCGTGGTGAAAGACGCGGTGTTCGCCCTTGATTTAAAATCAGTGATTAATGTGGATGAGGAAAAGGCACGCCTTCAAAAAGAAATCGTGAAAGTTGATAAAGATATTAACCTTATCAACAGTCGCCTTAGCAAGCCAGACTTTGTGGCCCGTGCGCCGGAGGCGGTGATTACGGAAAACAAAGAACGCCTTGCGGAGCTACGTGAAAAAAGGCTTCTCCTCGAGGCGTCTCTAAACCGCCTGCGGTAGACTATTAAGCTTAGACGAACAGGGGGGGGAAGATAAAATTGGGAGGGCCAGGGTGGAAATTATCAAGGCAGCCCGGGGAAAGCCGCCCCCTCCCTCTGAAAATTTTCCGTCCTTCCTTAGCTTTAGTGAGCCATAACGGCAAAAAGCCCGCCGTAGCGAGCTTTTTACATATAAAGAAAAGAGGAAGTGTAGCGATTAACGTACGCTATCGAGTAGTGTTTTCGAAATCTCTTGTGCCATTTGATACATACGCATGTTGGCATGAGTGGCCTGCGAGAACTTCGTCATGTCGGTGAATTCCTTGAGCATATCTGTTTGTGAGGCTTCCAACATGCCAGGTTTCATGGTGCCAAACCCTGGTGTTTGAGCTTCCCCTATAATAGCCGAGCCTGACTCCGGTGTTTTAAAGAGGATGTTCCCCGCATACATTTTCATGCCGTTCACATTCGTAAAATTTGCAAGAGGAATTTTGTAAATAGGAAGTTTCATACCGTTGTCGAAGTGGGCATTCACAAACCCCTCTTCATCAAAGGAAATATTTTCGAAGTTACCAAAACGCAACCCATTTTGGTGGTGATAGGTCACGCGTGAAGGTCCCTCAAATGAGGTTAAACCATTGGCTGTGCCCACATCGCCCAAACTTAAGTCTATGTCAAGTGTTTCAGCATCAGGATTTCCGTCAGTTGAAATGAATGACATTTTGATTTTGCTTTCAAAATTAAACGTATCTGTGCCGTCTGTAAACTTAAAGGCAGAAGGCTGCCCTTGGGCATCAAAGTCAATGTAGCAATAGCTGGTGGCGGTAAGGTCTTTCTCTCCATCATCCGTCATAATTTTGATTTGTGTCTCTCCATCAATATCAGAGAAATCTAGCTTGTAGCGGTTTTCGCTACCGGTCATGCGGCTAAAGCTAAAGCGGAGGTCATGCCCCCTGCCGAGGGAATCAAAAATACGCTCCGTAAATTCAAAAGGGGGATCCGCTTCTTCCATGCGGGCGCTCAGGTTGCCCTTCAGCTCCACTTTGGATGTAACACGCTTAACCGATTCTAACGCATTAATTTGGATGGGCTCTAGGTCCGTTTCCGAATTAAGGTTGTTGTTCTGCACATTGCCATCTACATCGGTTTTCCAGCCCTGTAGATACCACCCATCACGCACAATGTAGCCTTCATTATCTTTTTGAAAACTACCATCACGACTGTAAACCACCTGCTCCTCGGGGTCATTCACGCGGCGCATCATGAAAAAGCCTTTGCCGTCAATGGCCATATCCATGCCGGATGTAGTGGCGCTTAAGGTGCCTTGTTGGTCAATGTTTTGGGTGCGCACAGAACTAACACCGCCGGGCACATATTGGTGGGCAGCCCCAGATGTGCTCACCATAGATACAAACTTTGTATTTTGGGTTTTATAGCCCGTGGTGGCCATGTTGGCAATGTTATCGGAGGTGGTATTGATACCACTACTGTGAGCCCCAAGGGCCGACCCGATTACGTTAAGAGTATTAAAAACACCTGACATCTCTTTTCTCCTTTGTTGTGTTTATGCAAGTTCGTTTTTCACAATGGCTTTCACTTGTTCCATTGGGATTTTAAGTTGTTTGGTCATGACGTTGACGTTGCCGTGCGGTGTGCGCTCAATGCCGGTTACTTCTCCGCGCAAGCTGATGGTGATTTTTGGACGAGATTCCTCGGGGATAGGCTGGCCTTTGTGGTCTTTGGGTATCACTTTAAGTTGATACACCCCTTCAGGCGCTGGCGCCCCATTTTGCATGCGGCCGTCCCAACTGAAGGCGTGCTTACCTTTGCTCATGTTGCCGCTTTCGGTGTAAATAGTCTTCCCTGATTTATCCACAATTTGTAAAGAGGTGCCTTGTGTGTCTTGTGGCAACGCATATACAAATGTGGTTTTATCGGTGGTATTTTTTAGTTCAATCGCCTTGTCCTGAATGGCCGCCCCACTGGCGTCTGTTACAGGGTTTAAGATGCGTGTGCCGTTATAGGCCGAAATGGTGAGGCTATAAGCGCCAGCTTCTAGCGCACGGCCCTGTTTATCAAGCCCACTCCATTCAAAGGTTTGCAGCCCGGGCGTTGCTTGGGCGTAGTGATCAAACAGCACATGGCCGTCGGCATCTTTTACTTGCACCGCATAGGCATTGGCTGTCTCTGGCAGCTGGAATTGCTGACTTAATTTTGGTGATTGCCTAAAGTGGAAGCGATCCGTTTCAATTTCCGCCGTGTGGTTTATAAGATTAAGCGCTTCCGTGTTCTTATTCATGGTTGAGGTTTCTAATAACTTGAGAAGGTGGCTATTCATCTCCCGCATTTGTTGCACCTGGCCCATTTGCGCAAACATCATAAAAGAGTCTTTTTCCTCAACAGGGTTGAGCGGGTCTTGGTTTTTCATTTGCGCCATAAACAGCTTGAGCATATTGTCGGGGTCTTCATAAAAAGACCGTTGCTTTTCGGCTTTCATGTCTTTTTTGGCGACCGCCTGCTTGGGGCGAAGATCATCCATATAGGGTAGGGCTTGAATGTCTGTCATGATTTACACTCTTATATTTACTGTGTTTAAATAGCTTGGCGTGGCATAGGCGGCACGCTTATAAACAAGTGCGGAGGAGCTCGCTTTTTGTTCTTCTTGTTGTCTCTCCTCCACGAAGGGCCCTTTATGTAAAGAGCCATCTTGGTTCTGCTGATCTGAGTGAGCAGAATTTTCTTTAAAACTAAATGTCATTTCGAGGGTGTCGTCACCCACCACCTCTTGCACCGCTTGTTGCAATGTGCCTAGGTCTTTTTGTAAAAGCTCAAAGGCTTCTTTGTTGTTGCACTCTAGCGCAGCTCGCACAACCCCCTCAACGGCGCGGTCAAGGCTCACGTTGACACGGCCTAGATCTTTTGGTTGGAGGGTCACGGTGAATGTATCGTCTTTAAGGGAAAAGCCCTTCACAATATCATCGGACATTTTTTCAAACGTGGCCCCGTCGGCAAGCGATTCCACACTAGGAGTCTGACCCTCTTCCGGAATGGCTTCCAAGCGCATATCAAAAGACTGACTGGCCACACCAACAGGTTGGAGTGTCTCTGTTGATGTGGGCATGGCCTCAGCCGCATCTAATGCGACCGGTTGCACATGGGCCTTTGGTGCCACGTCAGCCTCTTTAGAGATACCGCTTGTGTTATCTTCTTTAAATTCCAGTGTGCTTGCTAGAGCCACCTCTGCTAAGCCTTCGGGCTCTCTCTTCTCCTGCCCAATGGGGGCATTTTGTATAAAGTCATTATTTTCTTGATGGCCTAGGGTAACGTCGTCAGCGGGAGGCGTGGGGAGCTCTTCCTCATAACGCGAAAGGGGAGTAGGCTCCACAATGGCAACGCCTTGTGCCTCATCAATAAGCGGCTCAACGCCGGCTACCATCTCTTCGTGCAAAGTACCGGTGATGAATGCATCATCCTCTAGCTCTTCATCGGGGGTGAAATCAACCGCAAGAAGATCATCTAAATCTTCGGGGGTGTCTTTTTCATCATCAAGAAGGAGGTCATCAGATGTGGAGTCTGAGGCCAGTAAAGAAGCAGCGCCCTCAAGCATTTCCTCAGATGTAGAGTCTGAGATGTCCTCTATAGCTTCAAGGTCTGTTGCAACGCCCGCCATAAGCGACAAGAAATCTTCTAATGCTTTTTTTGGTTCACCCTTTGCCGGAGTGTCTGCTGGCTTCGTAGCCCCAGGATTATAGGCGACAGCTCCTTGAAACGAACCTTGTATATTTTGCACGTGTACCAACTTTCTTCTTTTTGTACTAAACAGTGCAGCAAGAAGTGTGCCAGTTGCTAGGGTGCGAGGTAGATGTAATTTAAATGGCGGCCTTTGTCTTGATGGCGGCGGTGGCTGAAGCATAGTTGGGGGTTAGAGAATGTGTCGAGCGCTACAGTGTCGATGTGGCGAACCCCACCGCTTTTGAGGGCGTGTTCGATATATAAAGGCAAATTAAAAAACCAACGCCTATGCTGGCCTGCAAAAAAGGGAAGGGCGGCTTCTCCCAATTTTGAAACGAATTGGTTGAAAAAACCTTCATCCACCTCATATGAATCAAGCTGAATGGAGGGCCCTATAAAGGCTTTTACGTTTGCGGGATCTACGCCAAGGGTGTGCATGATAGCTATGGCTTTGGGGATAATGTTCGCAAAGGCGCTGCGCCACCCGGCATGAACGGCCCCGATGGTGTTTGTGGCCTCATCATACAACAGCACGGGTACGCAGTCTGCTGTTTTCACCCCGATGAGCAGGCCAGGTTCTTGGGTGATGAGCCCATCGCCGATGAGGATATCGGCATTTTTTGCCGCGCCCACAAAATGCACACTCGCTTCATGCACCTGTTTGAGGAGGACATGGCCCGAAGGCTTTATGTCATGGCAGAGCTTTTGTGGCAGGGCATCAATATAATAGGTGTCTGTTACGACGGAAGGTATGTCCTCTCGCAACCACACACCGTGGCGCACGCCGGAGCAGGCTGATAATAAGGCAGATTGCAAGGTGGGGACCATTAGAAAACGCCTTTCAACGGGGGGATTTGAGGGTAGCTTGCCACCAACACTTTAAATAAGCTTCCCATGGCTTTTAGGCTTATGAGCCTTTCCACGGCCTGCTTGTGGTTTTTATAGGCTTGCGGGCAGCCCCTAACGCTTAATTTTTGCAGTTGAAACTCAATACCTAAACGTTGCAAAAACTCTCCTTGTTCCGTTTGCATGTTAACATAAGCTCCCTGCGCTTCAACCTGTTTTGCGAGCTCGGTGAAATTTATGTGGCTAGTGAGGTCGGTGAGGCCGGGTTGGTGCAA
Source organism: Alphaproteobacteria bacterium (assembly GCA_030433125.1). Lineage (GTDB taxonomy): Bacteria > Pseudomonadota > Alphaproteobacteria > UBA6184 > UBA6184 > JAUIKZ01. Next base: position 11,454 of record JAUIKZ010000034.1, read on the forward strand.
GGGGCTAACATAGGTGTGGTGCTGGACCGCCTGCAAGGTGTCTTGGCCACCATACCCAGTGTAGCCGTAGTCGATGGCGATGAGGGCGCCGTGATGTTGTTTGAGCAGGTTGGTGAGGGAGGCAACAATTTCATTTTGCAGGGGACGGTCTTCATAGATCTCTCCTTCGTCAATAGGCAAGTGGCGGGGCCAGGGTATTGGCTGCCACGTAAAGGTGAGGGCACCGTTCTCGCGGGTAACCTGTTTTTGATACAACACGCCGTCCTCGAGCAAATACTGATTAATGGCTAGGGCATCGAAAAACTCATTAGCAACGATATATACCGGCCCATCTGTCAGTGATAAATGTTGCAACTCATTCGTCCATTGGGCATTCAAACCTTGCAAACGCTCTTGCTGATAGGCGCTTAAGTAGGGCGAGGCCTCCACCAAATGATAATGCACCTTGTTGTGGTAATAAGGGATGTGCGAAAAGGTGTGGGCCATATCTTGGGTGAGGGTGCCAAGGCCTGGTCCTAACTCTACAATATTGATTGGCTTATCATTGTGCAGATGGCTGTCAGCCTCAATGATGGCCATGGCGATGCTTTTACCAAATAAGGGCGAAATTTCGGGGGCGGTGATAAAATCGCCTGTGTGTCCGATGGGGTTGCGATTGAAATAATAGCCATGATCGTTGTGATATAAACAGAGATTAAAGTAATCGTGTAATGATAAGGGGCCGTTCGTTAAAATATCGGTATGTAGAGCCTGTTCAAGTGGTGTCATGGGTTTGTTATTATTGGGGCTATGTTACCCTATAATACCTACACACGCTAGGGTTGAATATTCGCTTTTTTTTGCTTTGTTACAAGATAGCCCAAAGCGGTGTAGCGTCAAGGTCGCCCTTTCCCTTCGATTTTGCTGACGCAAAATCTGCAGGGGCCCGGGGCTCGCT
>JAUIKZ010000035.1 GCA_030433125.1 Alphaproteobacteria bacterium
TATGTTTTTTTCTGCCGCTATCTGCATAGTAAGACTATCATATTTTACATCTTCAAACTTGAGGCCTTTACTTTTCATCATCAAAATGATGCCGTTTAAGCCCTGAAGTGGATGGTTTTTTGGTTCCAGGAATGTTTTTATCTCACTGAAGGTATCAAAAGCGGGTTGAGTCACTTCTGCGTCTAATCCGGCTTGGTCTAATTCTTCTTTAGTTGTATTCAAACGAGATATGACGTTCTCCTGAAAAACACCCCATTCGAAATCTTGCTTTTCATCAGAATAAGAATTTATAGCCGCCCCCATCACGTGGTCTAATGTGAAACCGAAAACGCTTTTCGTGAGTGCTTGCTGCTGGGTTAATTGCTCGCTCACTAGGTTTTCATTCATCTCTTCCATAGCTTCTGCTGCACTCACATTTGTTAAAACACTTGCCATAAATACTGCTGATAATAATGCTTTTTTCATAAATATTTTCCTTTCATTTTAAATAAGTAGAGCACTTAATGATTTGTGATATCTGTCTACTAAATGCGTTATAGAAACACTAATTTTTATTTCAAGGTATTGAATGAACAATTTTGCATGGGTATCAAGTTTTGCTAAGCCTGATCAAATAATACATTTCTGTTGGGCGCCTCTTATTGTTTATAATAATACAAATATTGGTCTCTTTAAACTTTCTTTGTGAAAATCTTAAGGGCGACCAGGGCCATTTAGTTCTGCTGCAATATTTTGATGATTTGTTTAGTAAATCTGGCGTCAAAGGATAGGAAAAACAGCCAACTTTTAAAGAGGGGGGGCGTACTACCCATCTTGTCACCTTGATAATGTCCTCGGACTGCCTTCCATTTTCATCCTCGTTCTCCCTTTCAATGTCACCCCCGCGCAGGCGGGGGTCCAGGTTTACTGCACCTTTTACTGGATTCCCGCTTCCGCGGGAATGACTCCCTTGGAGGGGGGCAGAAACGCATCCATCTAGTCTGTTTTTATACCAAATTTCCCAAGGAACTAAAAGGCCCTGAAGGGCGACGCACAAGTGATCAATAGGGGGGCTCAAGAAGGCGGAAAGGCGTTCCCGCGGAGGATGCTTGCCACCACCATGCCTTGGCAAGGGCGACATCCTTTGGGGTGTCAAGAATAGTTTTCATGCGTAGGTCCTGCCACCTACTTGCCCCGCCCTGGGGGCTTGTGCTATATTTTGCTGAATTTGGAATATATATAATGACACGTTTGCGCTTTGCGCCCAGCCCAACGGGAAAATTGCATCTCGGTAACATTAGAGCCGCCATGATTAACTATCTTTATGCCCTACAACATGAGGGAGAGTTTGTGCTACGGATTGACGACACCGACCACGAACGCTCACGCCTAGAATATATTGAGGCTATTGAAGCGGATTTAGCCTGGCTCGGCATACACTATGACACCACCTTTTCACAGTCCTCACGTTTTGATCGTTACGCAGAGGTGGTAGAGAAACTTAAAGAGATGGGCCGCCTCTATCCCTGTTATGAAACACCTGAGGAGCTGGAGTTCTATCGCAAACAGCAGCTGGCACGCCGGCAACCGCCTATTTATAACCGCAAGTCACTCCAACTGACTGACGCGCAAAAACAAGAGTTAAAAGCTCAGGGCCGCAAACCGCACTGGCGTTTTAAATTAGAAGAAGGTGAGATTAAGTGGCACGATATGATTCGAGGTGACTGTCAGTTTAATACGCAACACCTAAGTGACCCAGTGCTTATTCGTGAAGACGGCGTGCCACTCTACACCCTCCCCTCCGTGATTGATGACTTGGATTATGAAATCACGCATATTATTAGAGGGGAAGACCACGTGACCAACACGGCGGTGCAAATGCAAATTATGGATGTGCTTAAGCCCATATTAGGCCGGTCTAACCACACCATCACATTTGGGCATTTTAGTCTGATGACGACCACATCAGGAGAAGGTTTTTCAAAGCGCAAGGGTAGTTTATCCATTAGCACCTTAAAAGAAGAAGGCATGCTGCCTGTTACGATTGCTGCATTCTTGGCGAAGCTTGGTACCTCACAAGCGGTTGAGCCCTACACCTCTATGCAAGATGTGGCCGGAAGCTTTGATATCAATACGTTTTCTCGCTCGGCTCCTAAGGTAGCTATGGAGGAATTATGGGCTTTAAACGAGAAGGTGATCCATAAGCTTACACTGGATCAAGCACGAGAACATGCCCCCGAGGCCCTTGCTAAGGTAGACGAGGCCTTTTGGGAAAGCATTAAGCCAAACCTACACACATTAAATGATGTAGACCTCTACTATAACATCTGCCACGGTGTTATTGAGCCCTTCATAGAAGAGCCCGCCTATATTCGAGAAGCGGCTGAGGCTCTTGCCGATGTCTCCGTTTGGGATGAAACCACGTGGAAAACCTGGGCTGGCCTCTTAAAAGAAAAGACGGGCCGCAAAGGGAAAGCCCTGTTTATGCCCCTGCGCCAGGCCATTACAGGTATGAGCCACGGGCCCGAAATGGGCACCTTTCTGCCGTTAATTAACCGCCAACTTGTTGAAAACCGCCTCAAAGAGATAAAATAATGTCCCTTCACATATCCAACACCCTTACAGGAACAAAAGAAGCGTTTAAACCCATTGACGAACGACATGTACGTTTGTATGTGTGTGGGCCCACCGTGTATAACAAGCCACATATTGGTAATGGGCGCCCGGTGGTAGTGTTTGATGTGCTGTATCGATTACTCAAAACGCTCTATCCAAAAGTTACATATGTACGCAACATCACGGACGTGGATGATAAAATTCATTCCCGGGCCTTCGAGTTAGGAATAGCGCCGTCCTCTTTGGCGCGGCAAATAACGGAGGTGTTTCATGGCATTTGTGATTTTTTAGGGGCCCTACCTCCCACTCATGAGCCTCGTGTTACAGATCATATGGATGACATCATTGCCATGATCCAAAAGCTGCTTGATAACGGGGCCGCTTACGAAGCAGAGGGACATGTGCTTTTCAGGGTGAGTGCCGCGAAGAATTATGGGGCCTTAGCGCGCAAAGATGAAGAGGCGATGCTGGCGGGCGCCCGCGTGGATGTGGCTAGTTACAAAGAAAACCCACAAGACTTTGTTTTATGGAAACCCAGTAAAAAGTTTGATTCAGCGTGGGACGCCCCCTTCGGGAAGGGCCGCCCGGGCTGGCACATTGAATGCTCTGCTATGGCTCACAAATATTTGGGTGAGGTGTTTGATATTCACGGGGGAGGCATTGATCTTATCTTCCCTCACCATGAAAATGAAATCGCCCAAAGCACTTGCGCCCATGGCACAGACACGCTTGCGAACTATTGGATGCACAATGGCCACCTTCAAATTGATGGTGCAAAAATGGCCAAGTCGATGGGGAATGTGGTCACCTTTGATGACGTTATGCGCGCCCACCGCGGCGATGTGGTGCGCGTAGCCTTGCTACAAAGCCATTATAAACAACCCCTTAACTGGACTGAGCAATCGCTGCATATGGCGAAAAGCTTTATGGACAAATATTACCGTGCCATGGAAAAGGTGCCCAGCGACGAATACAGCAGCATTGTCGGCCATTTAGCTATGCCTGCCGTGAAACAAGCCCTGTTAGATGACCTCAATACGCCGCAGGTTTTTTCAATTTTAAACAAAGCCTTTGAAACAGCCGAGATCGCGGATCTTATTTCCACCATGAAGTTTATGGGCCTAGGCCGATTAACGCCGCAGAAATGGTTTCAAAACCTCAGTTCTACATCGCTGTCTGAAGACATTGTACGTGAATTGATTAGCCAAAGGGCCGAGGCCAAACAAGCTCGACAATTTGAAAGGGCTGACAAGATTCGACAACTGCTTTTCAAAGAGGGGGTAATATTAGACGATACCCGCGATGGCACCAGGTGGCGTGTACGATAGATGACAGAAACACACGCCCCTCCTACCTATACACTCATCACAACACAACGTGACTTGGTGAAGCTTCAAGAAACAATGACCTCCCATAAGCGGGCCCCTATTTACATTGATACAGAGTTCAAACGTGAGAAAACCTATGCGCCCATTCTTTCGTTGATTCAACTTAACTTTAAGGAGCGTATCTACATCATTGATGCGCTTGCCTTACAACATGAGGTTCATGCCTTTATTGCTCTTCTCAATGAGCCTGATTGGATGAAGGTGTATCATAGCGGCACGCAGGACATTGAGGTTATGCACTATATCACTCCCTCGCCCCAGCAAAACCTGTTCGACACCCAAATTGCTGCCCGCTTGGCCGGCATGAAAGAACAGATATCCTTGTTCAACCTCGTAAAAGACATATGCAACCTTGAGCTTGATAAATCGGCTCAACAAATCGACTGGTGTATGCGCCCCTTACCGCCTGCGGCCCTTGATTATGCTGCCGCTGACGTGGCTTATCTACCCGCTATTTATGCGCACCTGGAAAGCCGCTTGCAACAAAAGAACCGGTTGGCTTGGGCCTTTGAAGAAGCGGAGAAAGCCTTGTCTCCCACTAAGGTGATCCCCCAGCCGATTGAGGCATGGCGTCGTTTAAGGCTTACTAACGCAGGGGTTACAAACGCGCCACTCGTGGTGGCCATGGCAGCAGCCCGCGAGCTACTGGCACGAGAGCTCGACTTACCCCGCGCGTGGATTTTTGCAGATAGCGTTTTCGATACCATCGCCAGCGCTAAAACCTCCATCCAAGCATTGACCCCTCAAACTATAAAGCGCTTTGATGAAGATATAGTCGATTCAGTTGCCGAGCAACTGGCTCATTATGTGCAGCAACTTGAAGATGAGAGCATATCGCAAGCCACCACCCTTTTGGAATTAGAGCGCCGTGCCCCTGCCCACAATGAGGTGTATGACATGCTTAAGATTTTATTAAACCATTATGCGGCGCAGGTAGGGTTAAATGTGTCTGTTCTTTCATCTACGAAAGAACTTAAAAGACTCGTCAACCTATGGTCTCACAATCATCCTGCTTTTGAAGACTCACCTCTTTTAAACGGCTGGCGAGAGAGGGTTGTGGGGCGGCCCATTCGCGCTTTTCTGAAGGGTGACTTGAATATTAAGCTAGCCGACAACAAAGTGATATTCGAAGAAAAAGAAGCCTAGCCCAGCATTGCCGCTAGCACCAAAATGAGCCCTATCCATTTCTCTCGTGAGAATATCTGGCCGGCCATTTCTGTATCATGAGGACGAAGACGCTGCAGATTGCGCAGGCTGTAAAGGACTATCACAAAAACCACCCAGTGAAAATACGTCAGCCCCATGACCCACCCGGCAGCCGCTAAACACGCCCCATAAACCAAAACAACCATAATAAGCCCCGGCTTTAAGAACGCACCTAACGCTTGCGGTGAAGACTTTACCCCCACCAACACATCGTCTTCTAGGTCTTGGAGGCCGTAAACCGTATCGAAATAAAACACCCAGGCGATACTGCCACCATAAAGCAAGAGAATTACAGGGTGATAGCTTTCACTTAGGGTAAACCATCCCATGGGGGCACCTACGCCAAATGTAACCCCTAAAAACAACTGGGGCCAAAAGGTGATACGCTTCATCCAGGGATAAAGCCCGACCAGCAAAACGGCTATCATGGCGATGAACCAGGTGCGCACAGGAAGGAACAGTAATAACAAGGCTGATAAAGCTAGATGGCCCGCTATGATCACCCACCCATTTTTTAGAGCCATTGGGTTCTCCGCCCGCACAAAAGGGCGTGCGGCTGTGCGCTTCACGCCGCCATCAAAGGGCCTGTCTACAATATCATTGTACACACAGCCTGCCCCACGCATTAAGAACGCCCCCAGTATAAACACCAAAAGCTCTTTCGTATAGCTCATGTCCGCGTACTGCGCACCAAAAATGAGCCCTAACGCTGCGGGTGCAAAAAGCAATAACGCCCCCACAGGTTTGTGGAGGCGGGTTACGGCTACATAGTCCCTTAAAAACACTTCTTAACCTTCATTAATACTAAATCCAAAACCTCTTATTCCTCTTCATTTTTTGATTCAGTTTCTTCAGGGGGGGAGTTGTCATTGCCTACAAAAAACGAAACATTTTCAGGAAAACGAATCTCAAGTGAATCACTTTTTTCTGATGCGTGAATAACAGAAATATTACGGCCTTTCGATGTTGCGCTAATGATATTATTTATAAACCGCTGAAAATAGGGTTCAGTGCTTTTTAACTTGCCATGCGCCGAGGGGTGAATGATCACCTTTTCTATGTATGAACGGTGCTCATTCGCAAGCGCATGAGTATTAAAATATGTCCCCGCGCGAATATCATCCACATCATCTTCTTTTAAAATTAGCTTATGCTCAAAAAGCTGCGAGAGCATATCGACCTCTTTTTGGGTGAGCTCTTTTTCAGACGCTACTTTACAATCATCCTGTTCGGGGAGCTCTGCAATGGCATCCATAGAAAAATGTGTTGCGATTGTGATAACAAGTGAAAGAGTGGTTGCTGTAAATTTTTTCATTTTTAACCTTCTTCAAATTTTATTGTCTGGCGAATTATATGAACGCATCACAGAATTGCAAGCAGAATTACGTTTCGAAAGCCCCCTACCTTGGTTTCGAATAGAAATGTGTTTTTGGCTCATGGGTGTATTCTAAGTTTGAAACAAAACAAAGGGGGCAAGAGTGCCACGGGGCCCCGCCTCCAAAGCCAACCTATGAAACTGTTCTTGAAACAAATTCAGGAAGAGGTAGGTGGTGGGGGGCAGGAAGACGTGTGGCGGTGCTGACTATTCCGTAGCGCTCTTTACTTTTTCCACAATAAGTTTCGTGCCTTCAACCCTCACCACGCGTACTTTGTCGCCTATATCCAGATCTTTACCGATAACACGCCACTGTGTGCCTGCTAGAGTCTCTCTAAAGCTGCCATCTTCTTCTTGAATTTTCAGTGTAAAACTTTGGTTTACAAGTTCGGCGTATATATCGTTCAACTGGTTTCGTTTATCTCGGCGCAGATTCTGCCACGCCTTCCACCCAGCTAAAGCTGACAAACTAGTAAAGCTAAACACCAGAGTGGACCATCCAAGGCTAATGCCTGGAAATGTGGCTGTGACCACGCTGGCCATCAGCGCCCCCACCGCTATGGCAAGGAAAAACAACGTATACGTTAATAATTCTGTGATGAGCAACACCCCAGCTACAATAAGCCACACGACCCAATTTTGCATTTCAAGCACTTACCACCTCTTAAATCTAATATTCATTATACCAATTATTCATAAATGATACGTTAATCATGGCGATATTGGCAAGGGTGTTTTATAAAAGCGTTTCAGCATCCTAAAGTTTTTCATGCGTCGGCCCTGGGGGCGTGTGCATAGCAATGACATGGTCAGGGAACTATGATACTATATTTACAAGTGATAATGACAGACACACATGCGGTTCCCCTGCCCTATAAAGGTGCGTAATATTATACTACGGCCCGTTGAGCCAAACGACACAACAGCTTTGTTAATCGCGTTGAAAGAGGATGCCTGCATTTTACAAAGGTGGATGCCGCAGCAGCATATCACACCCAGCGATGCACCAGCGTTACGGCGTTTTTTACAAAGGCTGTATGCCTATTATTTAAAAGGAAAGGAATTCCACTGCGTGGTGGAAAAACGCCAAGAGTTCATTGGCATGTGTAGCTTGCATGATATCACCCAAAGTACTGCAGAGGTGAGCTATTGGTGTCGCAATAGCAAACAAGGCAATGGTTACATGACCCGTGCCCTTAAGGGGCTTCTTTATTATGGCCATAGAGAATTAGGCCTCACAAAGGCCATCATCTCAACAGCTGCGCACAACGCTAAGAGCTGTACGCTAGCTGAACGTTTGGGGTTTAAACCTGGACCAAGCAAAGGCGACCATCACACATTCAGCCTGAACCTAAACGCGCTTGAGGCTGTTGGTGTAAAATGGCCTTACTACCAACCAAGCTTATTTTAAAGTGTCATCATCCCAAGCAACTTTGCTGTGTGACGTTCTTTACGTGACAAACGCTCTCCCCAAGACCTTTTTTTATCAAGACGCTTTCCAATAGATTCCTCCGGGGTTTTGGGCAGTTTTGCTTTGCTACGTTCATTTCTGGAAGGGCTTGAAATTACAATATTGGGGGGCTGGCTTACAATTGTTGTGGTAACACTGCTAGACGTCCTTATATCCGCAGTAGGGCTATCTGCAGCGGCAATTGCTTCTGTTGCTAATAGTAATGCTATGCATTTGGCGTAATTCATAATGTTCTCCGTGAGGCTAGCTGCGCTTCTTCATCCAGGTCTTCAACAGCTTCTTCTATTTTGTCCAAAATGGTATCATAGTCTTCTAACATTTTCTCAAAGATGTCTTCTTTTTCTTCCGCCTCTTGGGCATATTGCCATGCTTTTAAATTGATGCGGCTATACAAAGGGAGTGTGTACAGAGGGCGTACCATGTTACGGGCTTCTGATTCATCCCTATTTAAAAGCCATTCTATAAGTTGTTGCCCCTTTTTGTGGAACTGGTCAAGGCGCTGTTGAAGATCATCCAAGGAGTTCACAGTGAGTTTTTGGATAGCTCCAAGAATAACGCGTGCCTGCCCCTCCATTTCAACGAGTTGCTTGCGATAATCCGAGATGTCTAATTTTGGTAAAGAAGTTGGTGACATTCCTTGTTGTTGATTCTCTTCTTTTACAACTGCGTTTTTGTTAGCTGAGGCGTTGTCTTTTTGTTGTGGTGGGGAGACAGCCATCGACACTGCTTGCGTGGCAATAAAAGTACAGAGTAAATATATCTTCATAAAAATTATCCCTTTATTAACGCAATTCTACGCGCGTTATCCTTAATGAATAGTTAACTCTTAAGTGTGAAGTTCACGAATGATCATGTGTGTTGTGGGCAGACAGCAAAACAGAGGCCTCTTTTCTTTTTCCAGAAGCGGGCCCTGGTGATCTGAGAACTATCCATTGACGGCCAAGCATAAAAAACGTATTTTCCTCATAAAAAAAGGTTCAACATGCCCCGCACCTCATTTGCCATTTTGTCATCGGAAAATCTTATTCACAACGCCAAAGTGATGCAGAAAAAAGCTGCCCCCGCTAAAGTGATCGCTATGGTGAAAGCCAATGCTTATGGTCATGGCATCCGCTCAGTTTCGCTGCGATTAGAACCCTACGTAGACATGTTTGGGGTGGCCTCTATTGATGAGGCGCTGGTGTTGCGTAAGGTTGGGGTGAAAGCGCCCATTCTTTTAGCAGAGGGCGCCTTTGAAGCGAATGAACTTTTAGAGGCCTCTGCCTTGGGGTTCCAATTGGTGTTTCATAATCAGCTGCAGCTCGATTGGCTTAACAAGCTCTCTTTGCCGCGTCCTATACATGCCTGGCTTAAGGTAAATACCGGTATGAACCGGTTGGGTTTTATGCCAGCCCAAGCAGAGCAAGTGTTTGAGCAATTAAGTAATTGTGAGCAGGTATTCAACCCTGTGCGGATTATGTCGCATTTTGCCTGCTCTGAGGATAAAAACCACCCGTTGAACGCCCAGCAAATCGCTACCTTCAATGCTTTTGCCGAGGGGAAAAAAGCCCTGAAAACCCTCAACAATTCAGCGGCTGTATATAACTTTCCCGAGACCAATTATGATTTTGTGCGGCCCGGCGTAGCACTTTATGGCTACTCACCTTTTGAACATAAAACGCCCGATGAAATTGGGTTAAAGCCTGTGATGACAGTACAAAGCGCACTTATTTCTGTATATGACATAGAGAAAGGTGCCCGCGTTGGCTATGGCGCACGGTATGTAGCTGCGCGAAATATGCGCGTGGGGGTGGTAGCCTTTGGGTACGGGGACGGCTACCCCACCACCATTGCAGAAGGCGCCCCCGTGATTGTGAACCACACCCGTTGTGCAACTATAGGGAAAGTGGCCATGGACATGTTAACAGTAGACCTTACCCATTGCCCCAACGCCCAAATTGGTGACCCCGTTATTTTATGGGGTGAGGGGCTACCTGTGGAGGATCTTGCGGAGTATACAAGAAATTCCGCTTATGATATATTAACCGGCGTACAACAGCGGGTGAAATTTTTGTGGACACACCCATTAGAATAGGACTTTTATATGCATAGGCCCATTGGCATTTTTGATAGTGGGGTTGGGGGGCTCCTCGTACTGGAAACTCTCATAAACCATCTTCCTAACTATAATTACATATATTTTGCAGATACAGCTAATTTGCCCTATGGTGAAAAATCAAAGGCTGAGTTGGATGCCTGCGCTCATCAAATATTGTCCTGGTTTAACACGCAGCATGGTGTGCAACAAGTGGTGGCAGCGTGTAACACTATTTCGGCGACCTCAGGCGATGTATTTAAACAGTCTAAAGTGCCAGTTCTTGGAACTATATCTCCTGTCGTAAAAGCTTTGAGCAGCGTTGATAACCTGAATAGGGTGGGTATTTTAGCCACTGACACCTCCGTTAAGTCTAAGGCCATTGAGCGGGCTTGTTTTAAGGCTGGCCTGACTGGCACACCCCGCCTGATACCCTGCAGTGAATTTGTGCCGTTTATCGAAGCCGGGCAGCTTGATAGCCCTGCATTGCATGCCGTGGTGAAACAAAAACTGCACCCTTTCATGGAGGGGGAGTTAGACGTGTTGGTGTTTGGGTGTACACATTTCCCACTGTTGAAGCCGTTGTTTCAATCTTTCCTGTCTCATGATATGACTTATCTTGATCCCGCAGAATGGATTGCGAAAGATCTAAGCCAGCGTCTTTCCCCACCAACCCCTCATCACAATCATCCTGTGAGCTCTATAACTTTTTATTGCAGCGGCAAACCCGAAGCGTTTAAAAACAAGATCACTTCCCTTACATCCTTAACCGCTAATAACGTGCTGCTGTGGTAGTGGGCTGTCTGCTTAGCCTACAACACCCCTCTAGCAAGAAGGGAGGCTACAATGCCCCCCTTTTTTGCACTGTTTACCAAAATTTGAGGGGAAACAGCATGGGCACCCTGGCCTGATACGCCCCATAGGTCTCTGGCCGTTTACCCAAGCTATTGCGCTCGGTAATGGGGATGGTCAGCCCCACCATAATAAACGTAAGGGCCACAGGGGCAACAAAGGGCATCCCACACCCACTTAGAGCCCACCCCACAATCGCAAAGCCACACCAAGTGATGATTTCAAAAAAGTAATTGGGGTGACGACTATAGGCCCATAGCCCTTGATCGAACACGCCTTCAAACCCCTGTTGCTTGGCAGTGTAAAGCTGCTGGTCTGCCACGGCCTCGCCAATGATCCCCACTACAATAATAAGCGCGCCCAGCCAAAACAAAACGGAGGTTTCGCCGGGCTGTTTAAAGATATAAAACCCACTTACGGCGATGGGCAGCAGCAAGAGCGCCTGCATTTGAAAGTTTAAGAAAAAGTTAAAGCTCTCGCTGCGGCTGAACGCGTTTTTTACATCCAGGTAGCGCGGATCAATATGAGAAGGCAGAATGCGTGTGATAAATAAAAAGCCGCCCAATCGCAGCATCCAAAGGGTAGCTAAGGCCAACACAATCCAATGCACCAATGAGTGGGATGAGCTGTAAGAAAAATAAATCACATAGCCCAGCCAGATGCCCAACACCCACCCTGCATCCACAATGCCGGGGTTTTGTGTTATGAGGTAAGCCAGCCATAAGAGCAGCATAAGCGAAGCACTGCCCGCCCACACCAAAAAAGTTTGCCATAATAATGTCATGCGTCGTCTCCTTTTTGATTTTATCATTGCACAACATTTGGGCAAAATCAATGATCAAGTGTTCCAGCCAAAAAGAAAGCCATATATTGTTTTTTTTGCTTACAAGAATAATAATTCAAAGCCCGAAGCAAGGGGTAGAGTCAAGCGAGCCCCGGGCCCCTGCAGATTTTGCGTCAGCAAAATCGAAGGGAAAGGGCGACCTTGACGCTACACCGCTTTGGGCTATCTTGTAACAAAGCAAAAAAAGCGAATAGCCACACTGGC
>JAUIKZ010000036.1 GCA_030433125.1 Alphaproteobacteria bacterium
GCGCGTTTGTCAAGAGCGCCCCGGGCCCCTGCAGATTTTATGCACATAAAATCGAAGGGAAAGGGCAACCTTTACAAACAAGCGCTTTAAGCGACAATGCAGCTGAGCGAAAAGAATGCCCTGCTGGTGAGATTTATATCGCGCTCTTTATTATCGTTGGTAATTTAGGCTTAACTGAGGTACTATCTTAAAAAAGAATAACAAGCATGGTACCTAAATATATTTTCTATATTGGACTGTTGTTAACCTTAAGTTTGCTGCTGGCTGCTGGCGCCCTTCACACGCGCTCTTTCCCTCAGGATATACTCTCCTTTATAATAGGCGTTTCGGCGCTTGGAGCCTTTTTAGTGTTTACTCACTTGCTACGTGCCTATTTGTTTGCACGTCGAAAACTGCAAAAGTTGGAAACCATCTTAGGCGCCCTACCTCTCGGTGTTGTGAAAAGCTTAAAAAACGGTGACCTGAAATATGCCAACCAATATCTCACCCATAAATACCCCGCCCTTCTAAAGTCTGACGCTGTCGCCCAAGCCCTCCAAGACCTGGCAGGTAAGGCCAGCGGCAGCCAGCCCGCTCATGATATAAAATACATTCCCCATGAAGAAAAAGAGATCGCCCTCAAAATTATGTCCGTTGCCGCCAATAATGAAAACGTGGTGCACTCTATAATTGACATCAGCCACCTCACGCAGGAGCTTCAAGATAAATCGGCCCTCGCCTCTTTCTTGGATGAATCCCCTATCGGGTTCTTTTCGCTTAACAGTACAGGAGATTTCATCTACTGCAACAAAACAGCTGCGGGGTTTTTTGATATCTCTCATGGTGCTTTTAATAAGTTCAATTTGAAAGACAGGCTAAAGGGTAGTGTTAGCCGCTTTTTACCCCCCCACTTGCTCAGCATTAACCGCATTAACAAAGGGCTCCATGAACATATTTTCACCATCAATGAAACGCCCTACAAAGTGTATCAGCGGGTTTTAACAAGAGATGAGGGGCCCATAACCTGCTCGGTCATTGTGCCTTATGAAAAAAACAACAAGAGCTTATTACCAGGCCATTTGTATAACTCCCTGTTTCAGGACCTTCCGACCGGTATCGTCGTCACTGATATTGAAGGGCGCATTAAAAATGCCAATCCCGCGTTTTTACAGATGATCCAAAAGCCATTGCATAGCCTTGCTAACACCGAATTTTCTAGCTTAATTACAAAAGATTCCTATTCAGCCTATAACCGCTTACTACATGAAGTAAGCCTTGTTGAGCAATCTACACCTCACCCCGTAGATGTGCATTTTAAAAACAACAAAAACATTCAAACATCCTTACGCGTCAAACCCATTTATGAAACAAAAGAGCATGTTGGCTACATACTCCAGTTTGTTGATATGTCACAGCACAAGCGCCTCGAAATGCAATTTGTGCATACGCAGCGCATGCAAGCGGTTGGCCAACTTGCTGGAGGGGTGGCCCACGACTTTAACAACCTCCTCACGGCCATGATTGGCTTTTGTGACCTTTTATTACTACGGCATGCTCCCGGTGAACAAACCTTTACGGACGTGATGCAAATTAAGCAAAATGCTCACCGTGCCGCTAACCTTGTTAAGCAACTTCTGGCTTTCTCGCGGCAGCAATCCCTTCAACCTAAGGTGCTCAACGTAGCGGATACGCTATCTGACATCACCATTCTTTTGCGCCGTTTGCTGGGTGCTAACATACAACTTAAAGTACGCCATAGCCGCGAGGTGGGGTTTGTGCGTGTGGACCAAGGGCAGCTTGAGCAGGTTATTATAAACCTGGCCGTGAACGCCCGTGATGCCATGAAAACAGGTGGCACATTGGTTATTACCACAGGCACCTGTCAATTTGATGCACCTCACCAGGTGGGGCCAGAAACCATGCCGCCTGGCAATTATGTGCTTGTGGAAGTAATTGATTCTGGTGATGGGATCCCTGATAACATTATAGATCGTATTTTTGAGCCCTTTTTCTCTACAAAGGAAATCGGTTCAGGTACTGGCCTGGGACTTTCCATGGTGTATGGCATTATCCGCCAAACGGGCGGCTATATATTTGTGGAAAGTGAATTAGGAAAAGGCACTAGCTTTAAAATATTCCTACCACGCCACACACCGAGTAAATCAGACACCCTTGTTCAAAAAGAAGAAAAGAAAGCAAAAGACCTGACTGGCACCGAAAAAATCCTGCTGGTAGAAGATGAAGATGCTGTTAGAATGTTTAGCGCGCGCGCCTTAAAAGAAAAAGGTTATCAAGTAATTGAAGCAGCTAGCGGCGAAGGCGGCTTGAGTAAATGCCTCGAACACAAAGACATCAGCCTAGTGGTAACGGATGTAGTGATGCCTAATATGGATGGCCCTACCTTTATTGGCAAGGCCCGTGAACAGGCGCCAGAGCTTAAAGTTATTTTTATTTCAGGCTACACGGAAGACTCATTCCGTAGCAAATTATCCTTAGATGAAAACATGCACTTCCTCTCTAAACCTTTCAACCTAAAAGATTTGGCCGCTAAAGTAAAAGAGGTACTCGAGCAGTAAAGCTCAACCCTAATTGGGAACAAGGAGCAAAATGCCACAGCAAACGGCATAAAACATGGCTTTGGAGAAAGATATTTTCTTCTCCGCGTGATCTTAAGTCTATGCCTTTACACCGGCTATGACCACCACCTAACGCAAAAAAGAAGCCGCAGGGTATGGCAGCTTCTTTTTTAATTCACCAAGGAGGAAAGCGTAATTATACGTGAGAAGGAGTTCTCATAGGCTCTTCTTTAAGCCGAAAAGTTTCTGACTCAGGGTCACGCAATACGTATCCCCTACCCCAAATTGTTTCGATGTAGTTTGCGCCTTCCAAAGCTTTCGATAGCTTTTTACGTAACTTACACACAAACACATCAATAATTTTAAGTTCTGGCTCGTCAATACCGCCATACAAGTGGTTCAAGAAAACTTCTTTTGTTAGGGTCGACCCGCGACGCACGGCCAATAATTCTAAGATAGCATACTCTTTACCCGTAAGAGGCACGTGCTTGCCATCTACTTCTGCCACATGGGCTTGGGTGTTGATGGTTAATCGGCCAATACGAATTGTTGTGTCAGCGTGTCCTTTTGAGCGCCGAACAATCGCATTGAGGCGAGCGATGAGTTCGTTTTTGTTGAAGGGCTTGGTAATATAATCATCGGCTCCTAACCCAAAACCTTTAATCTTATCTTCGGTGCCGCTCAGGCCAGATAAAATGAGAATCGGCGTGTTAACATTAATTTTGCGCAGACGACGGATAATGTCATACCCGTTAATGTCTGGTAACATGAGATCTAAGATAATAATGTCGTAATCATACAGCTTTGCTATCTCTATGCCCTCTTCACCAATATTGGTGGTGTCACACACAATATTTTCCGATCGAAGCATCAGCTCGATGCTCTTTGATACGGTCGGGTCGTCTTCTACTAAAAGTACACGCATTGAACTACTCCATTTGTTCTTGTTATTATTTTTTTAAATATAGCTGCTACTCCCTTAACGAAAGGTTAACAGCATCGTTAATTAATCGCTTTTCAGTTTTCCTAATAATTTATCAAATTCAATGTGTGTTTGCTTCGCCACCATCTCAGGCAGGTTTTCACGCATCCACTCATTGACTACTTTTTCTATTACATCTTTTACTAAGTGGTCTAAAAGCTGGCGGAACATACGATCGAGTAAATGATGTTCATCATAACTTTTGATTTCCACATCGCGGGTGGCCACCTTTTTTAAATCGTACCCAGCCGCTTGCTTTACATATTGAGCCGGCTTATCCGCTTTACTTTCGGCGGCACGCTTTGCTTTATGCATCCGCGTAATGCTTGATGCAAACTCTTCCGCCACAAACTTCTTAATGCTGTCGGTGCTAGAGGCGCTGTTAATTTTATCCCGCAAATTATTCTTCACAAAATTAAGGGCTTGAAAATCGATTTCTTTGTGCCCCCTGCTGTTTTGAGGCTGGCCGGCCGCAGCCACGTCATTATAATGTCCTTGCGCTGGCGGGATAGAAAGCACCCCTTGCTGTTTTTGCTCTCCATCAGGTGAGGACACCTGCGACTTATAATTTTCGCTAATCTTTTGAGAACTGCGCTGAATTACCTGGTTAATGTCCGCATCACTCATTTTTGGCTTAGCCGCTTTAGCCTGCCGACTGCGTGCCAACACATCATCTACAGCCGATACGTCTTTAACGTTTTCCTGATACTTCAACAGCTCTTCTAGAGGGATGTCGGGCGACACCTTCCCTTTTTTAGCTAAGAACTCTTGCGCCTTGGGGGCTGTAAATTCATGAAATTTTGGGAAGTGCTCCACCTTACGCGCCCCTGAGGGAGATAAATCATTTTCGGGCTCAACGTCATTAGGGTAATAGGGGATAGGCTGCTCTTGGCTGCTTTTAGGCCGACTGCCTTTAGCCGTTTCCGACATAACAATATTCTTAATAGAGGAGAGGATCTCTTCCATTGTTAAATCTTCGTTCTGTGGGTTGTTAGCCTCTTGTCCCATTCGTTGCTCTTTTTAAACAGCGGCCATACCTAATTTTGCCGGTGTTAACTCTCCCATTAAGTTTAGTATCTTTACTTGCTTCAACACATAGTCTTGCTCCGCCTGAATATGCTGCAAGCTGCTATTAATGTATTTAGTTTCGGTTTCTAGTAATTTCAAGAAAGATTGTTTACCCAAGCGCTCTTCATTTTTCATAGCATCTAAGGCAAGCTCTTGTGCCCGCACTTCAGCTTTACGTTGATCGAGGGTAGCCTTGGCGGCGAGCCACTCTTCCCAGGCGTTGGTAACGTCTTGCTCTGCCTGTTGGCGCTCATGCTCAAGCAGCAAGCGTGAAGCCGCTTTTTTCTTGGCGGCGGCGGCCACATTCATGGCGTCAACGCCCCCTCTAAATAAATTTATTTGACCACGAATAGAGAAGGTTGAAGAGTCTTGATACCCAATTTGGCTTAGCGCTCCCTCGCGTTTCCAAGCTTCTTTATTCCATTTCCAACTTACACTCAACGTTGGCAGAAACGCCCCGCTGGTTTGCACCACATCAATGATGGCGCTATCGTCTTTATAATCAGCCCCTCGTACTTTAACGTTCTGGCGTTTGGCGAGCATCACCGCCTCCTCCACATTAGAGGGTAACTTTAAAACCAACTTAGGCTCCACCAAATTCCCTGGCGCTAACCCCACAAGACGCTTGAACATTTGCGTCGCATTTTTTAGGAAGGTCTTTTGTTCAATGAGCCCGGCTTTTGCTTTCGCCAGCTCAGCCTCAGCCATTAATACGTTCGTGCGTGTAGATTTACCAATTTTGTATTCCGTTTGAGCACGGCGCAAAAAGTTTTGCGAGGCACTTACGTGTTTCTCAAAGGCCTTCACAATTTTACGGCCATTGAAAACACCAAGGTAAGCATTGATTACCTCCTGCAACGTTAGCATGTACGTGTTTTCGTAATTCAAATTTGCTTGCTTCACGCCCACATGGGCCTTACCCACAGCGCTTGTAGACCTCAAATTATCAAGCACATTATATTGCACTGAAATTTCTTGGGTGGGGTGGTGTTTCTTCCACTCACTTTGGTTTTTGTTTTTTGTATCAACCGAGGTGATAGACGCATTTACCTCAGGCAGCAAGGCTTGCCCTATAGCCCCCGCCCGTTGGAATTGCGCGGCCGATTGACCATATTCAGCCGCCTGTATTTGCACGCTATGTTTTGCAGCACGCTGCAAAGCGTCTTGTATGCTCATGGCAGCTTCTTTGGCCACCACAGGTGTTTTTACCTTTTTACTCTCATTTGCAAAAGGGGTAATAATCGAAATACCCAGCAACACCTTTACAATTATTCTTTTCATACTAACCTTCCATAATAATAACTTAACCTAACAACCTTAACGGAAAATTAACAATAACCATATAAGGACATACGTATCACAAACCAATAATGAGTATTAATATAATGGCACATGAGGGTCAATCTCCTTTGCCCACGCGTCAATGCCACCCCGAAGGCTCAGCGCCTGATATCCCTCTTGTTTTAAAAAAAGGCTTGCTTGCAAACTACGAACCCCATGATGACAAATGGCCACAACTGGTTTATCTTGGGGTAACTCGCTAAATTTTTCAGGCAACTGACCTAATGGTATAGTGTAAAGCTCCTCTGCAGGAAAAGCGCTTTTTTCTCGCTCCCAGGGCTCACGCACATCTACTAGCGTGAATGAAGATAGGGCTTGCGCAGATAGCTGCTGTGGCGAAATAATCATGCTATATCTTGTGACTTTATAAGAGTGGGAATCCGACTTAAAATATCGTAAAACGACTTCTTGTCTTCGATAATGTCCGCCATGCGAGAAAAATCTCCCCTAATGGCTATGCCGGCTGTTTCAAAAGTGTTCTCTCGCTTTAATACCACTGTAAGCCCTTCAGTTGTGCCTAAATACTCTGTGCGGAAAATGTAGGGTTTGTTAAGTGAGCGTGATGAATTATAGTCTCCCCACTTACGCACCACTAAAATGCCATCCGGGTTTTTCACGAGAGGGTCTACTTTGTAAAGCTCTTGCTCAGCATAAAAATCACCCCAGTCCGGGTCGCTGAAATAGCTGATTATAGAGTTTTGCGTGAACAACCCTTGGTTGTAAAAATCAATCCCATAGGTGTTATTTAAGTACTCCTCAAAAACCCTAATATCTTCGTTGTCTGTCTTATTTATCCTGAAAAAATTCATTATTTCCTCTGAGGCTATTAATAAATATAACCGAAGGAAAAATGTTATGCAAGAAAAGCTCACAAAAAAAGCAGCTTTAACACTGTCATGAACTGACACGAAGGTTATTTTTGTAAAATTAGTGAAGGAAGCGGTGTTATTTTTCATTGCAATTTTGGCGTCTACAATGTAGAAATACGTAAAAGCCAAACCGGGGCCATAGCTCAGTTGGGAGAGCGCTACAATGGCATTGTAGAGGTCGGGGGTTCGACTCCCCCTGGCTCCACCACTCAAAACTTAAAATTAATAGGAGAATGATTATGTCAGTATTAGTTGGCGCCGAAGCCCCAGACTTTACAGCAAAAGCGGTTTTTAAAAACGACATTCGCGAAATTACGCTATCTGATTATCGCGGCAAGTATGTCGTTTTGTTTTTTTACCCCCTAGACTTTACGTTTGTATGCCCTACTGAGCTCCATGCGTTTCAGGCTCGCTTGCAAGAATTTAATGATCTTAATACAGAAGTTTTGGCCTGCAGCGTAGACAGTGAATTCTGCCACAAAGCGTGGTTAGAAACCCCAAAGGCTCAAGGCGGCATTGAAGGCGTTGAATATGGTGTGATCTCTGATTTAACAGGTGACATTGCTTTTGACTATGACGTGCTATCTGAAGATGGCGTGGCCTACCGCGGGCTATTCCTTATCGATAGAGAAGGTATGGTGCAACACCAAGTGGTCAACAACCTGCCGCTGGGCCGCAGTGTTGATGAAGCCCTTCGCATGGTGCGCGCCTTGCAACACCACGAAGAAAATGGCGAGGTATGCCCAGCGGATTGGAATGAATCAAAAGAAGCTATTCAAACCACAACCGAAAGTGTGGCTGAATACCTTGTGAAGCAATAACGCTTTTCAGTTGGTGCAGATATTGCCGATATTACGGTCTCATTTCTGCACCTTCTTTCTTGCCACTCCATGCGGGGGCAACCTGCTCCAACTCTTATCACAATATAAAAAATTGTTTTCCTGCTCGATAGGCGTTATCTTAACAAAGTATTGATCGAGGATAACATGACAATAATCGCATTACTTTTAGTGGGGTTGCTGTGCGCGGGGGGCGTTGGGTTAGCATCCCTTTGGTCACCTAGCAAAAATAGCTCAAGCGAAACCGTTTTTTGGGCAGGGTCAAGTTCGCTGATGGCGGTAAGTACACAGCTAGAAAGCGCCACAAGCAAATCAAACGCGCTGGACGTTATAAACAAAGCGCTAGAGCAAAACAACCTGAGCTCTATCAGCAGCTCGGAAAAAGGCGAAATCGCCACGCTGCTAACCAAAAGCAAAAACTATTTGGAAAAATCATCCTTTTATAATTGGCAGCCTTACCGCAACAACCTTGTGGCGAAATTTAAAGCCCAGGAAACCACCATTAAAAATGATGATTTAGACCCTATTACAGCAGAGATAGACTCACTACTTTCATCCTCTTTCGGCCCCGGCCATTACAAAAACACACTTGGCTTTTATGCCGATAGCCACAAAACGGCTACTGGCTTGAGCGAGAAGTTAATAGGCTATACCGTTGGTGGTCATGACCTTCGCCTGCGGATTCAAGGCTTTGGGGCCGGCACGGCAGATAAAGAGCAATTGGTTGACGCCACCTACAGCTTTGGCACCCCTACCCTATTTGGATTTATGCGATCACAATTTAAGTGGGCGCACCAGGCGTTTCAGGCGCAGGGGTTTGCTCTTGAAAGTAAAACGATGTTTAGCCTGCACGCGCTAGGATTTGCGGGGGGGCCGCAGCCTTTTCAACCCTTTGTAGCTGTGGCGCATTTGAGTGTGTCCCCTGAGGTAGCCAGTGACACGGTGCATGTAGCTTTTAAAACCGGCCATGTGATGGGGCTGCAAGCGGGGGTGCAATCGGTGTATAACCTTACGCCACACCTAACCCTCAAGAGCTTTGCCCTATGGCAGAAGAACATTAACCCCACAGGCTTTTTTGCAAAGCGCTTGCACAGCCACTTATTTAAACTAGAGTCGGGGTTGCACTACAAGCACAACAACATCCGGGCTGGCATAAGCTATAACGTGCATTACATTAGCACGCTGCAAAGCAAAGCGATGCTGGCTATAGAAGCAAAATTTTAACACATAAGAAGGAATAGGCATGAGCAAAAAAGTAACGCTCATTGATGGGTCGGGATATATTTATAGGGCGTTTCATGCGCTGCCCCCGTTGGCACGGCATGATGGCACACCGGTGGGGGCCGTGTATGGCTTTACCAATATTTTATATAACTTTTTGCAAACGCACCCCTATGACTATTTACTCGTGGCCTTTGATGCGGCGCGCAAGACCTTTCGCAGTGATATTTTTCCGGAATACAAAGCCCAGCGTAAAGAGGTTCCACCGGAGCTGATTCCGCAGTTTGCTATTATACGCGAGGCATGTCAGGCCATGAACCTGCCCTATCTAGAGTGGGAGGGCGTGGAGGCCGACGACATTATCGCCACCTATGTTGAAGAATGCAAAAAAGCCGGCTATGAGGTCACCGTGATTTCGGCAGACAAAGACCTCATGCAGTTAATGGACGAGGCCGCCAAGGTGCAGATGTTCGACCCCATTAAAAACCGGCTGCTAACCCTAGAGGACGTGCATAAAAAGTTCGCCACCACACCGGACAAGGTACCAGATGTGCAAGCCTTGATGGGCGACAGTAGTGATAATATTACTGGCGCAAAAGGCATTGGCCCTAAAACAGCTGGTAAGCTGATTGCAGACTTTGGCTCGCTGGATAACCTGATGGCGAATTTGGACCAAATTAAGCAACCCAAACGCCGCGAGGCCTTGGAAGAGTATCAGTCGCACGTTGATGTGGCACGCCAACTCGTTACCTTAAAACGCGATATTAAGGACCTACCGCCTCTTGAAGACTACGCCAAAAGAGAGCCTGATTATGAAGTGCTTACCGCTTTTTTGCGGGAGAATAATTTTAAACGGCTCTTAGAAAAGGTGTTACGCCAACAAGCAAACAACACCCCCACCGAGCAAATGAGCTTTGGCACCGACCAATATAAAGACAAAACCTACAAACTAATTACAAAGCTAGAAGACCTGCAGGCTTTGGTAGCGCGTATAAAAAAAGCCCGGCTGGTGGCAGTGGATACTGAAACCACAGGCCTTAACCCGCGATGGGACGCGCTTGTGGGGGTGTCTTTAGCGCTAGAAAAAGATGAGGCTTTTTATATTCCCGTAGCGCACTGCAACACCCAAGGTGAGCGTGAACCAGGGCAGCTGGCCTGGCGGGATGTGCGCTTGTTGTTGCGCCCCGTGATGGAGGATGAAAATATCCTTAAAGTAGGACACAACATTAAGTTTGACCTCATTGTGCTGCGTAAGCATGGCCTAGACCTAAAAGGCCTTCACGACACCATGCTGATGTCATATGTGTTAAACTTAGGGAAGCATGACCACGGGTTGGATGCCCTGGCCTATAGGTATTTGGGTTATAACATGATGAGCTTTAAAGAGGCCATGACCCATGTGCCCAAAGGCGCCACGCAAAAGCATTTTGGCGCCGTGCCCTTAGCTGTGGCCGAACGCTACGCCGCCGAGGATGCTGACCTCACTTTACAACTGTATCACCTTTTTAAACCCCGCTTGGAAGAGGAGAACTTAAACGCTTTTTACGAAACGGTAGAACGCCCCATGGCGGCGGTGGTGGCCGCCATGGAATATGAAGGCGTGTTGGTTAACCCGTCGTATTTGCAAGAGCTGAGTGAGACCTTTAGCCAGCAGCTAGCCACCTTAGAGCAAACTATTTATAAGGAGGCTGATGAGGAATTTAATATAGGCTCGCCTAAGCAGCTAAGTGAGGTGCTGTTCGATCACTTGGGGCTGCCTCCACAGGGTAAGAAAGGTAAGGCCGGTAATTTTAGCACAGACTCAGACACCCTCGAAAAGCTAGCGGCCCTTGGCCATACTTTGCCGGAGGCTATTTTAGAATGGCGACAACTCTCGAAATTAAAAAGCACGTATTCGGACGCGTTGGTGGAAAAAATTCACCCCGATACAAAGCGGGTGCATACAAGCTATAGTTTAGCTGGCACTAACACGGGGCGGTTTGCCTCGTCTGATCCGAACTTGCAAAACATCCCCATTCGTACCGAGGAAGGCCGCAAAATACGCAAAGCCTTTTGTGCGCCCCCGGGAAGTTCCTTGGTATGCATTGATTATTCCCAGGTGGAGTTGCGAATTTTAGCCCACATGGGCGGCGTGAAGAACCTGCAAGAAGCTTTTCAAAAAGGGTTAGATGTGCACACATCCACGGCCAGCGCTATGTTTGACGTGCCCGAAAACCATGTAACCCCTGATATGCGGTATAAAGCCAAGATGATAAACTTTGGCATTATTTATGGCATGAGCCACTATGGGCTGGCGCAACGCATGCGTATTCCGAACGATGTGGCTAAGGGTTTTATTGATACCTATTTTCAAAAATTCCCCGAGATTGAATCCT
>JAUIKZ010000037.1 GCA_030433125.1 Alphaproteobacteria bacterium
ACGCAAATTTGGGTCTGTTCTGGGCTCTCTTTTGGTAGTGGCTTCAGTGTCTACCGCTGGGTATAAATTTCTTGGCACCATCACGGCTCCTTTCGAAGGGTTCGGCCCCCACAACGCTATTTTTGTAATGGCTGTGATCCCCAGCCTACTTGGTTTATTGTTTCTAATATTTTTTGTACCCCACTCTCAAAAAGAAGTTAAAGACACTCCGGTGCCGAACACGAATAAAATTGCTCACTACTTTGGGTCTTTTGTAAATGACATTAAAAACATGGGGCGGCCATTTTGGCTTGTTATTGCGTTAGCTGGTATCTATGGGGTATCCCATGTAAATGAAAGTTTTCTTATGACATACGGTAAAAAGGTACTCAATATGTCTGACAGTGAAACAGCGTTCCTCATTTCGGCCTTGTGCGCTTCTACTGCATTATCAGCTTACCCACTCGGGCACATGGCTGATAAGTATGGTAAGAAAAAAATGTTGGCAACCGGGTTTTTGTTTATGCTGATAGGCGCAAGCTTATTAACGTTTATCCAAACGCGTCAAGGTTTATATTCCACACTCATCTTTTGGGGGATGCACTGGTCGGTGACACAGGGCATTTTGTTAGCGCTTTTAAAAGATGTTTCTCCAAGTAAGCGTTTAGGTACAGCTTTTGGGTTGTTCTATTTAATCATGGCTGTAACACACTTAGGCGGGAATCTAATAGCGGGTTATTTATGGCACCCCTATGAGGTTACTAACCCAGCGTATGGAGCTCAGCTAACGTTTACGTTTTGTGCGGCACTAAGTGTTGTGAATATTTTATTCTTGTACACAGCAGCGCGCATGAAGCTGTTTGGAAAGCCGCGCGCCCTAGAGGAATAAAACAGCCACTGCAAAGGCGGTATTAAAATACCACCCTCTGAAAACGTTATAGCCCTTGCTTTTGCGAGGGTTTCATATTATAAAAACTACAAACTCATAAGTAATAGGATAAAAAATGAAAACCTTTAGTTTAAGAAAAGAGGATGTCCAAAAAGATTGGTGGATTATTGATGCCAAGGATTTGGTTATTGGTCGTGTGGCAAGCATTGTAGCCAAGCTCTTGCGCGGCAAGCACAAACCAACGTTTACCCCTCACGTTGATTGTGGTGACCATGTTATTATTATTAACGCCGACAAAGTAGCCTTTACAGGTAAAAAGCTCACTGACCGTATCTTTTACTGGCACACAGGTTATGTAGGTGGTGTTAAGCAACGCACTATGAAGCAGCTTTTAAATGGTGAGCATCCTGAGCGTGTGTTCCAAAAAGCAGTAGAACGCATGCTACCGAAAAACACACTCGGTCGCAATATGATGAGCAACCTCCGCGTATATGCTGGCGAAGAGCACCCTCACACAGCCCAACAACCAAAAGTGCTTGATGTGGCTTCACTCAATGAAAAAAATGTAATCAGGAACGCATAAGATGACTAAGCAAAATGTATCATTAGAAGATCTAAAAAACACAGTTGATGCTGCAGATAATGCGCAAGGTAACACTCCTGAAGATCAACAACCTAAGTACACAAAAAAAGTAGACGCACAAGGTCGTGCTTATGCAACGGGTAAGCGTAAAGATGCGGTAGCCCGTGTTTGGATTAAGCCTGGTAACGGTAAGTTCACCGTGAATGGTCGGGATTGGATGGTTTACTTTGGTCGCCCCGTGTTGCGTATGCTTATGTCACAACCATTTGCGGTTACAAACAACGTGAACAGCTTTGACGTTGTGTGTACCGTTAAAGGTGGCGGTCTTTCAGGTCAAGCGGGTGCCGTTAAGCATGGTATCAGTAAGGCCCTTGTTAACTTTGATCCAGAACTACGTCCTGTCTTGAAGAAAGAAGGCTTCCTTACGCGTGACGCCCGTGTGGTTGAACGTAAGAAGTACGGTCGTCCTAAGGCCCGTCGTAGCTTCCAGTTCTCGAAGCGTTAATCAGGGTTCACCTTCCGAACCTCCAGCCCCCTCCTCATTAGGGGGCTTTTTTGTACAAAGGAGTGTCTATGACATCATCAAAATTGTTCGCTCTTATTATTTCTGGTCCCACAGCCTCCGGCAAAAGTCGTCTTGCAGAGGAGCTATTGGAGTACATCCCTAATGCGCACATTATAAACGCCGACAGCATGCAGCTGTATAAGGGCCTCCCAACATTAACGGCTCAACCATTCCCCATCAAAGAGCACCATAAGCTATATAACTACATTGACCCGGTGACACAAAATTATAGTGTGAACGATTGGTACAACGCAGCCGCCAATGCCATTAAGTTAGCCTATATGGAAAAGGCCTTACCTATTATTGTTGGGGGCACTGGTTTTTATATAAAGACATTATTAGAGGGCATGTCTCCCCTTCCGGAAATTGGCACCGAGGAATATAAATTAGAAGCCGCTGAGCGTATTGATGCAGAGGGTCATGAGGCTTTTTATACATGGCTATTGGAAAAAGACCCCAGCTTGCCGGAGCATATTAAGCCAACTGATACGCAACGATTGGTGCGTGCCTATGAGGTATGGGCCGCCACTGGTAAGTCTATTTCTTATTTTCAAGGGCTGCCTAAATTTAAAAAGCTTGGTTTTGATTATATGCATTATTCTCTCTTGCCGCCGCGCGAGGCCTTGTATGGCATTTGCAACCACCGGTTTGAACATATGCTTAAGCATGGGGTTTTAAATGAGGTAGAAGATTTCTATGAAAAGTATAAGCTGAATACGCCGCTGCAAAATGCACTGGGATACCACGAATTTGTAAAATTCCTAAAAGGGCAACTGGCTTTTGATGAAGCTGTGGAGCAAGCCAAAGCTGTTACCCGCCAATTTGCAAAACGTCAGTGCACGTTCATTAGGCACCAGTTTGAAGATAATATAAAGGTGGAGCAGTTAACGGCAAAAGAAATCTTCCATTCCTTAAAAGAGAATGGTATTACTTAAAGACAGTAAATCAAGGTAAAAATGGGTATTTTAGCACGTATTAAAGGTGTTTTTTCAGATGACATGGCTATCGACCTGGGGACAGCCAACACATTAGTTTACGTAAAAGGGAAGGGCATCGTTTTAAACGAGCCGTCTGTTGTGGCTATTCACACTAACCGCGGAAAGCAACGCGTTTTAGCCGTTGGTGAAGAGGCTAAGCTTATGGTGGGTAAAACACCCGGCAATATTCAGGCTGTGCGCCCTTTACGTGATGGTGTGATCGCCGACTTCGAAATAGCCGAAGAAATGATAAAGCACTTCATTCAGAAAGTGCACAACCGCAAAACATTTGCGAGTCCTAAAATCATTATTTGTGTGCCGTCAGGCGCTACAGCTGTTGAACGACGTGCTATTCAAGAGTCAGCTGAAAATGCTGGCGCACGCGAAGTATACCTTATCGAAGAACCCATGGCAGCCGCTATAGGTGCGGGTCTTCCTGTCACGGAACCTGCTGGTTCCATGATCGTTGACATCGGGGGTGGTACGGCAGAAATTGGCGTGCTCTCACTCGGGGGTATAGTGTATTCCAAATCCGTCCGCGTAGGTGGCGATAAAATGGATGACGCCATTATCAACTACATCCGTCGCACCATGAACTTGCTGATTGGTGAAGCTACGGCCGAACGAATCAAAAAAGCCATTGGCTCTGCTAAAATGCCGGATGATGGAAATGAAGGCCTAACAATGCAAATTAAAGGCCGTGACCTCTCAACAGGTGTGCCTAAAGAAGTTACCATTAACGAACGTGAAGTGGCTGAAAGCTTGTCGGAGCCGATGGATGCTATTGTTGAAGGCGTAAAACAAGCCCTTGAAAACACACCACCCGAGCTAGCCGCCGACATCGTAGACCGGGGTATTATCCTAACGGGTGGCGGAGGCATGTTACGCAACCTGGATGTGGTCTTGCGTGATGCCACAGGCCTGCCTGTTTCAGTCGCTGACAACCCACTCGACTGTGTGGTGTTGGGCACCGGTAAGCCACTTGAACATATGGAAATGTTGAGTTCTGTTTTGATTAAAATGCACTAGGGGGCGGCAGCCATAAATGGAGGCTCTTTCTAAACTTTCGGTACGAAAAGACAAGTCACGCAGGCTGTCTTCCTCTTTAGCGCCTTTTAGTGTCCGCATCAATGCTTTTAAGTTTACTCTCACGCTTTTCAGCCTATTAGCGGCGGCCTTTTTTGCTTTGAGCTATATGAACTCTACTTATGTAGAGCCGGTCCGGAAAATTATTCTAGATGCCTTTTCGCCGCTTTTGCAGTTAAACAAATACCACACGCAGCCGGATGCCCAGCAAAGTGATCAACCTGTTGAACAGCAAGAAAAAGAAGCCTTTTGGTATACAGTTGCGGCCCGTTTAAAAGAAGAAAACAAACTTCTAAAACAAGCGCTCAAGTTTAGACCTGACCCGCAAATACACATAGCGAGTGCCTATGTTATCAATGCGCAGCTGCAACCATTGAATCACCTCGTGACGATTGACGCGGGCTCTACCTCCCACGTGGGCCTTAAAAACTGTGTGGTAACCAAAGAAGGCTTTGTGGGGCGCATTGTCAGAATGGGTGGGTACAGTGCGCAGCTTGTTCCCATCACAAGTCGGGAGTCTCGGTTGCCGGTGCGTGTGGGTGATATCGACGAAAAATGTATCGCGCAAGGGCGCAATAAAAACCTCTTAAAACTTAAGTATGTTAAAAAGCCCCAATTACTAAAGGTGGGGCAAGAGGTTTTAACCACTGCGGATGATGAGGTGGTGCCAAACATTCTCGTAGGGCACGTTCACGAAATTAAAGGTAGTAAAATTTACATAAAAACCGCCGTTAATTTTAGGCAGTTAACGTTGGTTTACGTATTATCGCCTGAAAGTCTTGATAGCCACGATGATAGCTAATTTTATTCCTACCTTTAGTATAGCCCTTTACTTTTTGGGGAGCTTGTTTCTTGAAAATAGCTTTCTCGCCTTAGTGCCTATTTTCCATTGGGGTGTCTACCGCATTGATTTGGTGCCGGTGAGCGTGGTGTTTATGTTTGCCCTTAGTTTTGATGCCTTGTTTTATATGTACCTTGGGCCCACCTTAACCTTATATTTACTAAGTCTCGCTTCAATTTATGCTATGAGGAAATTTTTAATTACCCAGCATTTTGTGTTTGTGTGGCCTGGGCTGGCACTGCTCGGTGTTTATTATCTTGTGCTTCAAATTACATTAAATGCCTTGTCGATCCTCCCTTTTAGGGCGATGGATAGTTACATAGTGCTACTCCTTGTGATTGCTTATCCCGTGGTGGTGCGCCCGCTCATTTATTGTCATCAACGCTTTTTGGCTAATGAGTAACAATGGAACACCAACGCCACTACCATAATCGGTTTTATATTGTTGGGCTAACTTTGGTGGCGTTATGCCTGCTCGGGTTGCTCTTTTTAGTGGCGCGGGTGGCCTATTTGCAAATTTTTATGGGCCAAAAATATCACATGCAAGCCCACAAAAACCGTGTGCACATACAGTTCACGCCTCCCGCACGCGGAAAAATACTTGATCGCCATGGCCGTCCTTTAGCGAATAATAAAATTGTTCACAACGCGGTTATAAACTTAAGGGAAACCTCCAACATATCCCAGGCCATTACGGAGGTGAATAAGCTTATACCCCTAGAGGCACACGACATAGAGCGAGCCTTGAAATTTTACAAACAAAACCGCGGCCATAAAAGTTCTATCATTATCAAACCTCACCTCACGTGGGACGAAATCGTGGCAGTGGAAGCCAACCAAAACAATACGCCTTACCTTATTGTGGAGGAAGGGATTGTCCGTACCTATACCCTTAGTGAGAAAGCTGTACACCCTTTGGGTTATACCGGCATGATTGATCCGAATGAGAAAGATAAGTTTAACATATTTAGCCAGATACCAGATGTGAAGGTGGGCAAAACGGGGTTAGAAAAAACCTTCAACCCCCAACTTATTGGCATGCCTGGTATCACAGAATATGAAGTGAATGCGCGGGGTAAAAAGGTGCGCAAGCTGGCACGCGTCGCCCCTACCCCAGGAGAAAACGTCATAACGACCCTCGACTTAGAGCTTCAACAATATGTGTATGATCGTATTTCTGAACACAAGGCTGGCACGGCTGTGGTGGTGGATATTGAAACGGGGGGCGTGGTTGCCATGGTGTCTTACCCGGGGTTTGATCCCGATCTGTTTTCAAAAACCATTACGCCCGCCGAATCTAAAGAGATGTTTTCCCGCGTGGACACACCTTTTAGCAACAAAGCTATTAGTGGAATTTACCCACCCGCTTCTGTTATTAAACCTTTCGCCCTCCTCGCAGGTTTAGAAGCGAATGTGATTAGCAAAAAAAGCAGCGTTCTGTGTACTGGGCGTTATACAAAGCTTAATGACTACAAACCTCATTGCTGGAAAAAGCATGGCCACGGCACGGTGGATGCCGCCCGTTCTATCCGTGAGTCATGTGATGTTTTCTTTTACGAGCTTGGCGTTAAGTTAAAAGGCATCACTCCCTTGTCCAAGGTGTTAGAGGAGTTTGGTTTCGGCAAGAAACACAACATATCGCTTTCGGGTGAGCGCTCGGGGCTAGTGCCGTCACCGTTGTGGAAAAAACGCGTGAAGATGAAAAGTTGGTTTTTAGCCGACACCATGCAAAGCACCATCGGACAGGGCTTTTTGTTAGCAACGCCATTGCAGATGGTAATGAGTATGGCCATGATTGCTAATGGTGGTTACAAAGTGCGCCCTGTATTTACGGTGGATAAAGAGACACGCACTGAAAAAGAAAAGCTCAATGTAAGCGAAACTAATGTAAAGTACATCCAAGATTTGCTGCGCCAAGTTATGAACAGTCCGGGTGGGACCGGGGCACGCTTTAAAAAACCTGGTGAGCCATCCTTAGCCGGCAAGACAGGCACCTCACAGGTGCGCCGCATTACACAAGCTGAACGTGAATCGGGACGCCACCGCACAGAGGTTTATGAATGGATCGCGCGTGATCACGCTATTTTCGCCGGTTATGGCCCCACCGATAAGCCGAAATATGCCGTAGTCGTGCTTATTGAGCACGGGGGCTGGGGGCGTAATGCGGTGCCAATTGGGCGTGACATTTTGTTTAAAGCCCTTGAACTCGATAAAGCTAAGCCTGAGCTGCAGCCTCAGGCATGAACAGCGTTAGGGCACTGAAAAAAGCTGAAAAACGAGTGTTTGATGCCCATGGCTGGGGGGCTTCCTATCCCATTTGTAACCCTTCCATTCCGCCGGTTGAGCGCCACCTTATGTCATCTCCGCGGAGGCAGCCTGCCACGTCGGAGCTTCAGCGTAGAGCGGGAATGACACCGGTGGGCAGACCGGAGATGACACCGGCATGGGAGGTAGAGGTGAGATCCTTCGGACATCAAGAACATCCTTCGTTAACAGAAGCTGCCGCCTCAGGCGGGGGCGCCAGCTGACTAAACACTTTCTCCAAGGTTTCAAACATACCGGCTTTTTGAGGGGGCTTAAACACAAACAGCTTTTGGTCGGGCCGTAACTTCACTAGGTGGGGCTGCTGCTGGACCAGGGTGATCAATGCCTCACCTTGTGTAAACAATGCATGATGAAACGTTATTAAGGCACCCTTTGGCCCCACATCAATTTTTTCCACGCCCAGTTCTAAGCACTGCAATTTCAGGCGTAATGTCTCAAACAACATAACGGCCGGCTGGGGCATTTCCCCAAAGCGGTCAACCATGGCCTCTTGTTCTTGCGCCAGTTCCCCCACGTCAGTGAGGCGCGCCAATTTTTTGTAAATAGAAATACGTAAGTCTGTGGTGGGGATGTAGTCTTCTGGTAGCCCCACCGACGTGTTGAGGTTAATGGTAGGGCTAAAGGCGGCCTTCGCTTTATGAATAGTGCCCTCACGCTGCTGCTGAAACACCGCCTCTTGCAGCATTTGCTGAAACAGCTCCACACCCACTTCTTTGATGTGACCTGACTGCTCTTCGCCCAGCAGGTTGCCATAACCACGAATATCCATATCATATGAGGCGATTTGAAACCCAGCCCCAAGGGTGTCGAGGGATTTCAACACATTCAGGCGTTTTTGTGCGGCGCCCATCAACGGCTTAAGTGGCGGAAATGTCACATAGGCATAGGCTTGTTTATCCGCACGGCCAATGCGCCCCCGCAACTGATATAACTGCGCCAGCCCAAAATATTGGGCGTTATCAACAATCATGGTGTTGGCGCTTGGGATATCAATGCCAGACTCAATAATTTGGGTAGAAATCAACACGCGGTGTTTACCCTGTTTAAATTGCATCAGGGCATCTTCAAGTTCGTCGGCTGTCATTTGGCCATGAGCCACCGACACCGACACCTGCGGCAGGTGGTCTTGGAAGAACTTTAAAATGTCGGGGATAAATTTCAGGCGCGGGGTGACGAAAAACACCTGGCCACCACGGTCGAGCTCAAATTGTATGGCCTCGCGCGCTTGCTTTTTGCTAAATTCGCTTACCACTGTTTTAATGGCTAAGCGGCTTACGGGTGGGGTGGTCATCAGGCTCATATCCCGCACGCCCACAAGTGACATCTGCAGGGTGCGGGGAATAGGCGTGGCTGACATAGACAACACATGAAGCCCCGTTTTAAGCTGCTTCAATTTTTCTTTTTGCTTTACGCCAAAGCGGTGTTCTTCATCAATAATAAGCAGCTGAATATTTTTAAAGGTGGGTTGCGTGGTGAGCAGTTTATGGGTGCCCACCAACACGTGCACTTTGCCGGCTTTGGTGTCTTCTAATATGGTTTTCTTATGGCGCGTGGAGGTAAAGCGGTTTAAGCACGCCACCTGGGCCCCAAAAGGTTCCATGCGCTCTCTAAAGTTATCTGCCAGCTGTTGTGCCAAAATAGTGGTGGCCGCCATAACCAACACCTGGCCACCACTGGCGGTTATCATAAAAGCGGCGCGCATCGCCACCTCGGTTTTACCGAAGCCCACATCGCCGCACACCAAACGATCCATCACCTTACCAGATGTAAAGTCATTACGAATGTCGTCAATAGCGCGTAGCTGGTCTTCCGTTTCCGGGTAGGGGAAGCTGTTTTCAAAATCTTCGCATAGCCCCAATGGCGGGTTAATGGCTTTCACCCGTGACAACTTCCGTTGTGCCGCTATTTTTAGCAGCTTGCCGGCGATCTCCTCAATGCGCTTTTCAACTTTCTCCTTACGCTTCTGCCAGCCTTTACCGCCTAATTTATCGAGGGCGACTAGGTCGTTTTCACCGCCATAACGTGTAACGAGGTCAATGTTCTCGGCGGGCACATAAAGCACATCATCATTTTGATAGCGCAGCACCATGCAATCATGCACATGCACCCCCACCTGCACGGGCTTGAGGGCTTCAAACTTACCAATGCCGTGCAGTTTGTGCACCACTAAATCGCCTGCATTCAGCCCCTGTGCCGAGAATAAAATGTTCTCTAGTTCTTCACTTTGTTGGCTGCGCACCACCTTGCGTTTGGGCTTGGTAAAGTGCTGGTCGTTAAGCACCAACAGCTCTTGGTTTTCAAAGGGGTAAATATAACCAGGCCGTAGATGTACAGCGTGTGCTTTCTCTGTGTGACTAAAGGGCAGCTCCATGGTGTTAAGCGCCGCCTCTACATCATTTCCCGCTTGCGCATTGTGAAATGTCACCACCACACGCTTGGTGGGCAAGGCCTGCTCCACATGGTTTTTGAGCATGTGCAAATATTCCGCAAAGGAAAACTGTTTTTTGTTTTCAACAAATGGGGGCAGCTCGTCCAAGGCGCCCAATTCAGTGGTGTAATGTCTGTGAGGGCTAAAGGGTTGCGCCAGGCTGTCCAGCTGTTGGGCGGTTAACACAGACGCATGATAATTCTCTGCAAAGCTTTGAGGATAGCTCTCAAGCTCGCCCACACTTATATCCAAGCTCTCTCTAAAGGGCTCAAGTAAGTGAATGTTTGTGCCGGCTAGAAGAAAATCAAAAAAGCTTTTGAGCTCATCGCTAAATAAGCTTAAAAAATGCTCAGCGCCATGAGGGATATTGCCGGCTACAATGCTTTCGTAAAACGGTTCTTTTTGTACGTTGGCTACCCTAGCCGCTACCCTCTCTTTAAAATGTTGGAAATGCTTTTCATGCAAGCATATTTCCGTGGCCGGGGTGAGCAGCAATTTTTTTACAGTGGCGTCTTTGTGTCGGCGCTGTGACAGTGGCTCAAAGGGGCGGATACTCTCAAGGGTGTGTCCGAACAACTCAATACGATAGGGGTGCGGTTCATAAGGGGGCCAAATGTCGATAATGCTGCCTCGGTGTAGCATCTCGCCTTTAGCGGTCACTGTCTCGGTTGTGCTATACCCCATATCTTGCATTTGACGTGCAAACCCACGTGGTAGGTCGGCATCCACCTCAAGTGCTACAGATAATTCTTCTTTACGAAAAGGCAGCCATTTGGGCACCAACGCCTCGGGGGATGTGACTATAATAGGCGCTTCATGTGTATAAAGCGTGTGTAACACCTTAGCACGGGCGTGCATTACCTCGGCGGAGGGTGACCGTTCTGTGTTCACATTTTCATCCCACGCGGGTAATGTCACCACAATCCGTTTCGGCAAAAGCGTTTTGAGGGTGTGCTGCACTTGTTTTACATCATGGGCCGCGCACACAACAAGCTGCGGTTGATTGTTAATGGCTTGCGCCACGCTATAAGGCGCGCTTGAGGCTGTAAAGGTGTTTGTATTGGTAACCATAACTCTAGGTATAGCTAAAAGTGAGCGTAAATTCTATTTTTTTGCAGAGCCCAGACCTGAAAAACATCTGGGTACAGAGAAGGTTTAACAATACAAACGCCTCGAGATTAATATTCGCGACTTCACCTTGTGCCATTCGGGTTTCTACCATGGTCCCCCGCAGGCCCCCACCAACGCCTTCCTGCCCC
>JAUIKZ010000038.1 GCA_030433125.1 Alphaproteobacteria bacterium
GATTTGTGCTCAATAATCTCATTTTTAGCGGGCACCCGGCCAGCAATATAAAACACTAATCCACCAATGGTGTCGATGTCTTCCCCCTTAAGATCGGTATGGCCTGAGAATAGCGGACCATACATTTCTTCAATGTCTTCAATGGGCACTCGGCCGCCCACAAGTAGCTCGGTCGGGCTTTTTTGAATCATGAGTGTTTCAAGGTCTTTGGCGTCCGCTTCCTCAACTTTACCCAGCACATACTCCACAATATCTTCCGCAGAAAGCAACCCATCGACGCCCCCAAACTCGTCCACAATAATGGCGATGCGGGCGCTTTTCTGTTGCATCTCCCACATAAGGTTAAATAGCGGCATGGCGGGAGAGACTATTAAGGGTTGTTGCAAATGCTCCTGTAAAACAAACGTGTCTAACTGGTTAATCGCCTTTAAAAGCTCACGCGTGGAAAAGATGCCTACGATGTCGTCAAGCGTATTTCGAAACACAGGGTAATAGGAATGCGGCTCTTTCGCAACAAGGTTAACAAGATCGTTGTTTGAGGTGTTAATATCTATGGCAATTATATTGGCGCGGGGGACCGATACATCATACACATTCAACCGGCGTATTAAGGCGGCGTTGAGCATCAGCTCTTTTTTTTCTTCCCGTTGGTGTTTAGAGTCTTGCTCATTTTCATCCACCAACTCAAGGTCATCCTTTTTATTATTACGGCCAAAAATCGTTTTTAGTTTTGCAAAAATGCTCATGCGCGATGATGATCCTTTATTGTTTTAATTAGTAGGGTGAAGGAA
This sequence comes from Alphaproteobacteria bacterium, assembly GCA_030433125.1. Taxonomy (GTDB): domain Bacteria; phylum Pseudomonadota; class Alphaproteobacteria; order UBA6184; family UBA6184; genus JAUIKZ01. The sequence continues at coordinate 792 of JAUIKZ010000038.1, forward strand.
TGTTAAACTGCTCTAAAATGGCTTCTTCATAGGCTTCCATCTTTTCGGCCTCTACTTCCGAAACTTCATGATCAAAGCCAATAAGGTGTAAGGCACCATGCACAAGCATATGCGCAATGTGGTGATCTAGCGGCTTGTTTTGTTCTTTAGCTTCCGCCTCAATCACATCTAAACACAGCACAATATCTCCCAGGGTTACGGGGTGTGTTGTTTCTAAAATGTCCTGCAAACTTTCATAATGAGGGAAGGACAACACATTCGTTGGCTTGTCTTTCCCCCGGTGCTCGTTGTTAATACCGCGCATTTGCTCAACGTTGTTAAGCGTAATAGCTAACTCTTGGTGCACCGAAGCCGCCTCTTTTAAAAAAGGCTCTAACGTTGTGTTAAGTATTTTCTGAAAATGTTGTGCCAAGTCATCACGAAGCTCGGTCCAACGCAAATCCTCATAATGGACATTAATTTCTAATGCATAGCTCATGTTGTTAACCTTTACTGTTTATTAGCCTGTTCATAGGCGGAAATTATTCTAGATACGATGGGACTACGAACTATATCATAATGCTGAAATTTGATCATTGCAACCCCTTTTATGCCGGCGAGCAATTTTTCAGCCTCCACAAGGCCAGAGGGGGTGTTAGGCGGCAGGTCGATTTGAGACGGATCACCCGTCACCACCATACGGCTATTGTTACCCAAGCGGGTTAAAAACATTTTCATTTGCACAGAGGTTGTGTTTTGGGCCTCGTCTAGCACCACGAAGGCGTTTGAGAGGGTGCGCCCCCGCATGAAGGCTAGCGGCGCGATTTCAATTTGGCCAGATGCCATACGTTTGGCCACATCTTCCGGTGGCAAGGTGTCAAACAGCGCATCATACATAGGGCGCAAATAGGGGTCGACCTTATCTTTCATATCGCCGGGCAAAAAGCCCAGCTTCTCCCCTGCTTCCACAGCCGGACGTGACAATACAATGCGGTCAACCTCACCCGCCAGCATTTTTGAAACGGCCATAGCGATGGCAAGATAGGTCTTACCCGTGCCGGCAGGCCCCAAGCCAAACACAAGCTCATTGTTATTGATTGCCTCGCAGTAATCCGTTTGCGTGATAGTGCGTGGTTGCAACACCTTGATACGGGTGTTGATTTTCAGGGTGCTTTTCTGTGCATGCTCTTCAGAAAGGCTGAGCCGCACCGCCGCCTTCAATTCTTCTATGTCAATGGGCTTATCTTGCGCAGCCTCTTCATATAGTTTTTGGAGCACATGTTGTGCCTGCAACACAGCCGGTTGATCACCCGTTAAGATGAGCTCATTTCCACGGCTGGCTATCCCCACGTCCATTAACTCCTCTAAATGATAAAGATGGTCATTCTGCCCTCCAAACACCATTTTCAAAATGTGGTTGTTATCAAATGAAATACTAACAGTATGGGGTTTGCTCAAAGGTGTGTCCTTTTAACTTATGGTTACAATGCGCCCCTCAAGGCTGTTTTGGTGGCCGGCAATAATCTCAACGTTTTCGATGTGGCCGATGAGGCGCTCGTTGCCTTCCACATACACCGATTGTAGGTTGGGGCCCTTGCCAATAAGCTGGCCTTCATGCTTACCCACTTTTTCAAACAACACGGGCATAATTGTACCGGCGCTTTGCTGGTTGAAGGCCAGTTGCTGTTCACGTAGCAGGGCTTGCAGACGTTGAAGGCGCTCGTCCTTCACCTCCTCCGGCACTTGGTTTTCCATCAACGCGCCCGGTGTGCCAGGGCGAATGCTATATTTAAATGAGTAAGAGCAAGATGGGTAATTAATATCACGCACCATTTGCAGGGTGTCTTCGAAATCCTTATCAGACTCCCCTGGGAAACCCACAATAAAGTCGGAGGACATAGAAATGTCAGGGCGATAGGTGCGTAGTTTTTCAATAATGGCGCGGTATTGATCGCCGGTGTGTTGGCGGTTCATGGCCTTTAAAATGCGATCCGAGCCTGATTGAATGGGCAGATGCAAATATGGCATAAGCTGCGGGATATCACGGTGGGCTTCATACAAACGGTCGTGCATATCACGCGGGTGAGAGGTGGTGTAACGCAGCCGCTCAATGCCCTCTACCTCAGCCAAAGCAAACAGCAGGTCACCTAACGTGCGCTCTTTACCACTGCCATCCTCACCATGATAGGCGTTTACGTTTTGGCCCAGCAAGGTGATTTCTTTCACACCTTGGCTTACCAAGTGTTTAGCGTCCTCCACCACCGCTTGTATGGGGCGAGATGTTTCCGCACCACGGGTGTAAGGCACCACACAGAAGGTGCAGAATTTATCGCAGCCTTCTTGAACCGATAAAAAGGCGCTCCCCTTGCTATCAGCTGTGGGTTTTGGCATGTAATCAAATTTCGACTCCACCGGGAAGTCTACATCTAGCACATTGCGTTTACCGGTGGCACGGTGAGCACGCGCGATCATTTCCGGCAGACGATGATAGGTTTGAGGGCCGAACACCACATCCACAAACGGTGCTTTTTTGGTGATCTCTTCCCCTTCGGCTTGTGCCACACAACCGGCCACCGCCAAAATCATATCCTCGCCTTTTGCCTGCTTCGACATTTTAAAGGGCTTATAGCGACCGAGGTCAGAGTATAGCTTTTGCTCTGCCTTTTCGCGAATATGGCAGGTGTTCACAATAATAAGGTCGGCGTTCTCCGGGGTGTTTTGCACCGTGTACCCTAATGGCTTTAATATATCTGCCATACGTGCAGAGTCATACACGTTCATTTGGCAGCCATATGTTTTTATATATAATTGCTTCATATTCTAAAATCATTCATGGCTAAACTTTTATATACAAAAAATAAAATTTCAAGGGCTTTGTTCTGCGAAATGTTTCCGAAGAGTGTCTTTTCCACCTTGTGTGATATCACCTTGCAAAGCAGAACCTGATAAAGACCACAGTATATATAGGTTATCATCCTTACAATAATGTGGCGGGGCGGCGTCTGCAGCTATCCCCCTAATCAAGCTTACAAGCCCCTATCTTGCACAAGATATAATATTTCTTTTGGCTCATGGCTGAATTTAAAGCTTAAAGCGAAGCGCCGTTTGTCAAGAGCGCCCCGGGCCCCTGCAGATTTTGCGCTAGCAAAATCGAAGGGAAAGGGCAACCTTTACAAACAAGCGCTTTAAGCGACAATGCAGCTGAGCGAAAAGAATGCCCTGTATTTTTTTAATCACTCTCCCCTCCTGCCCCCTCATTGTATGGCACTTGAAATGAGCCGTTTACGTTTTCTTAATCCCTTATAGCGCAGGATAAAAGAAAAAATGGAATTTACAGAGGCCTACGACATTTTAAAAGAAGCGATTATGGTGACCATCAAAGTGGGGGCTCCCATGTTAATTGCGGCGCTAGCCCTTGGTTTGCTGGTGTCTATTTTTCAAGCCATGACGCAAATACAAGAGGCCACGCTTTCGTTTATTCCCAAACTGTTGGGTATCCTTACGGTTCTTATTTTGTTTTTACCACGCATTAATGGGTACCTTAGTGGGTTTGCTATGCGATTAATGGATAGAATTTAACTTGGTATGAAAATTGCTAGACATCTTATGAATATATTTGGTGGTTTAAAAAATAAAGGTGGTACAAAATGAGTGTAGAATCAATTGCACTTTCACGACAAGTCATTATTGAGCGTCAGCTTGAGATGCTGGCGCATAATGCTGCCAACGCCTCAACGCCGGGCTTCAAAACCGAGCGTCTTTCCTTTAAGGATCAAACGAACGATTCTGGCGTGTCTTATGCCAGTGAGGGAAGCATTGTGCGCGACTACAGCCCCGGCGCTATCAAACATACAGGTAATGAGCATGATTTAGCCATACAAGGTGATGGTTTTTTCGCGGTCCGTGATGCGGAAGGGGAGGTGTTCTACACCCGCAACGGGCACTTTCATATCAACAACCAAAACCAACTTGTGAACTCAAGCGGCCAGCAAGTGCTAGCTTTGGGTGATGCGGAAATAGGCATTACCCCCGACCAAGCGCCCCTTCGCATTGATGGCGATGGTTTTATATATGGCAGCAATGGTGAAGAAATCACGCAACTTAATGTTGTAACCTTTGAAAACGCAGATGCCCTTGTAGACATGGGGGGCACCGTTTACCGTGCGCCCGAGGACGAAGAGCCACTGCCGGCCACTAACGCAAGAATACTCCAATACAGCGTAGAAGGGTCTAACGTTAACACCGTGGAAATTATGACTGAGCTCATGAAGCTGACCCGCGAATTTCAATACACACAAGAAAACATTCAACAATCTCACCAGCAAGATACAAACGCTATTAAAAAACTAGCTGGTAACGATAAGTAAAGGAACACACTATGTCATCACTTGTAGGCGCTATGAACACTGTTACATCTGGCCTAGCCTTGCTTGAAAAAAACATGCAGGTCATTTCAAACAACTTAGCGAACATGAACACCATCGGCTTCAAGCGCAACTTGCTGGAGGCCCATGATATGGGGTACCAATCCATAAACCAAAGCGGAGCTGGAGAAGCAGATGCGCAAGCCGCCACCAACAACAGCCAAGTGGGCATGGGGGCCAAAGTGGCCAACATCCACACAGTGCAAGAACAAGGTTCCCTGCAAGAGGCTGAGGGGCCCTTAAACGTAGCCATTCAGGGCCGCGGCTATCTTCGCTTTGAAAATAACGATAACGAGATGATATATAGCCGCGATGGCGCCCTTAGTCTTAACAGTGAAGGCCAAATAGTTAACAGCTTGGGGCACCGCCTACAGGGGGAGAATGGCCCCATCATCATTCCAGCTGATACGGGCAACGTTACAATACTTGAAAACGGTGAGGTAGTCGCAAGTCGTACTAATGAAGAGAACACCGAAACGCTGGGTGTCATTCAACTAGCCACATTTTTAAACGCGGGCGGCCTCGAAAAAATTGGTGGTAATATGTATCGCGCAAATGAGCGCACCGGCGAGGCTGAATTGCAGCAGCCCACACAAAATGGAGCCGGAAAATTGTTAGGCGGGTTTTTGGAGGCCTCAAATGTGAACCTCATTAGCGAAATGACAAACATGATTGCTGTGCATCGCAGTTATGACGTGCAGTCATCTACGCTCAAAAAATTAGATGAGGCACAAGGAACATTTGTGAACAAGGTGTAATACATGACCGTTAGGTTTCTTCCTCTTTTCATTGTTACGGTGCTATCACTTACGGGCCTCTTTGCAGGCCCTGTTCGCTTACGCGCTGACCATGAAATTAACCGCAAGGTGATCATGGTCTCTGATTTTTTTAGCGGGGTGACCGCCAAGCAAGACAGCAAAGTGTTAGACGCCCCAAACTATGGAGAAAAGCTGGTGTTCACCGCGGGCTTTTTAAAGGAACTGGCGGTGACTCAAAATCTTAAGATTGAGATTAAACCTGAGGACAAAATCACTATTGAGCGTGAAAGCCAGGTGGTGGCGTTCGACAGCTTTAAGGAGCTGGTAAAAGATAAGCTGGAAGAGCTTCAACTGTACGAAGACTATGACATTACCTTTGATAAAAAACCCAAAGCTGTTTTCGCGAACCCAGAGGCCCCAGAGATTGAGCTTAAAACCTTTAAACTCAACGAAAAATCAAAGCGCTTTCAAGCGCGTTTTATGGTGCCGGGGGCTGAACGGGATGAGGTTTTTTTGATCGGCCATGTGGTTGAGTTTGTGGAGCTGCCGGTGCTTGTACGGGACATTCCCAACAATCAAGCTATTACGAAAGATGACATCACCATCCAAAAAGTGGATAAAAAGAAGGCTCGTAATGGTGTGGCACTCAACATCGATGACCTGATTGGGCTAGCCCCTAAAAGCGGCATCCTTAAGGCTGGCCAACCCATCGCCAAGCGACGCCTTAAAAAACCCACGGTTATTGAAAAAGGCTCTATAGTAACGGCTATTGTTAAAAATGGCCCCTTGCGAATAACGGCGCAAGTGAAGGCCATGCAAAGTGGCGGCGCCGGTGACACCATTCGCCTAAAAAACATTAAGTCGAACAAATTTATTGAGGCCATAGTTGTAAATTCACAGCAAGTAGATGTGCCTGTGGCCACCACCAAAATTATTGAGGGCAGATAACATGAATAAATCCTTACTCACATTGGGATGCGCGCTAATCTTAAATGGCTGCAGTGTAACGGAAGGGGTGAAAAATGCCCTTATGGGTCCCCGCCTTGCCCCCATTGAAAACCCCACCGAACGCGAAGATTATAAAGTGGTGGCCATGCCACTGCCTGAAAAGAAAGAGGTGGCGCGCAGCCCCAACAGTTTATGGACGCCAGGTTCGAAGTCATTCTTCAAAGACCAACGCGCCTCTAATATTGGGGATATTCTCACTATTAATGTAGCGGTGAATGATAGTGCCAGCTTGCAGAACAGCACGAACCGTTCGCGCAACTCAAGCAGCAGCACAAACGTGAATAAGCTGTTTGGCCAGGAGGGGAAAATTCTGCCGGATGGGGCTGCCGCAGCGGTAGGAACTGCCGCTAACCTACTGGACACGGTTTCGAAACCTACTTACGCCGGGAGTGGCCGTATTTCTCGCAATGAAAGCATTAACATGAAGGTGGCGGCCGTGGTGACGCAAGTGTTTGAAAACGGTAATATGCTCGTGATTGGTCGCCAGCAAGTGAAGGTGAACCACGAGATGCGCGAGCTGCTGGTATCTGGCGTGGTGCGACGTGAAGACATCCACCCCGACAACACTGTATCCAGCGACAAACTCGCCGAAGCCCGTATCTCCTATGGCGGGGAAGGCCATATCCATGATGCGCAACGCCCACGCTGGGGCAATATGTTAGTTGATGCCTTAATGCCCTTTTAGGGCTATTGCAAACTTGGCGACGCACGTTGCCACCTAAGGCAGTGTGTCCAAAAAGCTTTGCAATATGAGGCTGGCGGCGACCGCGTGGTTTTTGCTTTGCACTTTTTTGCGCTTAGTGCCTACGTCTAGCATCATCCGCTCGGCTTGCATAGAGGTCCAGCGCTCATCCCACAACAGCAGCGGAAGTTGGTAGTGGGCGCAAAATTTTTCTGCAAACTTTAGTGTGTGTTCACATTTGAATCCCTGGGAGCCATCCATGTTCAGGGGCCATCCGCACACGAACCCAACTGGGGGGAACAACTCAAAATAACGAGAAAGCTCTGCAAAAAAGGCCTGCCATGATTTTTTTTGCGCCACACCCTGTGGGCTTGCGATTTTAGAATCCTTCTGCCCCACAGCAAGTCCTACAAACTTTTCGCCGGGGTCGATTCCCCAAATATAGGCAGAACCTGCCGCGTTGGAAGATATTGCCGCCAAAAATTCCTCGGTATTTTGTGTAATCATTTTGCCATTTTTACAATTTATTAATGCACTACTTGTATCATGCTTAGTAAGAAGGTGATAGAGAAGAATGAGTTTTTCGCCAAAATCAGTTGAACTGTTGCTTGATTTATTAGAAATAAAAATGAGCTTGATGCATGTTCATGACCGTGAAGACGCAAAAGAGCTTAAAGCTATGCAAGCCACACGAGAAGAGCTTTTGAAAATTGCTCATAAAAGCAAAAAAAGAGTGGGCGATTCGTCAGAGGTGTTAGAACGCTAGACGAAGGCTAACGTCTCTTTATTACTGCCCCACCTCTGGGGGGTAAAAGATTTCGGATACCGTGCCTGTAGACGAAAAAAGCTCATCCCAATTATTTGTATCGAGCTGGAATACATTTACTTGGCAGGGCGTTAATGGGTGACGATGCTTTATAATAACGTCTTCAGCTCCCATGTTATCACTCAAATTGTGTGAGACTTCACTTATCGAGGGGTTGTGCCCAATAACCAGAACCGACTCGGCCTCAGCGGGGAGGTTTGTCAGAAGCTCTGTAAGGGTTTCGGCATCTGCTCCATACATATCTTCTTCATATTCAATATGCGCTTCAGGCGCTAAAGCCTCTTGCACCCAATTGAGGGTCTGCTTCGTGCGAGTGGCCGTAGAGCACAGCACGTAATTAGGCTTAATTTGGTGAGCTTTCAAAAATTTTAGAGCCTGTTCTAATAGCGCAATACCCGCATCGGAGAGCGGTCGTTCGATGTCGTGTTTAACGTTTCCGTTTAGGACGTCTACCGCGTTGCTGTGGCGCATGAGAGCAAGAGTTTTCATTGCGTTTTTCTTATTCCATCTGACTCAGATTTAGCACGCTCGTTTAGGGTTGTAAAGAAGATTGCGTCTCACTTTTGCGTTACCAGTCGTCAATGTACATTTTGTTCCACCTCCTTACCAGATATATTGTTTTTTTTGCTTACAAGAATAGTTATTCAAAGCGCAAAGCAAGGGGTGGAGTCAAGAGTAGGGCGCGTTCTGCAGCGGCAGCACGCGGGGGCTGGACCTTCATGGGGCGTTCCGCCCCAATGAAGCGGCCCGCGAAGCGCGCCGTAGAGGCTTTGGCTAAAGCCAAAGGCTCGTCCAGCCCCCCCCGGGCGTCGCCCGCGAAGATTAGCCCGCAACTTGACGCCAAACCGCTTTGGGCTATCTTGTAACAAAGCAAAAAAATAACAAAAAATCATAGAGTTTTTACGGCGTTCTGTTGAGGAGCCATAAAATTTGCGCGTTTCCGCTATTTTGTGCTACTAATAGTCTTAATATAATATAATAAATGAAAATTTTTCGTGTACTGCTAATGGCTGCTTTAAGTTCGGGCGCTGCAGCCGCTAAAAAACCAGAGACAGCGGCTAAAGAGGCCTTCGTAATGGAGGCTAAAACCCGGCGTGTGCTCTATGCTAAAGAACCTCACACCCGTACTACCCCTTCTTCAATGACGAAGGTGATGACCTCCTATCTATTGCTTAACGCCATCAAAAAAGGTGAGCTCACGTTTCAAGATGTTGTGCCGGTGAGTAAGAGAGCCTGGAAAGTTGAGGGCTCCCGGATGTTTATTGAACCCCGCAATAAACCAACTGTGGAGGAAATCCTTAATGGCATTATGGTGGTGTCAGGGAATGATGCCAGCATAGCGGCAGCTGAAAAAATTTCAGGTTCCGAAAAAGCTTTTGCAACCCTCATGAACGAAACAGCCCATGAGATGGGCTTGAAAGACACCCGCTTTAACAACGCCTCAGGCTTGCCACACGCCGATCATTATAGTACCGTATACGAGCTGGCGCATATAGCCGCTCATGTTATTAAAGCCCAGCCAGCCATTTTAGACTACGCCGCCAAAGACGCTTATGAGTATAACAACATTAAACAGCCAAACTTAAATGTGTTGCTGAACAAATTAAAAGAGGTAGATGGTTTAAAAACGGGGCACTCCTCTGCCGGGGGGTATGGTCTTATTGCTACAGCTAAGCGTGATCACACACGGCTTATTAGTGTGGTGAACGGTTGTAAAACACATAAAATGCGGACGGATGAGTCTGAGATGCTTATTTTGTGGGGGCTTCAGCATTATCATACGGCGCTGCTGCATGCTAAAGGCACCCCCGTTGTGGACGTGCCCATTTGGTTAGGGGCGCGAAGCACTGTATCTTTGGTGCCGCACCAAAATGTTTACGTCACACTCAACAAAAAAGTACCCACTCAAGATGTAAGTATAACGATT
>JAUIKZ010000039.1 GCA_030433125.1 Alphaproteobacteria bacterium
AGGTGGTGGACGAAAACACCGGTATTTCTAGCCGCGTGATTATTGATTGGAAACGCCAAGCTCGTACCGCCAAGTTAAAACCACGCCTTATTCTTGTGGATAAAAATGGTGAGCCCATCAAACTTGGTTCTGGAACAGACGCTCGTTACTTCCTTAACCCGGATGCCGTTTTAAGCGTAGCCGATGGTCAGGAAGTGCGCGAGGGTGATACGATTGCGCGTCTCCCGCGCGAGGTAACCAAGAACCGTGATATTACCGGTGGTTTGCCGCGTGTGGAAGAGCTCTTTGAGGCCCGTATGCCAAAAGAGTGCGCTATTATTGCTGAGAAAGAAGGCCGCCTTGTTTACGGCAAAGATTACAAAGCGAAACGCCGTATCTCTATTGTGCCAGATGATGGAGGGGAGCCTATTGAATATCTCATTGCTAAAGACCGCCAGCTTCTTGTGAATGAAGGCGATTTGGTGAAAAAAGGGGACGTGATTGTGGATGGCCACCAAGTGCCGCAAGATATCCTGCAAGTTCTTGGCGTTGAGGCCTTGGCCAATTACCTCATTAATGAGATTCAAGAAGTGTACCGTATGCAAGGCATTAAAATTAACGATAAGCACTTTGAGGTGATGGTGCGCCAGATGATGCAAAAGGTTGAAATTGTTTCACCAGGTGACACTACCTACACCGTGGGCGAGCTTGTGAGCCGCATTGAGTTTAATGAAACCTGTGCAAGGCTTGAGCAAGAAGGTAAGGTGCGCCCAGAGGTTAAGGAAGTGCTACAAGGTATAACCAAAGCCTCGTTGCAAACAGACTCCTTTATTTCGGCGGCGTCTTTCCAAGAAACAACACGTGTGCTTACAGAGGCTGCGTTGCAAGGCCGCGTTGATACCCTTGTGGGCCTCAAAGAAAACGTTATCGTGGGTCGACTCATTCCGGCGGGTACGGGTGCGGCTGTGCGTCGCATGGCGCAAATTGCCAAAGCCCGCGATCAAGAAGTGATTCAGGCCTCCAAAACAGCCATTGAAGGCGAGGTGTCGGGGGAGCTTTAGGGCTCCCTTCCTCGGGTGTAAAACAGCATGTACATTATTGACGACACAAATGTGGCACCACTCCTTAAAGCGTATACCCGCTTTAGGGAGTTTTTTGTTACTGCTAGAACTGAACTTGAGCAAACAGCGGTAGTGAAAGCGTTTGAATATACCTACGAGTTGAGTTGGAAAACAATGAAGCGTTTATTGCGGTATAGAGGGATTGAGTCCAAATCCCCAAGGGAAACCTTCCGAGAAGCTGCAAGGATTGGACTGATACATGATCCGGAAGTGTGGTTTGGTTTTCTTGAGAAGAGAAATCTAACCGCCCATACCTATCAAGAAACACAGCTAGCGGAGATTATGGCTGTTTGTCCGCAATTTCTGACAGAGGTCGAGGCTTTCCTCAACACTCTAGGCATTGACGATGCTGCACATAGAACCTAGGCACCTAGCCCTCGTTTTGAGCATTCTACGCCACTACCCTGCTTACCGTTATTATGCGTATGGGTCTCGGGCCAAAGGGGCAGCAGCACGGTTTTCTGATTTGGACATCTGCGTAAAAGGTGGCATGATGTTAGGTGAGAAAGTACACTTGCTCGAGGCATTTGAAAACTCAAACCTTCCCTATAAGGTGGATGTTACCTTATGGGAAGATTGTGACGATGTTTTTAAAAACCTTATAGAGTCTGATTTGGTGCCTATTAACTTGGGCTAGGTTGGGCTAGGGGCACGCGTTAACCATGCTTATTTCTAGCTTCTGCATAGGTGGGCATTTGAATAGGCGTAGGCTGCTTTGATCGTTCTTTTAAAAACGGTTTGGCCATAAGGATGAGACCTGCCTTTTCATCGTATCTGTTCATGTCCAACTCCTCAAGCCAAGCGCACGACGAATCGTCTCTCGTTCTGATTAATTTGCGATAAAGCTTTTGTCTATCATCTATTCTCGTACACCCGGCCAAATATTCAATACAATATAAGCAGGTGGAGGGGTTATGACGTAACTCTGCGGTTTTAACTGATGAGAAACAAAATAAAGCTATTAGTAGATAAATTCTGCACATAATTTTTCCTTATTATTTTTTGTTGAACCGGCTATAAAAAAACATTGTGTTTGGTTATACTTCCAGTATGACAATTGAAATTGGTTTAAACTATATTAAAGCATTTGTAAAGACATTACCGGAAGCGCCGGGTGTTTACCGCATGCTTGATGAAAAAGGGGAGCCGCTTTACATAGGTAAGGCTAAAAACTTAAAAGCGCGGGTGAGAAGTTACACCTTGTTTGATGCGCTCCCCAAACGTTTGCAACGTATGGTCAGTATGACCCGTGAGATGGAAATGATTGTCACGAAGACGGAGGTGGGGGCGTTGCTGCTCGAGGCTAACCTCATTTATAGACTGCAACCCAAGTTTAACATCCTCCTTAAAGACGACAAGGCTTATCCATATATTTTGATTACGCGGGATCACCCTTTTCCTAAGGTGATGCGCCACCGTGGCGCGGTGAAGCAAAAAGCCACGGCCTTTGGCCCTTTTGCAAGTCGTGAGGCGGTGTATAAAACCGTGGCTGCCATTGAAAAAATCTTTATGCTCCGTAATTGTAAAGATACCGACTTTGCGCGTCGCACCCGCCCCTGTTTGCAATATCACATTAAGCGATGCACTGCGCCCTGTGTGGGCTATGTCACCAAAGAGCAATATGCAGACCAGGTAAATGAGGCTGTGGCTTTTTTAAAGGGCGACTCAAAATTATTAATCGATCGACTCAAAGAGAAAATGTACACCGCTAGTGAGCGTCATGATTATGAACGGGCGGCCCATTTTCGTGACCAAATGCGATCGATCGAAAATATTTTAAATGGTGCAGGTTTGAATCTTGCCGGTATCGAAGAAGCGGATGCCTTTGCCGTGTTCGAAAAAGGGGGCATCGTGGGGGTGCAGGTGTTTTTTGTGCGCAAAGGATACAGTTTCGGGAATAAAACCTACTTCCCCTCTAACATCCAAGGTGACTCTCAAGAAGATGTTCTACTACAATTTTTAGAGCAATTTTATGTATCGCGCCCCGCGCCAGCGCATATATTCACACCGTTTTCAATGGACACAGCCGTGTTGGAAGAAGCCTTAAGCGAAACCAACAAGCGAAAAATCACGATTGCGGCGCCACAACGAGGGCATAAGCGTGAGCTCATGCAACATGTGATTAAAAACGCTGAAGCGGCCGTGTTGCGCAAACTGGCAGAAACGGAAAGTCATAAAAACGCCCTAGAAGGTATTCAAAAACTTTTTAAGCTTAGCCACATGCCACAAACAATAGAGGTGTATGATAACAGTCATATTCAGGGTAGCCACTGTATCGCCACCATTATTGCTTCTGGGCCAGAGGGTTTTATAAAGGAGAAATACCGCAAATTTAATATGGACCTTGAAGAGGTGAGGGGAGATGACTACGCTATGATGCGGGCTGTGTTCACCCGGCGTTTTGCAAAAGCTAACGAGGGCAAGTGGGAGTTTCCGGATCTTATCCTTATTGACGGCGGCAAGGGACAGTTGTCATCGGCTCAGCAAGCCCTCAAGGAGCTGGGCCTGGATAAGGATTTAACCCTTGTGGCCATAGCAAAGGGCGAGGACAGAAATGCGGGGCGTGAGGTGTTTCATTTTACGGATCGTGCGCCCATGCAGTTGCCCTTCAACGACCCTGTTTTATTTTACATTCAGCGCTTGCGAGACGAAGCCCACCGTTTTGCCATTGAAAGCCATCGTAAACGCCGTGACATAAACATGAAAAAGTCAGTGTTGGAGGAAATCCCAGGGGTAGGGCCCAGCACAAAGAAAAAACTGATCGAGCGTTTTGGTGGTGCAAAGTTTGTCGCTCGCGCCACACGCGAAGAGCTGGAAAGCGTAGATGGCTTAAGTAAAGTTATGGCGCAGCGCATTTATAATTTCTTTCATGAAAAGTGACTGGGCCTACTCATGAAAACCAAAAAAAGAAGAATTGAAAAAAGCACTTTGCCTTAGTAGAGTGATTTATAAACTGTAGGATAACAATATAAAGGTGCCACTGAATGAAAAACATTAACCTGCCCAACCTGCTTACTATCGCCCGTCTTCTTGTGGTGCCTGTTATAGCTGTTTGTTTTTATGTGCCCATTGATGGATTAGTGTGGCTAGGGTTAACACTTATGTTGGTGGCCACTATAACCGATTACTTGGATGGCTTTTTAGCGAGGGCATTGCGCCTAAAAACAGCCTTCGGGGCCTTTTTAGACCCACTCGCTGACAAAGTTTTGGTACTAAGTTGCTTGTTTGTGTTAAACCTCCGACACACTAACTTACTTGTTTTCGTGCCGAGTATGATTATTTTATGGCGCGAGCTGCTTGTGGCGGGGCTCCGTGAATATTTAGGGCAGCAACAAGTAACCCTACCACCTTCTGCTGGTGGTAAATGGAAAGCCACATTCCAGTTTATAGCCATTCTCATTTTGGCGCTTGCTTTATTGCCGCTGCAATATCAGGCGCATATCTTGATGGTGGGGGTCGCAACGCTCACATTGGCTGCCGCCTTAGGTGCATTATCTGCATACGATTATTTCCAACGCTGCCGGCAACACATCATTGATTTCGTATAGCAATAAACCCAGGCCGAAGCCTGGGTTTATTTAAAGGGAGGATTTACGCTAACGCGTACTCTTGGCTATGACAAGAGGTGAAGTTACCTTCACTCCACCTTTATACGCGCAAAACAATAGTATGACCAGTGCTAATTTTGCATACCGGGTTCATTTTTTTGCAACCCTTCCCTTACGTCTCTGGCGATGTCTTGTAACACCCCATGGGCAAAGGATACTTCGCGGTCACCGTAATAAGCGGCTACAATCTCAAGGTACTCATCAAACACTACGCCTAGCGGTGTTTTCTCGAAGGCGATTTCCACAATCGCATGCAACAATATCACATAAAGCATTTGCTCCAGGCGTGATACATTCCATTTAGCCGGTAAGTGCTTTTCAAGCAAAGCATGGGCCTGCGGATGATGCTCTTCATATAAGCCTAGGCGGTGCCTCATATAATTTTTGTTTGGCGCCCACACGCCCTCTTCCGCAAATATTGTGTCTAAAATATATTCTTGGCTCGTGTTGGCATCCACGTCAAAACGGCTAGCATAAGTGGCCATTACGGCGCCTAAACGGGCGGTGGTTTTAGCTGATTGTGGTTTTAACATATGGCTAACTCTTGATTATAAATGGGGTAGTTTTCACAAAGCTTGTGAACCGCTTGTTTTATGGCATCCATAGACATCGTCGCCTTTCCATTGTTCGCTGTGTTGGCGAGTGTTTGGAAAATAAGCTCACCAACCTGCTCAAACTCGGCTTCCTTAAAGCCGCGGGTGGTGCCAGCCGGGGTGCCGAGGCGTATGCCTGACGTGACGCGCGGCGGTTGTGGGTCATTGGGGATGGCATTCTTGTTACAGGTAAGCCCCACCTCCTCTAACACGGTTTCAGCATCTTTGCCCGTAACCCCTAGCGGTGATACATCAACCAAAAGCAGGTGACTATCGGTGCCCCCCGACACCAGGTTAAACCCACGTTTTGTTAAGACAGTGCCAAGCGCACGGGCATTTTTAACAATTTGAGCGGCATAGTCTTTAAAGCCAGGCTGTAAAGCTTCGCCAAACGCTACTGCTTTGGCGGCGATCACATGCATAAGCGGCCCCCCTTGATAACCCGGGAACACCGCACTGTTAATTTTTTTGGCCAACTCGGCCTCATTGGTGAGAATAATTCCACCCCGCGGCCCCCGTAATGTTTTGTGGGTGGTAGATGTAATGAGGTGCGCATGCGGAACGGGGGAGGGGTAAGCCCCCCCAGCCACAAGCCCCGCAAAGTGCGCCATGTCTACCATTAAATAAGCGCCCACTTTGTCCGCAATCGCACGGAAGCGTGCGAAGTCAATGGTGCGCGGATAGGCCGAGCCACCGGCGATAATAATCTTGGGTTTGTGCTCGAGGGCCAAGCTTTCCACATGATCGTAATCAATACGATTATCGCTTTCCGTTACACCATAATGCATGCCGTTGAACCATTTCCCCGATATATTCACCCCCGCGCCATGGCTGAGGTGTCCGCCTGCGTCTAAACTCATGGCGAGAAACGTGTCCCCCGGTTGCATAAGGGCGAGAAAGACCGCCCCATTGGCTTGCGCACCCGAGTGGGGTTGTACGTTTGCAAACTTGCAGCCAAAAAGCTGTTTTAGGCGTTCAATCGCCAAGCGTTCCACGCCGTCAACATGAGCACACCCGCCGTAATACCGACGGCCTGCATACCCTTCTGCGTATTTATTCGTCAGCACGGAGCCCTGCGCTTGCATTACGGCCTTCGACACAATGTTTTCAGAGGCAATCAGTTCAATTGAATATTGTTGTCTTTTCAGCTCCGCCTCAATGTGGGTTGCTATGTCCGGGTCTGTTTGCTCAAGTGGCGCCGAAAAAAAGTCAGATTTAGCCATGTGTGTCCCTATATTATTGTTGGTGTAACCTAGAATCTATTGTGAATATAAGTAAAACGGGGTTTAATTTAAAGCTATTTCTTGGATGAAAATTTTAGTTAAACAAGTAAGAGGCACCGATTACCGAGACGGTTGCCATGGTTCATTGTGGCATGAGATCCCCAAACAAGTTGCTCCCTGTTACGTTGGGTTGGTAGTGCCTGCTCGGAACGGCGCGGGGCCCTAGTGAACCTTCGCGTGCGGGTGTTCTTCTCATCGGAGGTGGCAGATGCCTAAATCAACAACTTCAGCTGGCTCAATAAGGCGATGGCGGCGGTTTCGGCACGTAATATCAATGGTCCTAAGGTGATGCTTTTCACATTTGGGGCGTTGCGCAATAGCTCTTTTTCCTCTTCACTAAAGCCACCTTCCGGGCCCACCAAAAGGGTAGGGTGGATTTGCGGGGCTATGGTGGCTAGTGTGGGCAGGTCTTCCCCTTCCACCGCGGCAATTATGGGCGAGGCCTTCGCCACCAACGCCTGTAGGGTGGCCGCTTCTGCCCACGCTGGCAGGCATGTACGCTCACATTGTTCGGCAGCCTCTTTCGCTATCAGGTCTAGCTTCTGCGCGTTCAGGGGCTGCTGATGGGTGTGGGCGGTGATAAGGGGTTGAAAATGCGTTACGCCAAGCTCAGTTGCTTTCTCGATGAGCATTTTTAAGCGCGTCTGCTTGAGGGGCGTAAACGCCAGCGTTATGAGGGGCAATCTAAGGGGTGGCCGTAAAGGGCGTTGCAACTCTAGGGTGCCCTCTCGCTTATTAAACTGGCAGGTTGCCTCCCACTCGCCCTGATGTTCATTAAACACACGCACCTTGTGGTTCGTCTGCAAGCGCATTACATGGCTGAGATAATGAAAATCCGCCGGCGTTAAAACAAGGGGCTTTCCTGCCGTAAAAGTTGCGGCTATGTATAAACGGGGCACATGCTTTCGCGCCATAGCGTTACTCAGCTTGTTGGGTTTTGGTCTTGGCTTCCAGTTCTTGAATGCGGCTTTTAGTGTCTTTTAACAGCTGCTCGCAATACACTTTTAGTTCTACACCGCGTTCATACATCTTCACGGCCTCGTCCAAATTAAGTTCGCCTGTCTCTAGTTTGTGGACAATATCTTGCAGTTCTTTTAGCGCCTGCTCAAATGAAATTTTTTCACTACTCATGTGGTGTCACCTATTATTTTGTGGGGTTAATGGGGGCGTGCATAATCTTCTAGGGTTTGGTATTTGGCTTCTTCTTTTACTTTTGCATTATACGTATCGCGTAAAAACAGGAACAAGAATATGAGCCCGCCAATAATTAAAAGCATTAATAGCTTTTTAAGCATTTCTAAAACCTTCTTAACCATATATTAACGTATGCTCCGCTTAAAGTATAGTATGGATATAGCTGTTGTTGAACTCTTAACGCTTCTGGTGATTGCGGCCCGTGTGGCAGCTTGCTGCTTTTTGCTGCCGGGCTTTGGGGAAAAGTTCATCCCCCCACGCATTAAAATACTCATCGCCGGGGTGGTGAGTGTGCTGGTCATGGTGGTGGTGACGCCTGACATAATCTGGGGTAAAAACCCAATCAACACCTTCCCGTTACTGGTGCTGCAAGAGGCGTTGGTGGGGGCCTTTTTGGGGTTATTTGTGAAGCTGCTGTTTGCGGTGATTGATATTGCTGGCTCTATTATGTCACAGCATGGCGGGTTTTCTAATGTGCTAATCGCTGACCCTTCCTTTGGGGGGCAAACCTCCTTGTATAGCCAGTTTATGCGAAAGGCGGCGGTGAGCTTATTGTTTATGACCAACCTGCATTTCTTCCTTATTCAAGCTATTGTGGTAAGCTATAGCTTGTTCCCATTGGGTAAGCTCATTATATTTCACGATGCGTCTCAGGCTTTTACCCTGGCCTTTAACGAAGGCTTTGTGCGGGCTCTACAGTTTGCGGCACCGTTTGTGGTTTTTGCGTTGCTTGTGCAGGTGGGGATGGGCCTTATTAACAAGCTCATCCCTCAAATTCAGGTGTTTTTTGTGGCTTTGCCCCTTCAAATTATTGTGGGGCTCTTTATTTCTTTTGGGGTGCTGGGGCTTATCTTTGATAGCTTTCAGCAATATTGGGTGAACGCCGTTCGTGGGTTGTTGAGGTTTTAAATGGCAGAAGAACAACAAAACGAAGCCCAAGAAAAAACCGAACAACCCAGTGAGCGAAAACTCAAAAAGGCCCGCGAAAAGGGCCAAA
This sequence comes from Alphaproteobacteria bacterium, assembly GCA_030433125.1. Classification (GTDB taxonomy): domain Bacteria; phylum Pseudomonadota; class Alphaproteobacteria; order UBA6184; family UBA6184; genus JAUIKZ01. The sequence continues at coordinate 8,776 of JAUIKZ010000039.1, forward strand.
TCCCGCTATCCAAAGAGGTGAGCAACTGGTTCGCCATTATCGGCATTGCGATCCTTATTGGCGGTATTATGCCTTATTTTGCCCAAGGTGTGGGGGGCTATCTCAAACAAATGCTTACCGAAGCCCCGGTGATTGGCATCAATATGGGGAACCTGCGGCAGGTGGTGCTGAGTAACATGCTGCCTATCGTGGGCATGTTTCTTGGGGTGGCGGCCGTGTTTGCGGTGCTGGCAGTGAGTGGGGTGGCGCTGCAAACCAAACTTAATATTTCTACCGAACGCATGAAGCCCAAACTAGAAAAACTGTCGCTTTTGAAGGGGGCGAAAAAGCTTTTCTCTATGGCCTCCGTGGTAGAAATGCTTAAGGCCACTTTAAAGCTCACCCTCATTGGGGTTATCATTTATTTGATTATAAAAGAGCAGCTGCCCAGTGCCCGCGGCCTGGTGAACGCCACTCTGACATTAAGTATACAAACCTCCTTGAGCATGTTGGGCAAGCTCGTGATGGCGGCGGGTATTTTCGTGTCTATTGTGGCGGCAGCAGATTATGGCTATCAATATTATACCTTCATGAAAAAAATGAAGATGAGCAAGCAAGAAGTAAAGGAGGAGCATAAAGAAACAGAAGGGAACCCCCATGTGAAAAGCAAGCGCCGTTCTCGCATGCAAGAAATCTCTTCCAATCGTATGATGGCAGAGGTGCCGAAATCCACAGTGATTGTGACCAACCCCACCCACTATTCCTTGGCCATGAAATATGACGAAACTATGAATGCGCCGCAGCTGGTGGCCAAGGGTAAGGATGAGGTGGCCCTTAAGATTCGTGAGCTGGCGAAAAAGGCGAAGGTGCCGCTGGTAGAAAATAAGCCGCTGGCCCGCGCTATGTATAAACAAATGAAAATTGGCGATGAGATCCCCGAAGAGTTTTACAAGCCGATGGCTGAAATTATCCGTTATGTTCAAAACATGAAGCGCTGGCAGTGATAAAAATTCTGCGGTGTTTGGGGGGGTATTTTATAAATGTTAAATTATTATTAACCATTTTAGCGCTATACTAATAGCACACGTTAGGGAGATTATAGAATGTTGAAAAAAGTTTTAGTGCTTACCTTTTTAGCGATGCCGTCTGTTCTTATGGCCGAATATGCCCCATATGATGACCAAGCGATGGGCGAAGAATATGTGGAAGATGAGGGTGATTTTACTGATGACGCCGCTGAGGCCGAACAGCCCGCAGAAGAAATAGCTTATGACGCCGCACCTGAAGAGGAAATGATAGAAGAAGAATTTGTGGAAGAAGGCGTTGCTTACGCCCCGGAGGAAGCCTATGAGGCGGAAGCCCCGGAGGAATATGCGGAAGATGCGTATGCCGAAGAGCAAGACATGCTTGCTGACGAAATGCCAGAGGAGGCTGAATAAGCTTGCTCTAAGCGGGGGGTGGTGCTTACTGATGGAGGTAAACCCTA
>JAUIKZ010000040.1 GCA_030433125.1 Alphaproteobacteria bacterium
GTGTTAGAGGCCTCTAGCCATGGGCTTGATCAGCACCGTTTGTCGGGTATGCGCTTTAAAGTGGGGGCGTTCACCAATTTTTCGCAAGACCACCTAGACTATCATGGCACGATGGAAGCTTATTTTGACGCCAAAAAACGCTTGTTCGAAGAGTTAATTACCAAAGGGGGCATTGCTGTGGTGAATGCTGACTTTGACTATTACGACGAACTTGTGGATGTGTGTGTGCAACGCGGGCATCAGCTTTACTCTTACGGCGAACACGGCACATACATGCAACTTGTGAGCGTGAAAACAAAAGAAAATGGCAGCGAAGCCTTTATTAGTTGGAAAGGGCGTGAGTTTAAACTCAAGATTAACTTACTGGGGCGTTTTCAGGTGTGTAATGTGTTGTGTGCCCTTAGCATTGTGTGTGCACTGGGTGCTGACCTTAACCAACTGTTGCCGGCTGTTGAAAAATTAAAACCAGCACCAGGGCGTTTGGAGTTGGCGGGCAAGCACCCCAATGGCGCCCATATTTATGTTGATTATGCTCACAAGCCTGGTGCACTGGAAGCGGTGTTTGAAAGCATTCGTGAGCACAGCCATAAAAACATTCATGTAGTTTTTGGCTGTGGCGGGGATCGCGACTCTACAAAACGAGCACTCATGGGGGAAATTGCTAGCCAGCATGCTAAAAAAATATATGTGACAGATGATAACCCACGCACGGAAGACCCCGCTAAAATTAGGCAGCAAGTTATGGAAGGGTGTCCCAATGCCATGGAAATCCCAGATCGTAAAGAGGCTATCCAAAAGGCGGTGAGGGCCTTAGGGGCAGACGATATTTTAATCGTTGCGGGAAAGGGGCATGAAAAACATCAATGTATAGGCGATAAAAGAATCCCCTTTGATGATATACGCGAGGTGAAAGAGGCTATTAAAACATTAAAAGATACACATCATGAAAAACACGACGCTTAAGGAAATTGCTAATATTGTCGGGGGCATTCTTCATGGTCCGGAAGGTGCAGAGGTGGGTTCCATACACTTTGATTCTCGCTTAATTCAAAAAGGTGAACTTTTTATAGCGTTGCCTGAGGCTACGCCGTATCTTCACTCCTATGCTGAAAGCGCCAAAGCTAATGGTGCGGCGGCCGCACTCGTGCCCTCTGCTACCGGGGTGTTGCCCGAAATTGTGGTGCCTGATACATACGAAGCTTTTCTTAAACTAGCCGCATATTGCCGTGAGCAGCTGACGCAAACGCAGGTTATAGCCCTCACCGGTTCTGTGGGGAAAACGAGTACCAAAGAGATGTTGGGGCGTATGCTACAAGCCTTTATCCCTACCTTTGTAAGTTATAAGAACTTCAACAACCATTTGGGCGTGCCTTTTAATGTGGTGAACACACCACCGAGCATGCAAGCGGCTGTGTATGAGGCAGGGATGAACCACCCTGGCGAAATTTCGCCCTTAAGCCAAATGCTGCAACCTCACATAGCTCTCATTACTGAAATTGCACCGGTGCATATTGAAGCCTTTGAAAATGAAGAGGGAATCGCCGCAGAGAAGTGTTGCATTTTTGATGGCATGCAACAGGGGGGCACGGCCATTATTAATAGCGATTCTAAACACTATAATTTTTGTTTGCGGGCGCTTGATGCGCGAGGGATTAAAAATATTATGTCGTTTGGGTTGCAGGAGTGGGCTCACGTTCGAGCTACTATATTAGAGCAAGCGTCAACTCATACCGTATTGAGAATTACCAGCCCCAAAACACAATTTGAATGCAAAACCAATTTCGTAACAGAAGGGTATATCCGCAACCTTCTCGCATGTGTTGCCGCTGTAGAAGTAGGGGGTTATGATGTGACGCAACTGCCTCCTGTTATAGAAACACTTTCTTACACAGAAGGCCGCGGCCAAACATATGATTGCTTGTACAATAACAAAACGTTCACCCTTGTTGATGATGCCTATAACGCCAGCCCCCTCTCGGTTAAAGAAGCGCTGCTAAAGGTGAACAGCTTTAAGCAACAAGGCCTCTCGGTTTACGCGGTTCTAGCAGACATGAAAGAACTGGGGCCTCACAGCCATTATTATCACACCGACTATTTAGCGCCGCTGTTGAATAATGTGGAACATGTGTTTCTGTATGGGGAGGCCATGTCAGCTTTAGCGCCCTTGCTTCCAGGCAGGGCCACGGTTATAGTGAACCTAAATGATTTTGCAAAGGAGCTGCTAGCTCAAGTGCCAGACAACGCCGCCGTACTAATAAAGGGATCAAACAGCATGGGGTTAAGCACTCTCGTTAAACATATAGTAAACCATTGTTCTCAAAGGGCCACCACATGATATTAAACTATTTCACCACTTGCCCTCACCTAACCTCCATTACCTTTCGCGCGGGAGCCTCATTTTTATTCGCGTTCTTTTATATTTTTTTGTTGGCGCCACGCTTTATAAACTCGCTGAAACGTTTTCAAGCTAAAGGGCAACCCATCCGCACCTTTGGACCTGAATCACACGTAAAGACCAAAGCTGGCACCCCCACCATGGGCGGGCTTATTATCATTATCGCTGTTGGGATGGCACACCTTTTATTTGGGCGCATGTCATTCGCCAGTAACGGGTTGCTTTTTTTGTTGGTAACGTTTGGCGCCATTGGTGCCATGGATGACATTAAAAAGCTTCGCAAAAATTCGTTTCATGGCATTCCCGCTAGGGTGAAGTTTTTATTGCAATTAGCAGGGGCTGCTGCCTTTTTGGGCATTTATTATTGTTATACTCCCGCTAACATGGCTGGTGGTATAAGCCTCCCCTTTATGAAGGCCTTTTTGCTTAACAACACTTTCCTTCACTTTGTCTTTGGGGTGTTTGTGATTGTGGCTTTTTCGAATGCGGTGAATTTAACGGATGGCTTAGATGGTTTGGCGTCTTTCCCCAGCCTTATTAGTTTTAGCACTTTGGGCGCCATCGCTTATTTATCGAGCCACAAGGGCATGGCGGGCTATCTTGAGATTCTGCATTTGGCGCAAGCCGGCGAAGTCACCGTATTTGCAAGCGCAGTTGCAGGCGCCCTGTTAGGCTTTTTATGGTATAACGCCCTCCCCGCTCAAATGTTTATGGGTGACACGGGCTCTTTGGGTTTAGGTGCAGCCTTGGGTGGCACGGCCATATTGTTAAAACAAGAGTTCCTAGCCGCTATTATAGGCGCCGTATTCGTAGCGGAAACAGTTTCAGTCATGTTACAAGTGACTTACTTTAAAGCCACGGGGGGGAAGCGCATCTTCCTGATGACGCCTATCCACCATCACTTCGAGAAAAAGGGGTGGTCAGAAGCCACGGTGGTAAAACGCTTTTGGATTATCTCCCTTATTTGCGCTGTGGTTGGCCTTTTAACCCTTAAGGTGAGGTTCTAATGTTTCCGTATGTTGTGGGGTTGGGCATTAGTGGTCGGTCTGTTATGCAATATTTACAACAGCAGAAGATCTCCTTTTACTGCTGGGATGATAACGCGCAAAACCGGCCGGATATTGAAGAATGCCGCTCCCCCAATGATGTGAATTGGCTTAACATAACCCATTTAATTTTAAGCCCAGGCATTTCACATACATGGCCCAAGCCGCACCTCGCTGCCTTGAAGGCAAAACAGCACCTCATTAGCATTATTTCGGATGTAGATTTATTGTGGGCGGAACCAAGCGTCTCTGCCTACACAGTTGGTGTGACCGGCACCAACGGAAAGTCAACCACGGCAGCGCTTATGCAACATGTGTTACGTTTAAATGGAGAGACGTTTGTGGGGGGTAACTTTGGCCCCCCTGCCCTGAAAGCCCTTGAGGCGCCTTATAAAAATGTGGTGTTGGAGCTATCCTCTTTTCAGTTAGACATCACCAAAAGTGCTGGCTTAGATGCGGCCGTTTTGCTAAACATTACCACCGACCATATTGAGCGCTATGGTGGCTTGCCAGGTTATGTGGCCTCAAAGTTAAGCATTTTTAGTAAACTCAAGCCAGGCGGCACTGCCATTATTTGTACCGACAGCTTGCCATGTGGTGAAATTTTTTCGTACTTGCAGATGCACACGGATTTACAAGTTATAGGCTATAGCTCTGACAATCGTGCTAACGAAATTGATACAAACACTTATACAAAACTATGTGAGTTGGCTAACACGGCCACCCTTAATAAGCAAAACCTGATAGGGGCGTATTTGGTGGCGCACCATAAGGGGATTCCTTTTAAACAGTTTGAAGAGCAGGTGTTAACGTATCAAGGCTTAGCCCACCGCCAAGAAGTTGTTTGTACGCACAAAAATGTGACATTTATAAACGATAGCAAAGCTACAAACATCGTGGCCGCCAATGCTGCCCTATGCAAATACAACAACCTGTTTTGGTTGGGGGGTGGCGTAGCGAAGGAACCTAGCTTTGACGAACTTGAAACAAACAACATCACCAAAGCCTATATATTTGGAGAGGCCGCTAGCCTTATTGAAAAAACGCTGGTACAAAAAAGCATTCCTTATAGGCGTTGTCGCACCTTAGATGAGGCTACCCAATGGGCTTATGAAGACGCCCTTAAAAGCGAGGCGCCTGCTACGGTGCTTTTATCACCAGCTTGCGCAAGTTATGATCAGTTTCAACATTTTGTGGAAAGAGGCAATGTTTTTAAAGCGGCGGTTAAGCAAATTGTGATGCACACTAAGGAGGCGACGCATGGTTAATAAAAGTGCCTCTCGTTTTAATTATTGGTGGTGGCAAATAGACCGCGGCATTTTAAGTGTTGTGTTGGGGCTAATTTTTGCAGGGGTGTTTCTCAATATGTCGACCACGCCGCATTTGGCCTACAAGTTAAAAATTGGGTCCTTTGTGTTTTTTCAACGGCACTTGATTTATACGCTTTTGGCGGTGGGCCTGGTTATTGGGTGCTCTTTCTTGTCGCGCCCAGGGGTGTTAGCTACAAGCCTTATTTTGTTTGCTTTCACATTCCTCCTGCTGATGGCCGTGCCTTTCACAGGCTCTGTCATTAAGGGGGCTAAGCGTTGGATTAATTTGTTCGGCTTTTCCCTCCAGCCCACCGAGCTTATTAAACCGGCTCTCATTGTCATATGTGCCTGGCTCCTTAGCCAGTGGTCATCTAAAAAATGGCCGCAGGCGCTTTGGTTGTCGCTGGGCGTGTTAGGTGTGGTGAGTTTGCTTGCCCTGCTGCAGCCAGATGTAGGCATGACCTTTCTCTTTATTAGCACTTGGATTGTTCAGGCCTTTGTGGCGGGGTTATCCTTCAAAATTATTTTTATTCTCCTGGGCAGTGGTGTGGGGGCGCTGGGGCTTGCTTACCTCTTGCTGCCCCACGTGCACTCTCGCATCAACACCTTTTTAAATGGAGGGGGCGACGACAAATTTGGCTCTTACTACCAAATTCAAAAAGCTCTGCAGGCCTTTCAAGATGGGGGCCTGTTTGGAAAGGGCCCTGGCGAAGGCATCATTAAACGCCACATCCCCGACGCCCATGCCGACTTTATTTTTTCCGTAGCGGGGGAAGAGTTTGGCTTTTTCTTTTGCTTAGCCATTGTGCTATGCTTTGCGTATATTTTTCGCAAAACACTTACACGGTTATGGCGGATTGATAATATGTTTGCCTCTATAGCGATTATCGGGTTGGGTTTTAATATTACGTTGCAGGCACTTATAAACATTGCCTCTAACTTAAAACTTATACCCACAAAAGGCATGGCTCTGCCCTTTTTAAGTTATGGTGGGTCATCGTTGATATCGTCTGCTATCATGAGTGGATTTTTAATTGCCCTAACAAAAAGGAAAGCCGAGTAATGACACACCCTACCCCCACTGCCAACTTACCCCAAACCATTGTGCTCGCCACAGGGGGCACGGGCGGGCATGTGTTTCCGGCACAAGGGGTGGCCCATTGGCTTATAGCCGAAGGGTATAAGGTGATTGTGATAACTGATAAACGCGGCCAGAAATACACCGGCTGGCCCAAGGGGGTTACCCTCCTCACGGTGGGCTCACCTGCTACCAGAAGCTTCCCGCTCTCTGTTTTTAGCAAAATAAGCTCCATACTCAAAAACACCTACCATGTGTGGCGGGGGTTTAAGCATTTCAAACCCAGCGCCGTCATTGGGTTTGGCAGCTTTGCCTCCTTCGCTACACTGCTAGCGGGTTGGCTAAAACGCATGCCGGTGTTTATTCATGAGCAAAATGCGGTGATGGGCCTTGCTAACAAACTGGGCAGTTGGCTATGCAAAAAGGTGTTTTTAAGCTTCGAGCACACCCAAAAAGCGCCCGCCAAAAAATCTATTCACACGGGGCTTCCTTTACGCTCTAAGTTTCAAAAGTATAAAAACATAAGTTATATGCCGCCCTTGCATCGTGACCGCTTTATCCTCACCATCGTGGGTGGCAGCCAGGGAGCCCACAAATTGGGGCTTCTTATTCCCGAAGCTATTCAAAAACTCACCACCGAACAACGCAATCGGCTAAAAATCTATCACCAAGTAAGAGCCGATGATGTGGAGGCTGTGAAAGACTTTTATCGCCGCATTGAAGTGAACGCCACCGTACAACCCTTTTTTGAAAATATTGAAAGTATATTTTTACAAAGCCATTTCGTGATAAGCCGTGCTGGGGCGGGCGCTGTGTTCGAGCTTATGTTTTTAAAGCGCCCTCACTTGCTTATTCCTTTAGCTACTGCCAAACATAACCATCAGGCCCTTAATGCCACCGAAAGCGTTAAGCAGCCGAATGTTTGGGTAATGTCAGAGAAAACGCTTACCGCCATTAAAGTTGCCGACTTTTTAGATAAAGTACTGCAAAGCCCCGAGACACTTGCAAAGGCCACTAAAAACCATTATTATTTATGCCAAGATGATTCCAAGAATCGCATTTTGAATACACTTAAAACATACATAGGCTCTTAAATGAAAAACCCTCCTTTCTCTGTTCAACGTTTGTATTTTGTGGGCATTGGCGGTATTGGCATGAGTGCCATTGCCGAAATTATGCATAACATGGGCTATCAAATTAGTGGCTCTAACCTTGATGCCAACAACAACGTTCACCGCCTGCGTAACATGGGTATAACCGTTCACATTGGTCACCAAGCCAGTAATGTATCTGATGCCGAGGTAGTTGTGATCTCCTCGGCTGTTAAGCCATCCAATATTGAAGTGCAAACCGCTATGGCGCGTAACATACCCGTGATTCCTCGCTCAGAGATGCTGGCCGAACTTATGCGGCTGAAGTGGGCTATTTCAGTGGCGGGCTCACACGGTAAAACGACCACCACAGCAATGTTGGCGCATATCCTAGATGAAACCAATCAAGACCCCACCGTTATTAATGGCGGTATTCTTATGTCGCATGGGTCGAACGCAAAATTGGGTAGCAGTGACCTGATGGTGGTAGAAACAGATGAGTCCGATGGCTCGTTTCAACACTTGCCTTCCACGGTAGGGATTGTTACCAACATTGATTACGAACATATGGATTATTATGGCTCTGCGCAAAAGCTCCATGATGCCTTTTTGAATTTCCTTAAACGCCTTCCTTTTTATGGGTTTGCAGTGGTAAACGTTGACCTGCCTGATGCGGCTGAGCTCATTAAAGAGGTGCATAACAGGCGCATCATTACCTATGGATTGGAAGCTAACGCACACGTACAATTGAGCAATATAAGGCAAGAACCAAATGGTATACGGTTCGATTTAAGCTTTAATGACCACTACCCGGTGAAAAAAGAGCTACAGCACCGCACTATAAAAGATATCTTTTTACCCAGTTACGGAGCCCACAATGCTCTTAACGCCACGGCGGTTATAACTGTGCTGCTAGAGCTAGGTATCGACAGCCAAGACATTAAGTTTGCGCTGAAGAATTTTAAAGGTGTAAAACGACGCTTTAATATTTTGCATGAGGATGCACATCTGACAGTGATTGATGATTATGCGCATCACCCCACCGAAATTGTGGCCACCATGAAGGCGGCTAAAAATCGTGACCCCAATAAAAAGCTTGTTGCCATTATGCAACCGCACCGCTTTACCCGCGTGCGTGACCATTTTGAGGAATATGTGCACGCCACCCAAGGAGCTGATGAAGCCTATTTCATGCCCATCCACCCTGCCGGTGAAGACCCTATTGATGGTATTAACGCCGAAGAACTCGCCAAAGCGGCCAATGCCCAGGTGCTGACCGCTGACGGTATGGCCGACTTTATTCAAGACTACGCCGATAGGAATTGCACACTGTTATTTATGGGGGCGGGCAGCATATCTACGTTGCTCCATGAGGCTTTAGAGACGATCAATTTACGCCTAGCCGTATGATCACCGCGCAAGACCTGCCGCAGGTTCGTGGCCGTTACCAATTTAATAAGGCCCTGAAAACCATGGTGTGGTTTCGGGTGGGCGGCCCTGCCGACGTTGTTTTTAAGCCGGCTGATGTGGAAGATTTGCAGCACTTTTTAAAGCACCTTCCGCCTCACATTCCTTTGTTTCCTATGGGCGTTGGCTCAAACCTGCTTATTCGTGATGGGGGCGTTGAGGGCGTGGTGGTGAAGCTGGGCGGCGCTTTTAATTATTGCAAGGTCGATGCTGACCTGTTGATAGCAGGAGCCGCAACGCTTGATAAAAATGTCGCCTTATGGGCGGCTGATGAAGGTGTTAGCAACCTGACATTCCTTGCCACTATTCCTGGCACTATTGGCGGGGCCTTACGCATGAACGCAGGCTGCTATGGGCAAGAGATAAAAGACATGCTGGCGTGGGCCGAAGCCGTAGATGAGCAAGGCCAGCTGCACCGCCTAACGAATGCGGACATGGGCTTTCGTTATCGCACATGCCAGGTGCCCCCCCGGTGGGTGTTCACGAAAGCTGCCTTTAATATTGAAAGAGGTGCCCCTAAAGAGATACATCAAAAGATTGCCGAAAACCAAGCGCAACGTGATGCTACCCAACCCACCTCTGGGCGCACCGGGGGAAGCACGTTCAAAAACCCCCTCCCCCACAGTGCCTGGCAGCTCATTGATAAGGTAGGCGGGCGCGGCCTAACAGTAGGCGGCGCACAAGTGTCGGAGAAGCATTGCAATTTTTTGATTAACACTGGTACCGCCACAGCGCACGACATTGAAACCCTAGGTGAAGAGCTACGCCAGCGTGTTCGCACACAGTGTAACATCGACCTTCACTGGGAAATTAAACGCGTAGGTAGAGAATAAAACAAGTTTCTTTATTTGCACTTAAGACTTTGCCTGCTATAACAATGCAAACGGGAGACTCGTATATGGTTCGACTCAGTCTGAGTAGCATGTTTGCATTTAGTAGCCTATCATTTTGCGCGGCAGCTGAACAAGTTGCGCCGGCTTCAAACAGCGCAATTTCTGAAGAACTAGCTGCCACCCCTATGAGCTTTGCAGGCGTGCCAGCTCCCACTGATTTTAGCCAACAAGATTTTTTAGCCGCCTTAACAGGTAAGGTAGAAAAAAATGGTCGTTTTTGGCAGACAACCACCCCTCTTACTCTAGAGGAAGGGTGCGCTCTACTAGCCGTGGGGGCGGAGGTTAGTCTTATGGGCCATAAGGAAACTGACTTTAAATTCCCCGTGTTTTCGGTTTATAGTAACAACATAATTTCTTACACCTGTCATGTAAAGGATCCTACTTATGCAGCCGACACACACGACGTGAGCCCATCAGTAACCTTCCAGCTGTACACGGGCTTAACAGAGGTCGAGCAAAAGCTCTCCATTATTCAGAAACTCAAACATAGCTTAACGCTTGAGGAGGCCGAAAAATTGGCCAGCGCAGATAAAGAGGCCTACGCCCGCACC
>JAUIKZ010000041.1 GCA_030433125.1 Alphaproteobacteria bacterium
ACTGCGGTATTACTCGAAAAACAAAAGAGTTTAAAAGAAGATCTCAAGGAATGTCGGAAGGAAAAACAAGATTACCTTGATGGGTGGCAACGTGCACGGGCAGATCTTCTTAATACAAAAAAGCGTGCCACAGCGAGAAAAAATCTACCGCAATTATGCAGGAAACCATTTTTTGATGTATCTAGAGGAAATGGCAAAGGCGCCGGAGGGCTCTATAATATTGTTACCTGAATCAGCCATTCGATTCTCTATATTAGAAAATCCACATTTTAATGACTTATTGTCACTCAAGCTGCCTCACGAAACTGTGTTGCTTACAGGCGCCACCTACCGAGAGTATGTTAAGGGTGAACCCAAATTCTCTAATAGTTTACTTGCCTTTAACAGCAGCGGTGAGAAACTAGATGTGTATAGAAAATATAAAGTGATGCCTTATGGCGAAGCGATGCCAAGCTGGATAGAATATGTGGCGCCCAAGCTTAAAGCCATTAACAGCTCTACAGTTCGTTACACAGAAGGGTCGCCACCTACGAATACCTATATTGCTGTGGGGACAAAACGCGTTTCTTACTTCCCTTTAATTTGTTATGAGGCGCTATTCCCGAGTCTCATGAATTATGAAGAAAAACCTGATTTCCTTTTGAATGTTAGTAATGACGGCTGGTTTATTGGAAGCCGCGGGCCGATAAGTCATTATTTGCTAAACAAAGCGCGCGCCGTAGAGGAGGGGGTGCCTATGGTTAGAATTGCTAACTATGGACCGTGCGTTATAGTGGGCCCTCACGGTGAAGAGAGGGCCGGATCTATCCTGAAAATGGGCCAACAAATGAACGTTGTTGCGCAATTACCACACAAATTTAAGGGAAATACCCTATTCAGCAAATTAGGTGGTAGTGCTGTTAAGATTCTGTTAGTTGTTTTGATGTTTTGTTACCTGTGTGTGGTGGTAATTGTGAAAAGAACACTGACTGAGCAGTAACATTTTTACCACACAAATTAACAAAATTGGTTTTTGCGTAAGTTTTAATTGCAACGCTTCACGTTAAAAACTAAAAAAAGATGAATGATGATACAAGGAGGAAAAATGAAAAAATCATTATTATTAGCAGCTACGGCTCTTAGCCTTGGGTTCGCAAGTGCAGACGCTAAAGCTGAAAAGTGTCCAGCTCCAACTGCCGGTTTGAAGGCAACTGTTGGTGGTCACCTTGATATTAACTTTAAAGGCGCTGCCAGCAAAACGGTTAACGGCAAAGCTTTCGGTGATGGAGATGACGATGTGTCATATTTCGCAAATCACTCTGGTATGGGCTCTAGCGAAGCAAAACTACGCTTCACAGTTGAGGGTTCTCATGGCATGCTTCACTACGGTGGTGTAATGAAGTTGAACTTGTTGGGCTTTAAAACTGATTCAGAAGACGAAAACACTCGTAAACTTTCTGCCATGGTTCAAGATGCAAACATCTTCATGAAAGTTCCTTTCGTTGAGTTCCGTTTTGGTCGTCAAAAAGCAGCTGACAACGTATTAGCCCACGCTACACTTATGGGTGGCGCTGACTGGTTTGGTAAGTATGGCATGGTAAACACTGGTCACTCTTATTCTGTGACACCAGCTGGCATGGAAGCAGTTCTTGCTAATGCGGCAGCAGATGCTTTTGTTGAAGAAGCAAACAACCGCCTAAACTGGAAGGTTGATTCTTCTTTCGCATCTTATGCTAACCGCTTGCTAATTACAACTGACCGCTTTATGCCAATCAATGGCAATGGTGGTTTAATGTTCGCATTGAGCATTACGCCAGACAACACTGCTGAATTTGCTCGTAAGTCTAACGACTACAAAATGTTAGACAACTTGAACCTTACTGGTGGTTTGAACCTAGACTACGAATTAGTAAATGGTGCACACTTTGGTTTAGCGGGTGTTGCTTCTTACCAAGCTACTGCTGATACTGATAGTGTTCTTGGTAACCACTTGAACTACCACTTTGGTGTTAAAGGTGGATACAAAGATTTCACTATCTCTGGTTTCATGACAAGCAACATGGGTGCTGGCATGGACAAAGAAGAGTATGAAACTGCTAAGCTTTCTTCTGGCACTTTCTTTGGTGGTGCGTTGCGCTACTGCCTATCTTTCGTGATGGGTAAACCAACAATCAGCGCTGGTATGGTTATGGGCTCAAGAAAAGATGTGCTTAAGCTTAACGATACTGGTGATGGATGGGCTGCTGCTGATAATGCGGCTGACCAATCAGTTAGCCACTTTGCTGGTGGTGTTGACTTCACTATGGCTCCTGGCCTTAACGCTTACTTGGGTGCAGAATACATTAGCAGCGAAAACGTTGTGTTCCACAAAGCTAACGCTGGTGACAAGAAAGTCGACAACTCTGAACTTAACTTCAAAGCTGGTCTTGGTCTTTCTTTCTAATAAGGGTTTTAACTCTTATGCAAAAACCCTCGGTTCTGCCGAGGGTTTTTTTGTGCTCATTAATTTATGCGTTTTTCTGCCCAGCTCAATTGCCGTAAAATATAAGTTTGTAGGTTTGTTTTAACTTCCTGGCACGCCTTTAGTGGTGGAGTGTTCAAAATGAAACGTGTGGTTCGGGTGCAGTTGCGCGCGTATAGCATGTACAGCCATAGCCGCCTCTGAAAAGCCACATAAGATGAGTTTTAACTTGTTGGGGTAAGAGGCTACATCGCCAATGGCATAGGTGCCCTTTATGCTTGTTTCCATGGTTAGTGGGTCGACCACTATCCCTTTTTCACTAATATCAAAAGGCCATTGTTTTAAGGGGCCTAGGTCCATTCGCAACCCGAAGAAAGGTAGCAACACATCCGCCGCTAGCTCAACTTTGTTTCCGTCTAGATCCGACACAACCACGTCGGAGAGTTGGCCGTTTTCTCCCACCAAACTATGTAGCTGATAAGGCGTGCAGAGGCTGATTTTACCATCATCTACAAGGTGCATCATTTTGTTAATGCTGTCTTGATGGGCGCGGAACTTGCTGCGCCGGTGCACTACGGTTACGCTCGCCGCTATATCCGCTAATATGTTAGCCCAATCTACCGCTGAGTCCCCGCCGCCTGCAATCACAACATGTTTGTTTGCAAAGCTTTCCGGTTTACGCACACTATAAAACACAGACTTTTCTTCATATTGTTCAATATTTTTGAGCGGTGGGCGGTTTGGTCCAAAAGCGCCACCACCTGCCGCTACAACAACTGCCTTGGCGGCTATTTTTAACCCTTCGGACGTTTCAAGGGTAAAGAGCTTGGTGCTCTCATCAAAATGATAGGTTGTAACACTTTGCCCTAATACAAACTGTGGGTTAAAGGGCATGGCTTGCTGCTCGAGCTTCTCGATAAGCTCACCCGCTGTTATGGATGGATAAGCCGGAATATCATATATAGGTTTTTGGGGGTATAAAGCCGTGCACTGCCCGCCTATTTCGGGCAGGCTGTCTATGAGGGTGCACTTAAATCCAAGCATCCCCGCTTGGAATACAGCAAAGAGGCCAGTTGGACCGGCCCCTATAATTGCGATATCTGTTGTAAATGTATGGCTCATCGGTTGCGAACGTTAACCTCGTATAAATTGTATTTTTCTTTTGCAAGCTTAAGGCCATAGTTTTTTGCGAGATCTTCATTTAAAGCCACGCGCATTTCTTTTAGTGTTTTAAAAGGGATTTTCTCCACGTTCTCGCCTTTGAGAAGGCGGTGGAGCATAGCGGCTGTGGCGTTGGCTACGTCTGCCTCGTCAACACCCGCTGACATTAAGGCGCCAAAGTCTAAGGACGGATGTTTTGAACTAATAATGGGCAATTTTTGCGGATGGAGTTTTTTCGCAATAGCCGGCAGCAAAGAAAGCGCAAGGTTGTTTTCGTTAATTAAAAGAGCATCGTACATGCCGTTTGCTTTTTCTAGGGCGGCGTTTAGATCCTCCTCTTTAGAAAATTCTATTACAACCAAGGTCAGCCCCATTTCTTCCGCGGCTCTTTTAGCGTTTTCAAGGATAAACACTGAGTTGGCTTCTTCAGGATTATGCATAATCGCCAATCGTTTAACATTATCGATAATGTCTGTAATAGCTTTTATTTGGCGTGCAACGGGAATGTAATTGGATACGCCGGTTATATTTTTTGCTTCGAGCAAACCAGCTGACTTGGGATCCGTAATGGCGCTGAATAAGACGACCTCATTTATACCTGTTTTTTCTTTAGCAAACTTTTGGGCGCTTTGGGTGGTGAAGGGCACATACACACGCATTTCTTCTCCGTTTTCCATTTTGTGTGTAACGGTTACAGAATCACGGTCGCTGAATTTAAATTCGTAATCGACGTTCTTCCCAGGAATGTAGCCAAGCTCTTTCATTTTGGCGATAAGGTGTACGGTCAGCAAATCAGCTGTGCGGTTGGGAAGTTCCATATGAAATGTAAGGGGACCAATTATATCAGCTTTTGGGGCGGATACGCATGCAATAAGGCCTGCTGTGGCAGCTAACATTGTTTTTGAGAAAGATTTCATTGTTTTACTCCTAACATCTTTTTTTGTTTTTCAGCTCTCAAAAGAGGGCTTTTTGCGTTTGTTTATTTGTTCTTTTTATACAGCGTATCTGTTTTTAAGATATTTGCAAGTATAAAAGTAGAATGGAAGAAAAGCCCCCGTATTATTCTTTAAATCCTTTGTTATGCACAAGTGACGTTTCGAGGAAGCCATCTAAATCGCCATTTAAAACCGCCGTGGTGTTGCTCGTTTCGTGGCTGGTGCGCAGGTCTTTCACCATTTGGTAGGGCGCCAACACATAGGAACGAATTTGGTTGCCCCATCCATTATCACCCCGATTAGCGCTTTGTTGGGTGCTGGCTTCCATACGCTTTCGCAGCTCACGCTCATACAACCGCGACTTTAACACCTTCATCGCCGTAGCCTTATTTTTATGCTGACTACGGTCATTTTGGCATTGCACCACTACGCCTGTGGGAATGTGCGTGATACGAATGGCGCTTTCAGTGGTGTTCACATGCTGACCACCGGCGCCCGAGGCACGAAATGTATCAATACGCAGGTCGCTGTCAGCAATATCAATGGTGATATTATCATCAATTTCGGGGTAAACCCATACAGAGGCAAAACTGGTGTGGCGACGGTTGGACGAATCGAATGGCGAAATACGCACTAAACGATGCACGCCACTTTCCGTTTTGAGCCAGCCATAGGCCATATGGCCCGTGATCTTAAGTGTGGCCCACTTTATACCGGCATCTTCTCCGGCGTTTTCGTCAATCCATTCCACCTTGAAGCCCTTGCTTTCCCCCCAACGGCTATACATGCGTAACAGCATCTCGGCCCAATCTTGCGCCTCTGTGCCGCCAGCGCCGGCGTGCACCTCTAAAAAGCAGGGGTTGGGGTCAGCCTCCTCATTCAACAACACCTCTAGGCGGTATCGATTCGTCTGCTGAAACAGGGTCGCCAGTTCGGCGTCAAGCTGTTGAAGGGCACCGTCGTCGTCTTCCAGTTCCGTCAATTCGTATAACTCCACGATGTCCGCTAGTTGCGTGGAATAAGCCTTTACTTTGTTAACGCTGTCCTCAAGGATAGTACGTTCTTTTAATATCTTTTGGGCAGCTGCGGGGTCATCCCACAGGTTTTCCTCTTGCGCTTGCTGGTTTAACTCCTCGAGCCTTTTGAGGCTGGTGTTCCAGTCAAAGACACCTCCGAATGGTGGCGAGGTTTTGTTCTATTTGTGTAACCAAATTTTGTGTTTCGGCTTTCATAATTGTTCCTTTTAATAATCTTATGTGTATGTTTACCAAGGGAGACGGTTAAGCGCAAGACGTTGGTTAATGCAAAAAGGGCAGCACGTGTGGCCGCCCTTCTTGGAGTGGTGTTGGAACACGGGTTATTTTGTTCTGATAAAGTTTAACGCCTCCCGCACTTTTTCTTTTTCTATAGTCTTGTTCCGTTCCAGTTGCTCCAACTTTATTGCGATCGGATAAAGAACCTCATCTGCGTAAAGGTGACGCACTTCGACAGCTTTGGCGTGCAACTCTTTCATAAGGTTGTAGTAGTCTGCGCCTTTATCATTTGCATCCCATTTAGCAATCGCTGATTGTAGACGAACCAGCTCGTTGAATTCACGTTGAAATGGCGATTCATCTGGTATGAAGTCGGCTTCAGACCTATCATCACCTTCACCATCAGATGAAGACCCATCAGAGCTATTGTCATCGCCCTCATCTTCATCGTCCGCTACTGCGCTACCTCCCACTGGTGCGCCCGCGCTACCGCCTGGTTCACCTGGGGGTATTGAGTATGGTTCTTCTCTTTCGCCTTGTCCATCGTCTGCGGCATCGTTAAATTCCGGGGTTAGATTTCTTGCTACAGGGGGTTCTTCGTCACCATCAGATCCCCCTCCGATAACATCAGGTGATACACCTTCTGAAGCTACATCTGGATCAACGCTTGCTGGAGCGAAATCGTCGATGTCTCCCCAGTTTTGGCCCTCACCTAGGTCTATTTCACCGAAAAAGTCATCTTCATCATCCGCACCATCTGCCACAGTGGTTGCCGCGGCTGCCTCCAGCTCATCCTCATCTTTCATTTGGCTCATAGCGGGTCTTTGCGGTTTATCTTGTTGAGCTGGTAGGATTGGCTGTCTAGATGCAATATCCCCACTTTGAAGCGCTTCCAGAAGAGCTACTATTTCTTCATGGTTTTCTTCTTTTGCTATATCAAGTGGCGTTTGGCCCTCATTGGTAACAGCGAGTGGATTTGCGCCTGCCGCTAGCAGCTTCCTAACAGTGCCAGCGTTGCCAGCTTGTGCAGCAGCGTGCAGTGCGTTTTCACCATTTCGGTTAGCAATATTCACATCTGCTCCTGCCTCAAGTAGGCGATCAACAACTCTAAGTTGCTCTTCATTCTCGTCTGCTTGCGACGCTAGGATTAATGCTGTTTCGAAACTTACCGGATCTAGAGCGTTTACGCTGGCCTCAAGTTGTAAGGCACGTGCCACGTCATAATAGTTCCCCGCGATTGCGCCATCCCAAAGGGTTTGGTTGGCCTCTTTAACTTGCTTTTCTGTAACAGAAGGTGGTTGTGGGACACTTCCCCCCTGAGGCTTTCCGCTTTCATCAAATAAATCAGCAAATGGGTCACTTGATTGTTCTTTTTTGGCTGCTTCCCTTCTAGCGACATTGTGCTCTTCCTCGGCCTGGGCTTTAATGGCTGCATCTAAGTCACTTTCTTTGGCGCGTAGTTCCTCAGGGCTGAGACCCAATTCCTTGGCGAAAGCTTCAACGGAATTTGCAAAGCGAGGGTCATCGAAGCGCAAGTTTTCCTGGCCATTACTAAGTTCGGTCATAATATAGCCAGAAAACACGCTGTTTTCACGGCGCGCGATAGACTCAAGTTTTGTATCATCCACTTCAGGGAACGTGTTGCGCAAAATTTGATAGCGATCCAGTTGATCGATGTTTGTAAATGTTTCAGCTTCTAAAGCTTTGCGAGCGGGGCGTTGCGGTGCTGCTTCCACTTCGTCTTCTTCTTTAGCGGTGCTTTCAGCCTCAGTGTCACGCTCACGAGCCTCGGCTAAGGAATCGTATCGTTCTTGCTCTTTGCGAGCGCTTTCTTCCTGTGCTAGGGAATCAAAGTCCTCAATGTCTCCCCAATCTTGTCCCTCGCCTAAATCTATGCCATCAAAAGCATCACCACCGCGTTCGCTAGCAGCGCTTTTTTCTTGCGGGCCCTTATTTAACCCTCGTTTTTCTTGCGCTTTCTGCCATAGAGCTTGGCCATAGGCGTTGAGGAACTGTTGGTCGTTAGGGCTAGTCAAGTTATTAATAGCCTCTTGCAGACTTTGAGAATATTGCCCTTCGTTGTTTAATGCTTCGAAAGTGGCGCGTGCAATAATGTTTTGGGCGGAGAAGTTTTCACGCATTTTATCAAGGCCATGGCGACTAGTTACGCTATTCCAAGTCCCTTGATTGGAGCCCCTGCGTACGGTACTTCGAAGTATTTCTTTATGCCATATTAAGAGGTCATTATAACTCACGCCCGCTCTGCTTAATAAATCATTAAACTCTTGCTTGCTAAACTCGTCAGCGCTGTTGGTTGGGAGTGTCTTTTCGGTTGCCGGTGCATTCGCGGGTTCTGAACCATCCCCATAGCCAAACAGTTCTGCTCCCCAGTCTGCTTGATCAGCAGGGATGGCGGTGGCTGCAGCAGACGGAGAGCTTGCTGCTGGTGCTTGGTTTTGTGCAGATGGTTCGTTGTCAATTCCGAACGGATCCCATTCTCCTTTGCTGTTAAACTCATTGGGCTGGAGCTTATTTTTGGGGTTAATGACACCTTGGGTTTCATCTTCTGAGGCGCTTTCCTCAAAGAAGTTAAAGTCGTCGTTTCCATCTTCGTCACTTGATATAGATTCGTCGCTCTTTTTACTTTCATCCTCCTCAGAGTCCGTAACGCTAACGCTGCTTTCATCATCAAAAAGATCAGAATCGTTTTTTACAACATTTTCTTTTTGAGTGCTTTGTCCTTGTGATGAAGGGGCATCGTTATTTTCATCCTCTTCATCATCAACAAAGTCTGAGAAATCAGCTACTAACACGCCGCTATCAGCCGAATCTTGACGGGTTATTTGGCCTTTTCCTGGGTAGAGGGTGCCGTCATTATTTCTGTATGGCGAGGTTTGCATATCTAGGGCAAAACCCTGGCCATCTATATTTTTCGCCCCGCGTATAAAGTCTAAGTCCGTTTCGTGGTTAGAAATTTTTTGGGCTTGGGAAATCGCCTGATACTCCTGTAATAAAGACTCGCGGAGTTGCTGATTACCAATTTTGCTAAGGGCTTGGAGGTTGGTGATATTAAAATCATCGCCTATTAGTCCAATAACGTCGCTTGGGCGAGGGGCCTTTCCGTTGTTTTGGTTGACATAAGCTCTGTAATAGGCCTCACGGGCGACCTCTACTTTCCATTGAGCGCGAAGGGTAATAATGTAGTTAAGAATAAAACGCTTTCTTTGCTGGTCTGTCATGCCAACCCCAAGAGCATTAAAATCGGCAGTAATTTTATCAAAGTTTGACTCTTGCTTTAGATCGTTCAACACCTTATCAGACGTACCTTGAGCAAACAAACCATGTTCAAAGATTTTGTTGGTGACATAGTTAAACACATGTGGGGTGCGAATTATGTGCGCGGCATAGTCATAAGCGTTGGCGTAGATGTCATTTTCTGCAGTCTTAAGAAAGGGCGCCATAGCCTGCACCACATCATCAGTTGCAAATTTGAAGGTGTATTGCTTTTCTTGCTTGGGTTGCTCTGCCTCAGTCGCATAACTTGATGAGGTGGTTGCGCCCAGTGTGAATATGCCCGTAAAGCCGAGGGCAGAAGCGCTTAGTAATGTTAACACTTTTTTCATTATAAACTCCGTGTATTTTGAGTTTATGTTAGCGGTAAAGAGTTAAAAATTAGTTAGTGTGCGGTAAGAGTTTTTTACCAATTTTCGCAGTGTGCCAAATTGTTTGTTTGTAGTGGAGGCCCTGCGAGTGTAT
This sequence comes from Alphaproteobacteria bacterium, assembly GCA_030433125.1. Taxonomy (GTDB): domain Bacteria; phylum Pseudomonadota; class Alphaproteobacteria; order UBA6184; family UBA6184; genus JAUIKZ01. Next base: position 9,546 of record JAUIKZ010000041.1, read on the forward strand.
AAACGCGTGCCAGACTTATAAATATGCCTCCCAGATTTTAATTCGAACTTGACTTTATTTTGTGAACACTCTTATCTGTAAGAAAAACATTGAAAGGATTTTAATGATGGGTATGCACCCTTACAGAACACATACATGCGGTGAGCTACGTAAAGAGCACATTGGCCAAACTATCCGCCTCTCTGGCTGGGTACACCGTAAACGCG